>NZ_RCIH01000001.1:327844-655689 GCF_003675855.1 Halostella salina | reverse complement strand
GGTGTCGCTTCTCGTTCAACAAAGTCTAAGTCGATCTGGTCGAGAGTACCGCTGAGGCGTGTGTTTTCGGGCATGGATCACTCAGAAAACACACCGCCTCACTCTTCATCCTTATCTGAACACTGCCCCGTCAGCGGGGTGTACTATTTTCACCCCCGGTTGCGTAGGGGCGGTCATGAAGTTCGTCATCGTCGGCTACGGCCGCGTCGGAACGCGGACGGCACGCATCCTCCGCGAGGAGGGCCACGAGGTCATTCTGGTCGAAAACGACGCCGAGAAGGCAAAGCGAGCCCGGTCGGACGGGTTCGAGACGATCGAGGGCGACGGCGGCGAGGAGGAGGTGTTGAGCGAGGTGGATCTCGACACCGTCGACGCCGTCGGCGGGCTGACCGGCGACCTCAACGTCAACTTCGCGGCCTGCATGGTCGGGAAACACCACGGCTGCCGGACGGTCCTGCGCATCGACGAGGACTACCGCGAGGAGATCTACGAGAAGTACGCCGACGACGTCGACGAGATCATCTACCCCGAGCGGCTGGGGGCGGCGGGGGCGAAGACGGCGCTGCTCGGCGGCGACTTCAACGTCGTCTCCGACCTCACCGAGCAGCTCCAGCTGACGGTGTTTACCATCCGCGAGGGGTCGCCGCTGGTCGGCCAGCGGATCAGCGGCGTCGACCTGCCGACGACGGCCCGGGTGTACGCCCACGGTCGCGCCGACGAGTCGCTGACGATCCCCCTCCCGGGGACCCGGATCGAGGCCGACGACCGGATCGCCGTCATCGTCGAGACGGACGCCGTCGAGACGGTCCGCCAGTCGGTGCTGCCGGCGTAACGAGAGGGGAGAGTGGTGTGCCGGGGCGCGCGGCGGGAGGATGGGAGTGAACAGGTCCGGACGCGCGCCCGGACGAGTCTCGGAACCCCGCCGACTTAAACACCCGTCAGACGGACGCACGACCCGACGCAGTCGGTGATTTTCGGGCACTCGGGAGGTGCGTCGCAAGAGGTTCGCCGTCGCGTAGTTCTTTCAGCGTGGACCGCGTTGCCGACCGCATGCACGGCACTGGTGCACCGGTTGTGACGCCGTTCGACGAGGAGGGGGCGGTCGACCACGACGCGCTGGCGGAGCTGGCACGATGGCAGGTAGACGCCGGCCTTGATTTCCTCGTCCCCTGCGGGTCGACGAGCGAGGCACCGCTGCTGACCGCCGACGAGCGCGAACGGGTGGTCGAAACCGTCGCGGCCGCGGTCGACTGCCCGGTCGTCGCAGGCACGGGCACCGAGAGCCTGCGGGCGTCGGTCGACGCCGCGGAACGTGCCGCGGCCGCGGGCGCTGACGCAGTCCTCGCGGTGACGCCCCACTACTACGACTACGGACAGGACCGACTCGCCGAGTTCTACCGCGACCTCGCGGACGACAGCCCCGTCCCGGTGTACCTCTACAGCGTGCCGCCGTACACGGACGTCGCGCTCGACCCGGAGACCGTCGCGGCGGTCGCGACCCACGACAACGTCGCCGGGATCAAGGACTCCAGCGGCGACCTGACGCGGCTCCAGCGGACGGTCGCCCGCGTCCCCGACGACTTCGACGTGCTGGTCGGGAGCGGGAGCGTGTTCGCCCACGGTCTGGACGCCGGCGCGGCGGGCGGGATCGTCGCCGTCGCGAACGTCGCCCCGGAGCGCGTGAGCGAGGTGTACAGCCGGCATCGCGCCGGCGACGAAGCGGAAGCCCGCCGGATCAACCGGGACCTGGTCGACCTGGACCGGGCGCTCGTCGCCCACGGCGCGCCGGGGTTCAAGGCCGCGGTCCGGGAGCGGGGACAGCCCGCCGGCCAGCCGCGGCGACCGTTCCAGCCGCTCGACGACGACGAACGCGCGGCGCTGGCCGAGATCGTGGCGGACCGCACGTAGCGACGCTGGGCGGGGGCAGGGGCGGGAGCGAACGACGGGGATCGCCTCCGGGTTCGCGGTCCCGGAAGGCGTGTCCGCGATCGGTTTCGCGGAACGATGATGACGCTGGACGCGTAACGTCGCGTGTGGCGTTTTCGACCGGCGAGGCCGTCCGCGACCGGCTCGAACTCTCCGTCGGGGCGGTGACCGGGGCGCTGGGGGATTCGGTTACCGTCCTCCCGATAGTCGTGGCGCTCGGCGCGACGACGGCCGTGTCGCTCCCGCACGTCCTCCTGCTGTTCGGCGTCTTCCAGGTCGTCTGGGGGCTGGTCTACGGCCTGCCCCTGTCCGTCGAGCCGATGAAGGCGCTGGCGGGGCTGGCGATCGCCGGCGCGCTGACCGCGGGCGAACTCGCCGCCGCGGGCCTGCTCACCGGCGTCGCCCTGCTCGCGCTGGGGGCAGTCGGCGCGCTTGAGCGCGTCGAGCGCGCCGTTGGGCGGCCGGTCGTGCGCGGGATCCAGCTCGCGGTCGCGCTGCTGTTGCTGGAGACGGGGCTGTCGCTCGGCGCGGCGAACCTCGCGCTGGCCGGTCTCGGCGCGGGCGTCGCGCTCGCCGCGGTCGTCCTCAGGCGTGGTCGGGCAAGCGCGCTCGCCGTCCTCGCGGTCGGTGCCGGCCTCGCAGTCGCCGGGTCGGGCGTCCCGGCTCCCTCGGTGCCGGCGGTCACCGGCTTCGCGAGCGGGACGCCGACGCTCTCGCCCGCGGTGCTGGAAGGGACCGCGGCACAGCTGGCGATGACCGTCGGCAACGCGGCCGTCGCCACCGCCGTCCTCTGTGTGGACCTGTTCGACCGCGACGTGTCGCCCGACGACCTCTCGACGAGCATGGGCGCGATGACGCTGTCGGCGGTGCCCCTCGGCGGGATCCCGATGTGCCACGGGAGCGGCGGGCTCGCCGGCAAGTACGCGTTCGGCGCGCGCACCGGCGGGGCGAACGTGGTTCTCGGCGTCCTCTACGCCGCCGTCGCGCTCGTCGCGGGCGGCGGGCTGGTGATGGCGTTCCCCACCGCACTGCTGGGGGTGCTGCTGGTCGTCGTGGCAGCCCAACTCGGACGGGCCGCGGCGGCGACCGAGGACTACCGCCTGACCGCCGCGGTGGGCGTCGCCGGCCTGCTCGTCAACGTCGGCGTCGCCTTCGTCGCCGGCGCGCTGGCGCACCGGTACCTGCGGTAGTCCGACCCGTTTTTGCCCCGGTGGCGTCTTGCTCCGGGTATGGAAACCTGGGAGGACCTGTTCGCGCGCGCCGCCGAGGGCGACGTGGACGTCCCGGCGGTCCGCGAGGCGCTCGCGGAGGTACGCGATGACTGACCCCGACCCGACGACCGTCGTCGCCGACGCCGACGTGCTCGCGGCGGACCTGCTCGTCGGCGGCGACGCACGCGCGGCGCTGGACCACGTGCGCCGGCACTCCTGGCTGACGCTCGCGGCCAGCGACGAACTGCTCGACGACGCCGAGGCGACGATAGCCCGCCTCGCGGACGACGCGCTCGCGGCGGACTGGCGCGAACGGGTCGAGGCCGAGCGCGAGACCGTGAACCATCCGCCCGACGACCACCCGGCGCTGGCGAGCGCCTATCGGGCGGGGGCCGCCCACCTGCTCACGTTCGACGACGGCCTCCGCGCCGCCGAGACGGGGCTGTCGCTCCAGCCGTATCAGGGGCTGTCGGTGCGGACGCCCGACGCCTTCGCCGCCGTGTTCGACGCCGAGAGCCTGTACGCCGCGACGCAGGAGGGGGTGTATCAGGGACCTGACCGCGATCCGCGGGCCTAAGTCGCCGACGCAGCCCACTCCTCGCCGTCGCCGTCCGGGTCGACGACGACCACCTCGCCGTCTTCCACTCTGAGGTTGACGAGCGTCTTCGCCTCGTGGCCGCTCCCCGCCAGCGCGTTCTCGCCGCCGACCTTCCTGAAGACGACCACCACGTCGGCGATCTCGGCCCCGATGTCGTCGTCGAGTGCCTCGACGATCGCTCGCAGCGTGCCGCCGGTCGAGAGGATGTCGTCGAGGACGAGGACCCGGTCGCCCTCGTCGACGTCGTTGATGTACATCTCGGACTCGGAGTACCCGGTCTCCTGGAACAGCGCGACCTCGCCGTCGAGGCCGTACTGACGCTTCCGGATGACCACGAGCGGGATGTCGGTCATCAGCGAGACGGCGGTGCTGATGTGGATCCCCATCGCGGCCGGCGTGACGATCTTGTCGACGTCCGCCAGATCCGCCTTCCGGATGATCCCGTTGACGACCTCCCGGAGCAGCGCCGGGTCGAGCATCGGGACGCAGTTGCTGATCGGGTGGACCAGATACTCGTAGCCGCCCTCCTTCTCGATGATCGGGGCCTCGTGGAGGGACCGCAGGAGTTTCTCCATGCAGGACGTTCGCAACTCGGAGGAAAAGTCTACTGGTCGGGAGCGGTCACCGCTCCGCGAGCCAGTCGGCGAAGCGCTCCAGCGCCCGCCCGCGGTGGGAGATGGCGTTCTTCTCGGCCATGCTCATCTCGGCGAACGTCCGGCCGTCGTGTTCGAACACCGGGTCGTAGCCGAACCCGCGGTCGCCGCGGGGCGCGACGATGCGACCGCGGACGCTCCCCTCGAACGTCTCGGTCGTCTCGCCGTCGTGGTACGCCAGCACCGTCCGGAACGCGGCGCGGTCGTTCTCCTCGTCCGCGACGAGCGTCGGGATGCGCTCGACGCCGAGGGTGTCCTCGACGAACGCGGAGTACGCGCCCGGGAAGCCGTCGAGCGCCTCGACGAACAGGCCGGTGTCGTCGACCAGCACCGGCTCGTCGCTCTCGGACTCCGCGAACGTCTCGCGAGCGCCGTACCGTGCGATCTCGGCCAATTCGCCCTGGATCTCGGTGTAGTCGTACGGCACCTGCTCGACCGACTCGTCGAGGTACTCGCGGGCCTCGCTGACCTTCCCCTCGTTGCTCGTCACGAAGCGTATCATACCCGACTGGCCGGACCGCGCGGGAAAATAGCCGTCGGTCCACAGTCGGCGTCGGCCGTCGTGGGCGGAACCGGAACCACCATCCCCGGAGGGCCAGCGCGAGCGCGTGGCGCTCCGACGCGCCGCGGGCGAGCGTCCGGGGGAGGGCAGGCTGTAAGCGAGGATAGCACCCGCGAGCGCCGGCGGCGCTCGCGGTCCAAGGAACCGTCGAGGGAGCGAGGCGACTGAGGCGGTGACGCCGTGATTTTGGTCGAGCTTTTGCCGAGGGAGCGCGCCGTCGGCGCGCGACCGCAGCGCAAAAGGTCGTCTTTAGTCCACAACGACTTCGACCGGTTCGTCGTCCTCCGCGTCCTCGTCGTCGGCGTCGCCGCCCTGCTCGTTCCACAGGAGGACGCCGGCGAGGCCGAGGACGATCCACGAGCGCCAGTTGGCGAGGTTGAGCGTGTACCCGATGCCGAAGGGCTTCTCGACCAGCATCCCCTCGCCGGGCTGCCAGTAGGAGGACAGCAGGCGGCGGACGCTTGGTCGCTCGAAGTTGTACGGCACGCCGAGGAGTTCGCCTGACTTCGGTTTGTCGGCCATACGAGACGTTACGACGGTCACGAACATGAACGTTGTCGTCCGGCCGTCCGTCACACGGGTCCGTGGGGCTACTGGTACCGCCCGCGCCCCTCGACCGCCCGCAGCCGGTCGAGAACGGCGTCGTCGCCGCGGTCGGCGTACGCCGCCTCGAACGCCTCGCGGAGCGGGCCGGGGTCGTCGGCGGTGCCGTCGAGGCTCTGCTCGAACACGTGCAGGTCCATTGCGTAGTCCTCGGCGTCATCGGTGTAGTAGCCCAGGCCGAAGTCGATGAGGTACGTTCGGTCGTCGGCGACGCGGACGTTCCGGGTCGTCGGGTCGCCGTGGACGAACCCCGCGCCGTGGAGCGCCGCGAGGTGACGGCCCACGTCGCGGACGCGGGCCGCCGAGAGCGCCGCGCCGAGGTCGGCGTCGCCGACCGTCTCCAGGGCGAGCGTCCCCTCCCGGAGGTCCACGTCGCGGACGACCGGCGTCGGGACGCCCTGTCGCCGCGCCGCGCTCGTGAGCCGGGCCTCCAGCACCGTCCGGTCCCGACGGAGGCGGTCATCGAGGTCGCCGTGGCGGTACGGCTTCGGGACGCGGCGCTTGGTCGTCCGCGCGGAGCCGACTTCGACGACGGCCTCCGCGCCCTGTCGCTCGCGGCCCTCCGGCGGCCGGCGGCGGACGCTCTCGTCGGCGCGCCACGTCACCGGCACCTGGTCCGGGCGGAAGTCCGGCAGCACCCGGGAGTCCTCGACGGCGATCGTGTCGCCGGCCTCGTACATCGTCGCGCCGAGGGTCGCGATCATCCCGGCGTTGTCCCGGAGGAATCGCGGCTCGGGGGCGTAGAACTTCGCGCCGCGTGCCTCGCACATCTCGGCGAGCATCGCCCGCAAGCGGTCGTTCTGCCCGACGCCGCCGCCGAGCACGAGTTCGTCGCTGCCGGTCAGGGAGAGCGCGCGCTCCGCGACCTCGGTCAGCATCGCGAACACGTTCTCCTGCAGCGAGAAACAGACGTCCTCGACCGGCACGTCGTCGTCGACTGCCTGCTTCGCTGCGCTCATGATCCCGGAAAAGGAGAAGTCCATCCCCTTCACGACGTAGGGCAGGTCGATGTACTCGCCGCCTTCCGCGCGCTGTTCGACCTTCGGTCCGCCGGGGTGGGACCAGCCGAGATGGCGAGTGAACTTGTCGATGGCGTTGCCGACGCCGGTGTCCATCGTCTCGCCGAGCACGCGGTACCGACCGTTGTGAAAGCCCAGGACGTGGGCGTTCGCGCCGCTGGCGTTCAGGCAGACCGGCGAATCGAAGCCCGACTGGTGGCGGCCGATCTCTAGGTGGGCGACCATGTGGTTGACGCCGACCAGCGGCACGTCGAGCGACTGGGCGAGCGTGCGGGCGGCGGTCCCGACGGTCCGCAAGCACGGTCCCAGCCCCGGCCCGCGGGAGAACGCGACGGCGTCGATGGGGCCCTCGGCGTGGGAAAGCGCCCGCTCGATCACCTCGGGGATCGACTTGGCCATGTGCTCGGCCGCCTCGCTCGGGTCGATGCCGCCGCTCTCGGGCTGGTAGGCGTCGGTCTCGATGTGAGTCGTCCCGTCCCCGGCGTCGTGGACCGCGGCGCTGGCCGCCCAGGCGGTCCCCTCGATGCCGAGCACGCGGGTGTCGCTACTCACGGGTGATGGTCGGAAGACGGGTAATCACGATGCGCCGCGCGTGAGCGCGGTCGCATCGGCCTCACTCCCACTCGGTGTAGTCACAGCGACCGCAGTGCAGGCGGTCGCCGTGGTCGGCGAGGAACGTGTCGCCACAGCGCGGGCACATCTCGCGTTCGCTCGTGCCGTCGTCCTCGTAGAGTTCGTGTCGGGCCATCTTACGCCTCCTCCGCCTCCTCGGCTGCGTCCTCGTCGGCGACGATCTTGTTCCGTTCGAGCATGTAGTCCTGCTCGACGTCGCGGGCGTGGTCGGCGGTCTCGTACACCTTCGCCTCGCCGACCGTCTTCCGCATCCCGAACTTCGTGTCGAGCTTGCGGACGACGACCTCCTCGGCGTCCTTGTTCAGCTTCGCCGCGAGGCTGTCGCGGACGGAGAGCCGGGAGGGGGTGGCCTCGTCGTGGGTCAGTTCGAACGTGACGTCGGTCCGGTGCAACATCGGGTTCTCGTCCTCGTCGATGATGTCGACATCCATGGCGTGATCAGTTACCTACTACTTCTCCGCGAAACGGGTAAAAGGATTTCGAACGACCTTTTTCCCGTTCGGGTCGCCCACGGCGACCACTCCCGGCAGAAAGGTCGATCAAAAAGGCCGGGCGCTCCCTGCCGGTCGCGCCCGGTGAACCGCTCGCTTCGCTCGCGGATGCTACACCAACGGGATCCGCTAAACGGGCTGGATCGCCCGACAGCTACTGGTACACCTTCCAGTCGCCGCCCTCGGTCCGGAGTTCGACGGTCATCGTGTTTGTCGACGATTCGCCGTCGGCTTCGAGCGTCAGTTCGACCTCGACCTCGGCCGTGTCGTCCGACTCGTCGAGGACTTCCGTACTCTCGACCGTGATGTCGTAGCTCTCGAACTGTGCCATCTCCTGTTCGCCGATCTCGCCCTGCGGCGACTCCGAGTGGATGAGGTCGTTCGCGGTCCCCCGGTCGCCGTCGTCGAGCGCCTGGTAGAACTGCTCGACGACGGCCGCCGGTCCGTTGCCCCCGAGGATCCCCAGGTCCATGCAGCCGGCCAGCCCGGCGGCCGCCGTCGTCGTCGCCGCGCCGAGATACTGTCGTCGTTGCATCGGAGTACAGAATATATTCAGAGTTATTATAATTTTTGGCCAAGAGTTAGAAGTACGGTCAATTATTGCCAAACCTTTGCAGCAACTATAAATTCGTTTCTCCGGGGGTGGTTGGGCTTGATTCCGAACCCGGACCGAACGGGAAAGTCGCTACGCCAGCAGTTCCAGCGCCCGCTCGCCGTCGCCGTCCATCCGCCCGAGCAGGTCGGAAAACTCCGCCCGCGTGTCGTCGTCGACGCGGATGTGGACCATCCCGGCGTCCGGCTGGCCGTAGACGACGCTCGCGCCGTCAGGGGCGACGACGACCGCCGGCAAGGTCGCCAGGTCCTCCTCGCCGTCGACGACGATGGTCGTCGGGCGGTCGGCCGCGATGGCGTCCCGGAGCGCGACGAGCAGGGCCTCGGTCAGCGTTGCGGCGGGGTTGTCGACCGTGACCGTGTGCTCCTCGCGGATCGTCTCGCTGACCTCGCGGTCGACGGCCTCGCGCTTCGTGCGGCCGTCGACGACGGCGACATCCGGGGTGCGGCCGACGCGTTCGAAGTGGTAGGTGACGATGTCGCCGACGGTGACGAGCGGCCCGGTCACGTCCGCGAGGACGCGCTCCGGGTCGGTCTCGACGGGGCCGAACGGGTCCTTGAACGCGCCGCGGAGGTCGTCCGGGAGCCGCAGGATCGGGTCGGACTCGTCGGCCGTCACGCTAGCGGACCTTCAGGGCGTACGCGCCCGGCTCGGTGACTTCCATCTCCTCGGCGATCTGGCTCTCCTCGGGATGGGCGATGTACACGTAGCCGGCCCAGTCCTCGGTGAGGCTGCTGGAGCCACACGAGGGGCAGGTCTCCACGTTCGGTTCGACGACGCGGTGGCACTCGCGGCAGACGAGGCGGTCCTCGGCCATGCTCACTCACCCGTCGTCGCCTGACGCTGCTGGCGGTCCTCCTCGAGCCAGCCGTGCTTGCCGAGACCGACCTGCTTCGCGGTCAGCCCGATCTTGCTGTCCCGGGGGTTGCGCTCGTCGATGCTTTTCGTGACGATGCGGGCGCGAACGGCGTCCTCGACGGTGAGCCGACGGTTGGACTCGTTCGACGCGAGCGTCTGGTTCTCGCTGTCGTACGCGAGGAACTCGTCGGAGATCTGGGAGACGTGGAGCAGCCCGTCGACGGGACCGATCCCGACGAACGCGCCGAACTCCACGACCTCGACGACGTTGCCGTCGACGACCTCCTGCATCTGGGGGTCGTACGTGACGGCGTCGAACTCCGCCTCGTAGTACACCCCCGGACGGTTCGGGAGAACGCTCCCCTCGCCGATGTCGTGGACGTTGACGACGCTGACGACGCTGCCCACCTCCTCGTCCATCCGACCCTCCAGTTTGTCCTGCAGGAGTCGTTTGACTAGCTGTGGCGTTACGTCTGCGAGTTCCTCCGGCGGCACTTCGACGGTGTCCTTGAGCCTGACCCGTTTGTACATGGATTATGGTTGAGTGACTGCGAGTTTGTGCTTGCCCCTTAAACCAATTACTGGCACGTCCGCGTCGAGCACGCGGTCCCGCAGGGGCCGGTCGTTCGTGACGACGTAGTCGGCGGTGCCCTCGCGGGCGAGTTCGACGATGGCGTCGTCGGCGTACGATGCTTCGGTGTCGACGAGCAGACAGCGGTCCGTCGCCAGGTCGTGTCCGACGCTGGCCGCGATGCCCTCCTCGCCGCCGGTGTCCGAGAGCTTCCGGAGCTCCTCGGCGACGGCCTGCGGCGCGACGGCCTCGTAGCCGCCGGGTCGCGGTTCCTCGCCGTCCTCGGCGGGGATCCGTCGCGGACCGCCGAGCACCCGGTCGAGTTCGTCGAACAGCCGCACGTCGAGTTCGACGGGCATCATGAGCGCGTTGGTGTCGAGGGCGACGGTCGTCATCTACCCCGTGAGCGTCCCCACGCCGATGAGCCGCCAGCGCGCGCCGATGCGGCGGTTGATGGCTATCTTCGCGCCCTCGGGAGCGCACACCGGTCGCTTCAGCTGGACCTCGCACTCGTCGTCGCGGGCGCTGGTCACGGAGCCGACGGTCGTCGCCGTGCCGATGGTCATCATCAGCGGCTCGCCCGTCGAGATGTCGTCGACCTCGCCGCCCTCCATGTCGCCGACCACGCGGTCGAGCAGGTCGACGTCCATGGTGAACGAATCCCAGGTCGGCGGGAGCGAGCCGGGCGGACCGGCGAGCTGGCCGGCCAGCGCGTCGCCCTTCGTGAGGCTCGGGTCGAGTCCGGTGCCGACGCCGAGCAGGCCGCCGGGGAACACCTCGTCGACCGTCTCGCCGCCCGCCTGGAGCGAGCGGATCGTGGTCGTGATCGGCTGGTATTCGGACTGGCCGCCCTCCTCGACCTCCCGGCCGGGGCGGACCTCGATCTCCTCGTCGGCACCCAGGCGGCCCTGCACGAGGCTCCCGCCGAGCACGCCGCCGGTGAGGTCGCCCCACTCGGTGCCGGGGCGGTTGATGTCGAAGCTCCGGGCGACGTGCATCCGGGCGTCCTCGTCGGGGTCGCGGTCGGGCGTCGGGATCTCACGCTCGATGGCGTCGATGAGCAGGTCGACGTTGACCTCCTGCTGGGCGCTGATCGGGACGATCGGCGCGCCCTCGGCGACGGTGCCCTCGACGAACTCCTGTATCTCCCGGTAGTTCTCCTCGGCCCGCTCGCGGTCGACGAGGTCGACCTTGTTCTGGGCGACGACGATGTTGTCGATGCCGATGATGTCCAGCGCGCTCAGGTGTTCGGCGGTCTGGGGCTGGGGCACCGGGTCGGTCGCGCTCACGACGAGCACCGCCCCGTCCATGATCGCCGCGCCGGACAGCATCGTCGCCATCAGCGTCTCGTGGCCGGGCGCGTCGACGAAGGAGACGGTGCGGAGGACGTCCGTCTCCACGTCGTGTTCGGCGCACGTCTCCTCGACGGTGAACGCCTCGGGCTCCTCGGCCTCCGGACAGCGACGGAACGTCGCGTCGGCGTAGCCGAGTCGGATGGAGATCCCGCGTTTCATCTCCTCGCTATGCTGGTCGGTCCACTCGCCGGAAAGCGCCTGCACGAGCGTTGTCTTCCCGTGGTCGACGTGGCCGACGAGTCCGATGTTCACCTCCGGTTGTTGGTGTGTTCCTGGCATGTGACCTCCTGAAGTAATCTTGGTAGAGTTTCGCCACGAACGACTGATAAACCTACTGTTCTGGTGCGGGATCGCGTCCCGGGAGGCGTCACCACGGAACAGGGGGACCAGCGCCGCCCGCGCCCGTGGCTGCCGGCAGTGCTGTCGTGATTCATGTAATCTCGAATACAAAAACGCAGTCGAGCGAACGCTTTAGGGGGATGCCGCCGATCCCTCGGGCATGAGCGAGGCCGGCGAGCCCGGCGATTCGAGCATCCTCGACTGCGACGACTGCATGACGCCGGCGGAGGCCTTTGCCGTCGTCGGCAACGAGACGCGGCTCTCGATACTGGAGGCGCTCTGGCGCGCCGACGAGCGACCGGTGAGCTTCTCGGACCTGCGAAAGTCGGTCGGGATGCGCGACAGCGCACAGTTCAACTACCACCTCGACAAGCTCCGGGGGCAGTTCGTCCGCCGGACCGACGAGGGGTACACGTTCCGTCACGCGGGCTGGGCCGTGATCCACGCCATCCAGGCCGGGTCGCTGAACGAACAGCCCGAGATCGACCCCTTCGAGGTCGCGGGCGACTGCAGCGACTGCGGCGGCGCGCTCGCCGCCCGCTACCGGGACGAGCGCATCGTCGTCGACTGCGTGGAGTGTGCACGGACCCACGCGAACTATCCGTTCCCGCCCGGCGGTCTCGACGGCCGGACGACGGAGGAGGTGATGGCGGCGTTCAACCAGCGCGTGCGCCACCTCCACTGCCTGATGGCCGACGGCGTCTGCCCGGAGTGCAGCGGCACCGTCGAGACGACGATCGAACGCGACCCCGCCAGCCACGACCTCGACGTCGCCGTCCGCCACGAGTGCCAGCGCTGTCGCCACCAGCTCGTCACCTCCGTCGGGCAGGTGCTGCTCGACCACGCGGAGATCGTCTCGTTCTACCGCGACCACGGCGTCGACCTGAACCAGGTGCCGTTCTGGACGCTCGACTGGTGTACCGACGACGAGTACACGACCGTCGTGGACGACGACCCCTGGCGGATCCGCCTCGACGTGCCCATCGACGGCCCGGAGGGGACGGCGGCGGGCGAGTGCGAGGGCGAGCGCCTGACGCTCACGGTCGACGAGGCCCTCGTCGTCACCGAGGTCGAGCGGTCGCCCGCCACGAACACCGCGACCCGGCCCTGACGACAGCCGTCCCTTCCCGCCGCTGACCGTCGCAGGTGAAACTGATTTCAGTAACCTGCCGTACAGAAATGTTTTTCTGATTATACTTTAGGAGCTGTAGCCCCATCGATCACATGTGAGACAGATGCCTGCGAAACACACCGCCGTCCGAGACGGCACGTCCGGTTCCGCCCGCGTCCACTCGCCATCGAGCAGCCTCGCCGAGACCGTTCGCATCGTCGAGCGCGCCCTGGCCGCGGTGGCCGGGGGCACCGTCGCCGTCCTCGCCGCCGTGGGCGTCGCGACGTACCTGACCGCCTTCGGGAGCATCGCCACCCTCGTGACCGTCGTCGCCTGGGCCGCGCTGGTCGCCGGCGCGTTCGCCGCACCGTTCGTCGCCGTCCGCGCCGTCGTCGCCGCGCTGACCCGGTAGGCCGGCCGTCCACCGCGACGCTTTTCTCGCCCGCACCCCACCGTCATCCCGTGCGGGAGTTCGGCTTCGAACTGGCGCTGTGTGCCCGCCTGGAGGACGACGAGACGCTCGTCGCCCGCCAGCTGGGCGGCGGGGTCGTCGCGCCGGCGAACCGCGTCCTCGACGTGGTGACGGTGACGCCCGGTCCCGAGTTCCGCGACCGCGCACTGGTCACCCCCGAGCGGATCCCGGCACTCGCCATCGAGAGCGACGTGGGTCCCGGCCGGTTTCGCTACTGGAAGGACGCGTTCGACTGCCATCCGGAGCGCGCCCGGGACGCCGTCGAGCGCGCCGTCGAAGTCGGCTTCTTCGAACGCGAGCGTCGCGGCGGCCGCGACTACGTCCGGCAGGTTACCCGCTACCCGGACTGGTTCGGCCGGCTCCGCGCCATCGAGAACAAGCCCGATCTGGGCTCGCCGGGCGACCTCTCCACGCAACTGCGGAAGGACGCCAGCCTCGCGCTGGTCGACGAAGTCGTCCTCGCCACCGCGAGCCACGTCACCCGGGCGCATCTGAACCGGATCCCCGACCCGGTCGGCGTCTGGCGGGTCGACCCCGACGACGGGGTCGCGGTCGTCCGGGAGCCGGACCGACTGCCCGTCGACGGGACGGGGATCGAACTGCTGGAGCGCCGGGCCGGCCGCAGCGACGTTCGGCCGGTCACCGCCGCGGAGAAGGCGCGCTACCGCCGCCGGCTGGCCGAGCGCGCCTACGGCAAGGGGTGGCGGCCCGACGAGTTCCCGGCCTGCGCCCGGGCCGCGGTCGAGTCGGGCGGCGTCCCACACTGCGACTGGCACGGACGCGTCGTCGACCCGAAAAACGAGTGTGGGCCGTCGTGTCCGGGCCACGCGCCCGACGACGACCCGGCAGTCGACGCCGCGGCCGAGCGCGACGACCGGTCACCGTGGGTCGCGGACCCCGACGGCGTCAGCCGGCGACAGGCCGGGTTGGACCGGTTCGGCTAGTTCCGCGCCTCGTCGAGCCAGTCCGGCTCCTCGACGGTCGTCGAGCCGACCTCGGTGGCCGCGTACCGGAGCGAGATCTCCTGCGTCGCGCCCGAGCTTTCCTGCGTGTAGTCGAGCGTGTACTCGTGCATGACGCCGTCCTCGCTCACGAGCAGCGTCGCGGACACGTCGCTTGCGTTCGCCTCGCTCGGGGCGGTCGGGAGTGCGCTGTAGTTGGCGACGCCCGTCGCCTCGTACCGCGTGACGCCGACGCCGTCGACCGTCTCAGTCCCCTGCTGTTCCCACTCGAACGCGTCGACGTTGTTCGTGTTGATCGCGGGCGATGCGGTCGTCGAGCCGTTGCTCGTCTGGTACTGCGTCTCGCCGTTCTCGGGAACGATCCGCTGGTAGGTCGTGCCGTCAGCCGTGTAGCGGTAGGTCGTCCGGTTGCCGAACAGGCTGACGAACTGGACGGCGTACTGACGGTCGTTCTCCAGGTCGACCTGCCCGCGGGTGTTCTGGACGAGCGAGGAGTTGGAACCGCTCAGCGTGACGTTGTATCCGAGCGTGTACGAGCCGGCCGACTCGATCGCCTCGGTGTGGCTCTCGTTCAGCATCTCGCCGTCGAGTTCGTCGCCCGAGTCGGTGTACGGCTCGATGCTACCGTTGTCGCCGTCGCCGCCCCCGCCGAAGATGCCCGCGGCCGAGCAGCCGGCGGTCAGAACGAGCACTCCGACGAACAGCGTCGCAAGCGTCGTCCGGACGGAGGGCGTTTCGTAACGTGCCATACGGTTGTTGATGGCGCGCCCGGTATCACGCTGTCGGTCGGGAGCCCGGGCGACTCCGCGGTCGCCCGTTCGCCCGCCGGCGGCCGACTACGTGTCCTCGCCGTCGAACTCCGCGCGGAAGTACCGCAACAGCCCCAGCACGGCAAGGGTCCCGACGGCGACGACGGTGAGGCCGAGCCAGTCGATGCCGTCGCCGGAGAGCATCGAACCGGCCACGTAGCCGGCCGCAACGACCGCGAGCAGGCCGACCAGCCGCGTCCCCTCGCGGACCCCCTTCACAGGTCGTACACCTCCCCGTCGACGGCGAGCGGTTCCGCGAACGCCTCGTCGGCCGGGTAGAAGTGCGCGACGTGGACGACCCGCGTCCGGTCGGCGTCCAGGTCGTCGGCGAGCGCCAGCGCGCCCTCGCGGGTCATGTGCTTCGTGCCGAACGTCCGCGGGACGCCGTCGTCGTCCTCGTGCTGGCCGCCGATGGGGTGGTGTTCGGCGAGGCTTGCCGGGACGATGCCGTCGGCCAGCAGGAGGTCCGGGTCGGCGAGGCGCTCGCGCGAGGCCGCCGGCACGTCGTACGTCGTGTCGCCCGACAGCGAGAGCTTCACGCCCGTCTCGGGGTCCTCGATCACGACGCCGTAGCAGAGCAGCGGCGGGTGGTCGACCGGCACCAGCGTCACGTCGAAGCCGCAGGCCCGAAACGGCACCAGCGGCGAGCGCGCCGTCGGCTCGACGGCGTCGAGGTAGTCGTAGCGCTCCTCGATGGCCGCGACGACGCTCTGGCCGGTCGCCGGGTCCGTCTCGTCGGCGGCGTACACCGGCGCGCCGTCGAGCAGGCGGTAGGCGTTGCCGAGCCCGTCGAGGTGGTCGAAGTGGATGTGCGTGACGAGGACGGCGTCGGGCAGGTCGACCCCCTGTTCGAGGAACTGGTGTCGGAAGTCGGGGCTGGCGTCGACCAGCAGCGACTCGCCGGTGCGTTCGTTGCGGACGTGGACCGAGAAGCGCGTCCGCTCGACGCCGCGTTCCCGCGCCCGCTCGCAGGTCTCGCAGTCACAGCCCGGCGTCGGCGTCCCCGTCGTGTCGCCGGTGCCGAGCAGCGTGACCTCCATCAGTGGTCGTGGCCGTGGTCGTGGTCGGAGCCGCCGATGTCGCCGCCGGCGACGAGGGCGTCGTGGTCGCCCTCGATCATGTCCATGTTCTTCAACGTGTCCCGCTCCTCGAAGTCCTCGACGGCGGCCTCCAGGTCGGCCTGTGTGAGCGTCGTCCGCTCCTCGGTGAGCGCGTCCAGCACCGCCTCGCGCAGCACCATCCGCAGGTCGCTGCCGGTCAGCCCCTCGGTCAGTTCGGCGATCCCGTCGGGGTCGAACTCCTCGATGTCCATCGCCCGGGTGATCACCCGGAGGATGTCGGCCCGCATCCCGCGGTCCGGCTTGGGGAAGTTGACGATCTCGTCGAAGCGCCGCCACGCCGCCGCGTCGAGCTGGTCGGGGTGGTTCGTCGCGCCGATGAGCAACACGTCGTCCTGGATCAGCGAGATGTCGTCGATGCTCTTCAGCAGCGTGTTGACCGCCCGCTTGATCGCCGCGTGCTCGTCGGAGGCGCGCGTCTTGGCGACGAAGTCGAACTCGTCCATGAAGAGGATACAGGGGGAGAGCCGCTTTGCCACCTCGAACACCTTCTCGACGTTCTTCGCTGTCTCGCCGAGGTACTGGCTCGTGATCATCGACAGCTTCACCTCGACGAAGGGGAGGTCCAGATCCTGGGCCAGCGCCCGCGCCGTGGAGGTCTTTCCGGTGCCCGGCGGGCCGACGAAGAGGAGCTTCCCGATCTCCCGCAGGCCGATCTGGGCGAGGTACTCGCGGTGTTCGATCGCCTTGACGATCTTGTTGATCTCGCCCTCCTGGTCGTCGGTCAGCACCAGGTCGTCGAGCGTCATCTCGATCTCCTCGGGGGCGCGGATGTCGACGAGTTCGAGCATCTCCTGCTCCTCCTCGTCCTCGAAGTACTCGGCGAGCAGGCTGTCGATCCACACCCGGTCGGCCTGTATCGGGCGGTTCTCGTCGCGGGCGGTCTCGTAGTCGACCCCCGTCTCGTCCTCGAACCGGTAGGCGAGCGTCGGGTTGCTCGCCAGGCGCTCGTCGTCGACGCGGTCGAGGAACCACTCCTCGGCCATCTCGGGCTGGGTGAACGAGATGGTTCCCGAGAACTCCTCGCGCTCCGTGAACATGAGGTCGGACACCGCGTCCCACGGCCGGTCGACGCCGGTCGCGGCTCGGGCGGTGCTGTTGGTCACGGAGAGGGGCCGCTGTACCCCTCCCGGGTCGTCGCCGTCCCCGTCGGTCCAGAACACGGACCGGTAGCGCGGCGGCAGGTCGTTCTCGTCCAGATCGCGTTCGTCGTCGTACACCCTGGCCGTCAGGAGGAACTCGACGACGTCAAGCGCCCCGTCGTTCATTCCCGGAAGGTTTCGAGCGGGGGAATCTTAAGGCCGTCGAAGGGGACGACCGGTCGCCCGGCGGGATTCGGCGGGGCGATCGGCCGTCACGCCGACCCGTTCAGATACGACTCGTCGATGAAGATCACGAAGTCGCTGCTGTGGAGATAGCGCTGATACTGGTGGACGCGGTACCCCTCCAGGTCAGTCTCGTAGGCCCCGGCGTCGGTCCGCGTCGAGATGATCACCGGCGGCGGGTCGTCGACGAAATCGCTCGTCGTCGTCGTGCTGTTCACGACGAACTCGGCGTCCTCGTCGGCCAGCCGGTGTTGCTCGGCCTCGAAGTACCACGCGAGCGGCAGGCGGCCGAACCAGCCGCCCGGACTGGCCGGTGGCTGCTGGTTGACCGACTCGTTCGGCGAGTTGAACTCGTGGCCGTAGAACAGCACGTCCGTCCCGTTCCCGTGCTCGCGGGCGATCCGGTTGATCTCCGACAGCGTCGGCTTCATGTCGGAGGACGACTGGGCGTACTGGACGAGTTCGTTGTCCGGGTCGGCCGGGTTCCGGAAGCTGGTGTCCATCGCCGCCCCGCCGACCTGCGCCACGAGCAGGAGGACGAGGACGACCGCCGCCGCGACGCCGATCCCGTCGCCGTCGGCGTAGGCGTCGCGCCCCCAGCGGCCGATCAGCGCGAGGCCGACCGCCGCCGGGATGGCGAGGGGAACGATCGCGTGGATCGTCGCCCACGGCGCGGGGATGTCGGTGATGATCGGGTAGCCGAAGACGCTCACCGCGCCGATGTAGCCGCCGAGCGCGACGAGGTCACGTGGGCCGTTGTCCGAGTACCGGTCGGCGACGAAGCCGACGACGGCGAGCGCGAGGAGGACGGCCGCGCCCTGCTCCATCGTCCGGACGTAGTCGTTCCAGAAGCGGAGGAACTCGTGCGACGAGCCCTCCCCCCAGAGCCCCATGAACTTCCACCAGGAGCCGACCAGCGCCTCCTGCACGACGGCGATGAACATCCCCGGGTCGCCGGCGGCGAGTTCCTCCAGCGACCAGTAGAGGCCGATCCCCTCCGTGTCGCTGCCGATCGGATAGCCGCCCTTCCGCGGCGCGTAGAAGAACACGACGATGGCGAAAAACTCCAGCACGACGGCGACCGACAGGAGGATGCCGGTCTTTCGGGCGCGGACCGCGTCGGGGAGCCCGCGCAGGAGTTCGCCGCGGTCGTCCCGCGACAGCGCGGCGACCGGGTCGAACGTGAGCGCGCCGCGGGCGTAGCGGCGCAGTTCGTCGAACGGCTCACGGCCGCGGACCCGGGACAGGAAGAGCCGGTGGTCAAGCAGCAGCGCGGCCGCACCGAGGAAACAGAGCGCGTACACCAGCGCGTTCTCCTTCGTCACGAAGGAGACGGCGTACGACGCCGTCGCCGCGAACAGGTAGCGGTGCTTGCGCGTGTCGTACCAGCGGACGAACAGCCCCAGCGCGAAGAACGTGAACGCGGCCAGCGGCACGTCGACCCGCATGAACCGCGAGTAGTACAGCAGGATGGGATTGAAGGCGAGCACGAGCGCGAGCGCGACCACCTCGCTGTCGCGCAGCCGGTCGCGGAACAGCCACGCCGACAGCGGCAGGGCCGCGCCGACCAGCGCGACCGACAGCCGCATCGCGAAGTCGGTCGGGCCGAGCACGGCGAACAGTTTGCTCTCGACGAGCGGGAGGAAGGGGCCGTGGACGATGGGCCGATACTCGTGGACGCCGGTTTCGAGGTACCGCAGCGTCCAGTAGGCGACGCGTGACTCGTCCTGGTGGGCGACCCGCGCGCCGAGGTCGTAGAGGCGGGCGACGAGGCCGAACAGGGTGACGGCGACGACCGCGAGCGCCGTCCCGCGGCGGCCGGAGAGGGCGTCCGGGAGCGAGGGCCGTCCGGTCATAGTCGTCCCCTGACCCCTGGCGGGCAAAGTGTTTGTGGGTTTCGCTCGGTGGTCGGGGGAGCCGCGTCGCACCCCGGACCGCGGAGAAACGGCTCGCTCTCCCCCGTGGAGTTCTAACGCCATTTAAGTTCGTGAGGAACCACGATCGGTACATGGCAAGCGACACCACGCCCGTCGTCGTGAGGGCGTACCGAACGCCGCAAGGAAAGGAGGACGGCGTCTTCGCCGACGTGCGGAGCGAGGACCTGTCGATCCCGCTGATCAACGAGATCCTCGCCGACACCGGGCTCTCCGGCGAGGAGATAGACGACCTGATGTGGGGCTGTGCCCAGCAGCGCGAGGAGCAGGACAACAACCTCGCCCGCGTCATCGCGCTCCTGTCGGACCTGGGCGAGGACGTGCCCGGAACCACGATCAACCGCTGGTGCGCGTCGTCGATGCAGACGATCATCTCCGCCTCCGACGCCATCCGGGCCGGGCAGCGCGACGCGATCATCGCGGGCGGCGTCGAGTCGATGTCCCGCGTCGAGATGGGCGAGAGCCACGGCTACATCCACCCGCGGATGGCCGAGGAGTACAACGTCGGCGAACTCCAGATGGGGATGACCGCCGAGGCGGTCGCCGACCGGTTCGACGTGTCCCGCGAGGAGCAGGACGAATACGCCGCCCGGAGCCAGCAGCGCGCCGTCGCCGCGACCGAGGAGGGCCGCTTCGACGACGAGATCATCCCCATCGAGACGGAGGACGGCACGGTCGACGAGGACGAGGGCCTCCGCCCCGGCACTACCGCCGAGAAGCTCGCCGAACTGCCGACCGTGTTCAAGAGCGACGGGAGCGTCACGCCGGGCAACGCCTCCCAGATCAGCGACGGCGCGGCCGCCACGCTCGTCACGAGCGAGGCGTTCGCCGAGGAGCACGGGCTGGAGGTCATGGCCACCATCGGATCGAACAACGTCGTCGGCGTCGACCCGCGGATCATGGGCGTCGGTCCGGTGCCCGCGACGGAGGGGCTGCTGGAGCGCACGGGGCGCTCCATCGACGACTACGACCTCGTGGAGCTGAACGAGGCGTTCGCCAGCCAGACGCTCTACAGCCAGGAACAGCTCGGCGTCCCGGACGACAAGTTCAACGTCAACGGCGGCGCGATCGCCATCGGCCACCCGCTCGGAGCCAGCGGCGCGCGCCTCCCCGTGACGCTGCTGCACGAACTGGAGAAGCGCGACGGCGACCGCGGGCTGGCGACGCTCTGTGTCGGCTTCGGCCAGGGCGCGGCGATCGAGTTCGAGCGGGAGTAGATCCGATCATCGAGTAGCCGATGCCCGTCAGCGAGTGGTTCGGGGATCGATCCTACCGCGGACAAGCAGTGATCGGTGCAGGCGTCGTCGGGGTGATCTCGTTCGTTCTCAATTACTCGGAGGGCTCAACTGCCGCGACGGTGACGGCGGGTATCACTACGCTCGTCGTCGGTGGTTCGTACTATCTCGGATCACGGGCCTTCAGCGATTGATCAGCCGAACGCTTCGTGGATGATACCCCGGAGGTCATACAGGTTCGCGATCACTGCACACACCACCATCGCGATCGTGGCTCCGAACATTGCGGCGACCCCCAGCGTGCTGTCGAACATTTGTTCCGGCATGATGAACGCTAACGCGATGATCCCGCCACTAGCGATAGCGACCGCGACCACGGCGAGGGCACCGACCACCGCAGTAGACGACTGCTTTGCCATACTGTTTCGTTCGGACGACTGTCAAAATTAGTTTTCCTCAACCCGTACTCAGGTATCGCTACACCAGGTCCTCGTAGCGCGCCCCGGTCTGTTTCAGCGTCTCGGTCGAGTACAGCCGCTCGTGGTCGTACGGCAGGTGCTCGGCCGCGAGTTCGTCTATCTTCTCGTCGACCGCGTCGGGGTCCCGGCCGTGGATCATCGTGAACACGCTGTAGGGCCACCCCTGCGCCTCGCGGCGCGGGCGGTGGTAGCACAGCGTCACGTACGGCAGGCGGCCGACGGCCGTGCCCCGTTCGTCGAGTTCGTCGTCGGGCACGTCCCAGACGACCATGCAGTTGCTGTCGAACCCGGTGACGACGTGGTTGACGATGCAGCCGATCCGCTTGATGCAGCCGTCGTCGCGCAGGGTTTCGACGGCGGCGAGCACGTCCTCGGTATCCGCGCCGAGCGCGTCGGCCACGTCGCCGTACGGCGTCGCGGTCAGCGGGAAGCCGTCCTGAATCTCCAGCAGTATCTCCTTCTCGAAGTCGGTGAGGTCGCCGGTCGCGTTCTCGCTGATGCGGGTTGCGTCCACTTCCGTCTCGGCGAGACTCTCCCGCGCGAACCGGTCGCCGTTGACGACGGGGAACTCCAGGTCGATGTAGTAGTCAGTCAGCATCGGCAGGTTCAGCACCTCGCAGCCGGTCTCGTCCTCGATCTCGGCGAGGATCGCGTCGCGACGCTCAAGCGACCCGGCGGTGACGACGAACCACATGTTCCACTCGTGGTCGCGCCGGTAGTTGTGGTTCACCTGCTGGTAGCCGTTGATGACCTCCGCGACCTCGTCGAAGCGGTCCGCGGGCGCGCTCACGGCCGCCAGCGTCGAACTGCCGATGACGGGCGGGTTCAGCACCGCGCCGAACCGCCGGAAGATGCCCTCGTCGGCGAGGCGCTCGACGCGAGCGAGCGCGTCCGCCTCGTCGGTCCCGATGGCGTCGGCGACGGCGCGGAACGGTCGGGGTTCGACCGGGAATCCGCTCTGGAACCCGTCGATCAGCGCGGCGTCGCGGTCGTCGATCCGCTCGCGCCAGTCGCCCGACTGTAGGCTCATTGGCGGAACTAGGGAACTCCGAAACGTACGTGTTTCGACTGCTGGCTTCCGAAACGGTTTGTGGGTGGCGCACAGGCGTAGCATCATGGCCGACAGCGACCGCCTCGAAGCGATCGCCCGCCTGCCGACCGTCGCCCACCCCACCCCGTCGCCCGACGGCGACACCCTCGCGTTCTACTGGGACGAGTCGGGGCGCAACGAACTCTACCTGCGCGACCTCGACACCGGCGCAGTGACGCGGATCAGCGACGGCGAAGTGCCGCGCGACGCGACGATGCCGCTCTTCTGGGCCGGCGACGGCGAGCGCGTGTTCTACCACCGCGACGACGGCGGCGACGAGCAGTACGACCTCTACGCCGCCGACCGCGACGGCGACCACGAACCTGTCGTCGAACTCGACGGCCAGAACCGGGTCGTCGACACCGGTCCGGACGGACGGGTCCTCCTGTTCCTCTCGACCGCGCCCGGGCAGCTGAACCTCCACCGCTACGACGCCGAAACCGGCGCGGTCGACCAGTTGACCGACCGCGAGGTGCCGGTGTACGACGGGGGGCTCTCGCCCGACGGCGACCGGGTGGCGTACTTCACGCCCGACCCCGAGAACCTCGACAACTACCGCGCGTGGGTCGCCGACGCCGACGGCTCCGACGCCCGCGAACTGGCGTTCGGGACGGACGACTCGGAGTCCGCGGTGGTCGACTGGCACCCCGACGGCGACCGACTGCTCGTCGGCGACGACGAAAGCGGCGTCCACCGGATCGGCGTGTACGACCTCGCTGACGACGCGGTGCGGTGGCTCTCCCCCGGCGACCACCCCGAGAGCGCGGACGCGTTCACGCCGGACGGGAGCCGTGTCGTCGGGACCCGAAACCGCGACGCGGCGACCGTCCCGGTCGTCTACGACGTGGCCGACGGAACCGGCCGCGAACTCGACCTCCCGCTCGGCTTCACCCACCCCGTCTCGATGGGGTCGACCGCCGACCCGTTCGTCGACGACGCGCTCGTGCTTCGCCACGAAACCGCCGCCGACCGCCCAGCCGTCCTCCGGTACGACCTCTCGACCGACGAGTCCGAGACCCTCCACGAGCCGGAGTACGGGGACTTCGAGCCCGACGACTTCGTCGACGCCGAGTACGTCACGTTCGACTCCGAGGACGGCCTGGAGGTCGGCGGCCTGCTGTACGACTCGGGCGAACGCCCCTCGCCGGGCGTCGTCGAGGTCCACGGCGGCCCCCACTTCCAGTCCCAGCGGCGGTTCAACGTCCACGTCCAGTTCCTCGTCAGCGAGGGGTACACCGTCCTCCGACCGAACTACCGCGGCTCGACCGGCCGAGGGCGAGAGTTCAAGCGTGCGATCCGCGGCGACTGGGGCGGGAAAGAGCAGGCGGACATCGCGGCCGCCGGGCGGTGGCTCAAAGCCCGGGACTGGGTCGACGCGGACCGCGTCGCCGTGATGGGCGGCTCCTACGGCGGCTACGCCGCGTACTGCCAGCTCGTGCAGTATCCGACGCTGTGGGCCGCCGCCGTCCCGTGGGTCGGGATCACCGACCTCCACGCGCTGTACGAGGAGGACATGCCCCACTTCAAGACGACCCTCCGGCAGCAGATGGGCGACCCCGAGGCGAACCACGACCTCTGGCGCGAGCGCTCGCCCGTCGAGCACGTCGGGAACGTCGAGCGCCCGTTCTGCGTCGTCCACGGCGTCAACGACCCGCGCTGTCCGGTCTCGCAGGCGCGGCTGTTCCGGGACGCCGTCGAGGACGAACTCGGCTGGACCGCCGGCAGGGAGTTCGCGTACCACGAACTCGACGAGGAGGGCCACGGCTCCAGCGACCAGGACCAGAAGGTACGGACGTTCCGACACATCGCCGACTTCCTAGACGAGCGCGTGTAGGCCGGGGATCGGCCGGGGGACTTTGTGGTCCGGGCCCTTGGGACGCGACATGGACCTGGGCGACCGGAGCGACTGGACGGTGCTGCTCACGGGCGGGACGAGCGGCATCGGCCGCGCGGCGGCGCGGGAACTGGGCGCGGCCGGGGCGACGGTGTACCTCGTCGGGCGGGACCCGGAGCGCGGTGAGACGGCCGCACAGACGGTGCGGACGGCGGGCGGCGACGCCACCTTCCTCCAGTACGACCTCGCGTCGCAGTCGGCGGTGCGCGACCTCGCGGCGACGGTCCGGGAGCACACCGACCGGCTCGACGCGCTGGTGAACAACGCCGCCGTCGCGCCCGACGAGCACAGCACGACCGACGACGGCGTCCCGTTCGCGGTAGCGGTGAACCACCTCGCGCCGTACCTGCTGACCCGCGAACTCGCGCCGCTGCTCCGGGACAGCGCCCCCGCCCGCGTCGTCGTCACGGCGTCGGGCGTCCACCGGCGCGCCGACGTTGCCCCCGACGACCCGGACCTGCTTGGCGAGCACGCGGGACTCGACGGCTACGCCCGGACGAAGCTGATGAACGTCCTGTTCGTCCGCGAACTCGCCGACCGCCTCGACGGGACGGGCGTGACGGCGACGGCGCTCCACCCCGGATTCATCCCGGGGAGCGGCCTCTACCGGAACAGCGCGCTGTACGTCCGGGCCACGATGAAGCTGTTCTCCGTCCTTCCCGTCGGCCGGAGCGTCGCTGACGGCGGCGAGGCGCTGGCCCGGCTGGCGGCGGCGGACGATGCCGCCGACGCGAACGGGGCGTACTTCGACGGCACCGAGCGCGCGGAGCCGTCGGACGCGGCCCGCGACGAGCGCCGGCAGACAGCACTGTGGTCGGCGAGCGCGGACCTGCTCGGCGTCGACCCGGACTGGCCGGCAGTCGCTGGTGGAGACTGAGCCGTCCCGCCGGAAACGGGACGCTTTTGCGGCGAGCGCCCCAAGCCGATCACATGGCCGAGGCAACCGCGAAGTACGGCGAGTGGCCCCTGAAACGCCTGATGACCGAAGTCGTCGGCTCCGGGCACAAGTCCGCCGACGACATGAGCCGCGAGCAGGCCCGCGAGGCGTTCCAGCGCATCCTCGGGGCCGAACCCGACCCGACCACGCTCGGCGCGTTCTGGCTGGCGAACCGCTGGAAGCGCAACACCCCCGAGGAGCTGGCGGCCTACACCGACGTGATGGTCGAGGAGAGCGTCGAGCGGGCCGAACCCGACGCCGACCCCGTCGACTGCGGCGCGAACTACGACGGGAAGGGACGCACCGCGATCCTCGGCGTCGCGGCCGGCGTCGTCGCCGCGGGCGCGGGGACGCCCGTCGTCGCCCACTCCGGCGACCGCGTGCCGACCCAGAAGCAGGACGCCTACAAGCACGTGCTCGACGAACTCGGCGTCCGCACCGAACTCGACCTCGCGGAGAGCGCCGACATGGTCGACGAGACCGGCTTCGGCTTCTACTACCAGCCGGCGTTCAACCCCGGGATCGACGACCTGTTCGACCGCCGTGATCAGATGGGCGTCCGCGTGTTCGTCAACACCATCGAGACGCTGGCCAACCCCGCGAACGCCGACGTCCACCTCGGCAGCTTCTACCACCTCGCGTTCGCCACGAAGGTGACCGACACGTTCGCCGCGATGGAGACCGAGACGCCCGACCGCGTCATCATGTTCCAGGGGATGGAGGGGTACGACGACATCCGGCCGGGGTACACGAAGGTCGCGGAGTGGAACGCGGGCGGCGAGTCCGGCGACGCGGACTTCGACGACTACGAGATAGAGACGCCCGAGTACGGCATGGAGTTCGAGGAGGCGGACCTCGAAGTCGACGACGTGGCCGCCGACTCCGCGGCGATCACCGAGTCGGTCGTCGCCGGCGAGCGCGACGACGGGTTCGCCGACGCCGTCGCGCTCAACGCCGCGTTCCGGATCTACGCCCGCGGCGACGCCGACACGCTCGACGAGGGACTGATGATGGCCCGCGAGTCCGTCGCCGACGGGAGCGCCGCGGCCGTGCTGGACGACCTGCGGGAGTTCTGACTTCAGATATCCATCTTTCGGAAAAATTTTATATCGTGTTGGCAGAACCGAACAGCTATGCTCGACCTGTCTCGGTCTGGCGTCGATAGGGGGTACGCCGTCGTCAGCGTCGTCGTGCTCCTGTACGCGGTTCTCAGCCCGGCAAGTATCCTGAACTGGGCCTTCCTGCTGCTGGTCCTCCGGGGAGTGATCGTGTTCGAGCGATTCGAGCGCCACCTGCGACCGGACGGAACCGACAAGCCGGCCACCGAGTGATGGCTCACTCCGCCCGCGGGATCGCCACGTTCGCCAGTTTGCCGCCGGCGGCGACGGTCGCCTCGCGGGTGATCGCATAGAGGATCCCGGCGTCGTCGGCGGTCGCCTCCTGCAACACCTCGTAGCTCGTCGGGTCGTACAGCGTCCCCAGCGGCGTCCCCTCGTCGACGCGCTCGCCCAGCGCCCGGTCCGGATGCGGGCGGAAGAGTCCGGCGTCGACGGCGTCGACCCGGCCGAGGTGGTTGCGGGCGACGGTCGGGGCGGCAGGGTCGGGCGCGCCGGGCAGGACGCCGAGGTGGCGGAGCACGTTCAGGGTTCCGTCGACGCCGGCCTCGACGGCGTCCTCAACGATCTGTTTGTTGTGGGCCAGCTCAGGGGTGATGGCGGGGATCCCCTCGCGGGCGGCGGCGACGCGGAACTTCCCGGCGAAGTTCCGGCGGTGCCACTCGTCGGCGGCGTCGTCGCCCGCCGCCTCCGCCAGCAGGAGGTCCGTACCGAACGCCTCGGCGAGCGCGCGGGCCGTCGCGTCGCCGTCGCGGTAGACGACGTGGGTGAGCAGCTCCGGACTCCCGGTGTGGAGGTCGACTGCGGCGTCGGCGTCGCTCGCGTACGTCCAGAGCCGGGCGGCCATGCGCTCGTGGAGCGTCCCGTCGGCGTCGCCGGGCCACACCCGGTTCATGTTCGAGTGGACGCTGTCGAGCGGTTCCGGCGTCGTGTACGAGACCCGGTCGAATGTGAGGGGATTCGCCACCGGCACGGCGACGACCCGCCCGGCGATGCTCGCGTCGACCAGCCGGTCGTGGAGCCGCCGGAGGACCGCCGTCCCGTTCACCTCGCGACCGTGCTGGGCGGCCTGCACGTAGACGGTCGGCCCGTTGGCGGGGCTGGCGTAGGTGTGGACCGTCGTCGCCACCTCGACCCCCGACGGGAGGCGAGCGAGCGTGACGCGCTCCGCCGAGTGAACTGCCGGCGCTACCATACGCGTGCTACGGCGTGATCGACCTTCATTTGTCGGGGCGCAGCGGGCACGGCCGACGAATTTATCACGGCATGATACATCATACCACGTATGTCTTCGACGCGCCGCGGGTTCGGTGCCGCCGCGACCGTCGCCGCCGTCGCCGGGCTGTCGGGCTGTCTGGACCGCGCGATACGGCTGATCCCCGGACAGGGGAACGACTTCCCGGACGAGCCGCCGGCCGGAGCCAAGGAGACGGCGAAGGCCTACCTCCGGGCGCTCGGCAACGGGCGCTACGAGTCGGCCTGTCGGGGGCGCTGTCTCCTGCGGATCGAGGACGGCGAGACGCAGTTGGAAGCGAACGAGATGGATGAATCCGACCTCCGTGAGTGGGCCGACGAGGCGCGCTCGTTCTACGGGAGCGCCGGCTGGAGCGTTACGTCAGTCACGGTCGTCGACAGCGAGAAGATGAACGGCTCCGCGCTCGCCACGGCCGACCTCTCGATGGGGTACCACCTCACGCTGGAGTGGGAGGGGTCGGGCAACGTCGCCAACCCGACGACGACGAGCGTCGTGAAGTACGAGGGCGACTGGTACGTGCTCACCGCGACGTTCTGAGGGCGGGTCACACGACGACGGCATCGTCCTCAGCCGCGAACTGCCAACGGGAATTTATACGACGAGTTACAAAGCGGAAATCATGTCAGATCATGACATGCGGAGCCGCGCCGTCCGCCGGCGGCGGCTGCTCGCCGCCGCGGGCGCTGGCATCGCCGGACTCGCGGGCTGCAGTTCCGGTGGGGAAAGCGACAACGACGGCGGCGGGCTGGCGACCACGACCGCTCCCGGCGGGAGTGAGACGACCAGCGGCGAGGGCACGGGCGACCCGGAAACGGAGAGCGCCGACTGGCGGATGTACCGTGGCGGGCCGGGACAGGCGGCGTACTCCCCGGGAGCCGGTCCCGGCGGCGACGCCGACATCGAGTGGACGTGGTCGACGCCGAACACCGACGAGTACGTCGACCAGAGCGGGACGCGGCAGGTCGCGGTTGCGGACGGGACGGCGTACGTCGCGACCCACCTCCCGTACGGCGGGGAGACGAGCCGCACGTACCTCTACGGGCTGGACGCGGCCACGGGGGAACGGCTGTGGGTCTACGAGCGCGACTGGGGCGAGGCGCAGGTCGGCTCGAATCGGTCGATGCCCGTGATCGTCGACGGCCGCGCCGTCTTCCTCGTGAGCGGCTACGTCAACGACCGGTGGGAGTACGTCGGCGTCGACGACGGCGAGGCGGCGTGGACGGCCGCGCCAGTGCCGGCGGACGAGGACAAGCGGCTAGCCGGGCGGAACGCGCCCCTCGCGCTGCCGGACGGCACCGTCCTCGCGAGCGTCGGCAACAATCGCTATCGGCGACTCGCGCCGTCAGTCGGCGAGTTCAGCGGCGACGCGATCCCGGTCACCGGCTGGACCCCGACGGTCGCCGACGACAGCCAGTTCGTCCACTGGAGCGAGACGTTCCAGCGCCGGCCGCTCGGCGGCGACGAACCTGACTGGCGGTTCGACTGGCACGAGCGCGGCATCGTCACCAACCAATTGACGCCGCCGGTCCACGCCGACGGGACGGTCTACTTCGGCGTCGGCATGGATTACTTCGACGTGCCGGACGGTCCGGAGGTTCCGGACTCCCGCCGGCCGCGGCTGTTTGCGGTCGACGCCGGGACGGGAACCGACCGCTGGACCCGCGTGCTGGAGACGGAACGCGGCGAGCGGGGGTCCCGGGGAGAGGGCGGCGATGACTACTGGTTAATCCACGGACGCGCCGCGGCGCTCGCAGTGGGTCCCGATGCGGTGTACGCCTACACCACGACCGGCGACGTGGCGGCGTTCTCACCGGCCGACGGGAGCGAGCGCTGGCGCACGTCGGTCTCCGACCGGAACCTGGCCAGCATCCCCGGCAACTTCGTCGCCTGTCCGGACGGCGTCTACGTCGCGCTGCCCGACGGGCTCGTCCACGTGTCCAGCGACGGCGAGGCGAGTAGCCTTGCTACCGGAGACCACGAGACGGCCACGCTGTCGCTCGCCGGCGGCCGCCTGTTCGTCGCTCGCAACGAGCGGATCGAGGTGTACGGCTGACCGCGGGCCGGTCCACACGCCGACACCGGGAGCCTTTTGCCGCGTCCTCGCGTCGTCCCCCACATGACGATCCAGGCGACCCTGCACACGACAGAGGGCGACATCGAGGTCGAACTGTACGACGAGAAGGCACCCCGAACCGTCGAGAACTTCGTCAACCTCGCGGCGCACGACCCGGCCGCCGACGCTGAGCCGGCACCGGACACCGTGACGTGGGAGGACCCCGAGAGCGGCGAGGTCCGGGGCGACGCGCTGTACAACGACGTGCCGTTCCACCGCGTCATCGAGGACTTCATGATCCAGGGCGGCGACCCGACCGGCACTGGCCGCGGCGGCCCCGGCTACGAGTTCGCCGACGAGTTCCACGACGACCTGCGCCACGACGACGCCGGCGTCCTGTCGATGGCCAACTCCGGGCCGGACACCAACGGCTCGCAGTTCTTCATCACGCTGGACGCCCAGCCCCACCTCGACGACAAGCACGCCGTCTTCGGCAAGGTCACCGACGGGATGGACGTGGTCGAGGCGATCGGCGCGGTCGACACGAACGCCCGCGACCAGCCCGACGAGGAGATCCTCCTCGAAGCCGTCACCGTCGAGGACTGACGACGCCGCAACCGCTGTTTTTCGAGCCGGACCGTCTTACAGGTCGAGTACGTCCACGAGGAACGACCGCTCCGCTGCCCGGAACGCCTCGCGCCACGGGTCCTTCAGCATCTGGACGTGGTCCGCGTCCTCGGGGAGCAGCGTCGTGACCGGAACGTCGGCGGCTTCGAGCGCCGCCCGGAACCGTTCGGACTGTTCGGTCGGGACGAGCTGGTCGCTCCTGCCGTGCCAGAGCAGCGCCGGCGGAGCCTCGCCGTCGACGTGTTCGACGGGCGACGCCTCGCGGTACACGTCGGGACAGTCCGACGGCGGACAGCCGAAGAACTTCGTCGCCACGTCCGACTCCCCGTTCCCGTCTCCGAGGTCGTAGATCCCGCTGACGCCGACGAAGCCGTCGACGCTCCCGACGTTCGGGTCGAGGCCGACGGGTGCGAACGTCTCCGTCCCGGGAGCCGTGGCGACGAGCGCCGCGAGGTGCGCGCCGGCGGACGCGCCGCGGAGCGCGACGCGCTCGGGGTCGATCCCGGCCGATTCGGCCGCCCACGTCCGGAGCCATGTGACGGCGGCGACCACGTCCCGCACCGCCGCCGGGTACTCCGCCGTCCCGCTGAGCCGGTAGTCGATGGTCGCGGCCGCCATCCCGTGGTCGGCGTGCCACCGCGTGTAGGTCCCCCGGCTGCCGTACTCCCAGGCACCGCCGTGGACGTGGAGAACCAGCGGGAGGTCCGTCCCGCCTTCGGGACGGTGGAAATCCAGCTTGAGCGTCGCTTCCGGCGTCTCCTCGAAGGTGACGCCGCGGAACAGCTCGACGCCGTCGGTGACCTCGTCCGGCTCGTCGAAAGCCGGCGGGTCGGGCGTGGCGTACCCGTCGGGGCGGTCGGGGGTCGCCGTGGCGTCGGCGTCGTCGCCGTCCGTCCCGGCGGTGGAGTCATCCGAACTCGTCCCGTCCGAAGCGTCCGGGCGCGTGCCGTCGTCGGACTCCGCGGCGTCGCCGACGCATCCGGCGGCCGTTCCGAACCCGACGGTGCCGAGGGTCGCGAGCACGCTCCGGCGGCCAACCTCGCGGCCCCCGCACCGACCGTCGTCCGATGTCCGTTCCGGGGCTGGCATGGGACCGGCTTTCGGTCCGTCGGCTATCATGTTACTCGGCGGGAACTGTGCACGCCGTGCACGGCGGCCGTCAGAACTCCCCGACCGGTTTCAGTCGGGCGTTCGCCCGGTACGTCTCGTACGTCTCCTCCGCCCACTCCCGGACGCGCTCGTCGGTGGTCTCGACCAGCGCCCGGGGAAGCCCGTCGTCGTCCTCGACGCCGATCTGGACGGTCCCGTCGTCGGCGATCCCGAGGTAGAACCCGAGGTCGGACTCGGCGACGTAGACGTCCGACCGGCCGGTTTCGACCTTCTCGCGGAGCAGCGGCGCGTACTCGTCGGACTCGATCGTCGCCTCGAGGTCCGGGGCGATCAGCGTCTCGGCGTCGAGGCCGCCGTCGGTGACCTGCTCTGCGATCAGCTTCGTCCCCTCCATGTCGATCGAGGGGAGGAACAGCCTGACCCGGTCGGCGGTCCGGAGGATCTCCGACTGGGTTCTGGCCGGGGCGTACGGGTCCCCGGCGTCCGACGTGGTCACCTCGGCGTCCGCCAGCCGGGCGAGGTCGAACGGTAGCTCCGACCGCGGGAACCACGTCAGAAACTCCGACAGTTCCTCGGTCAGTCGCACCGTATCGACCAGGTCGAGAAACGAGTCGGCGACGAGCCTGCCCGCCGGCGTCAGGCGGTACGTCCGCGCCTCGGGGTCGACCCAGCCGGTCTCCTCCAGCGACCGGAGCGAGCGGGCGACGGTCGTCCGCGAGGCGTCGAGGCGTGTCCTGAGGTCGCGCTGTGTCGCCGGTCCCGACTCCAGCAACGCCTCTAGGATCCGAACGCGGGACTCGGCCCGGGCCAGGTAGGCCACCTGCTCCAGCGGCGACGGGCCATCCGATCCCATGTCTGTCCCACGTGTTCGTCCCGGATCGCTTATTTCTTGTTGCTGATACGGGGCGGCTCCCGACCGTAGTTTTCGGTCAGAACTGCAGCGGACTCCCGGCCGGCGACGCTGGCGTCGATGCGCCGCGGGACCGGGACCGTACGTTGATAGGTTCGCGTCCCGAACCACCGGACAGGATGAGCGACCCCGACAGCGGCGACCCGGCCGCGGACGACGCCGACGACGAGGGGACGTACGACAGGTACGTCGACAGGGTGCTCGACCTGTTGAGCCTCTTCTGACACGTCGTCGGGACAGCACCCGACGTCCGTCTTCCGGGGCGGCGTCGTGGGGATTTTATATCGGCGACCGTCACATTCCGGCACCCTCCAATGCCCCTCCGCACACCGCTCGCCCCGGAACGGGAGCTACAACTCAGGATCGCCGTCGCAGTGGTCCTCGTCGTCGCCCTGCCGTTCGCGCTCGTTCACACGTTTCTCTACGTGCTGAACACGGTCGGGATCGCGATGCTCGAGTGGATCACCGGGCGGGCGTGGTACGGCCGGTTCTACGTCGACCCCGCCCTGCTCGCCGTCGTGGTCCTCGGCGGACTGGCGCTCCAGTACCGCTACGGGCCGGGGATGATCCTCGGCTCCGTCGGCGCGCGGTCGACCGACGAATCGGAGTACCCCGAACTGCACGCCGCCGTGACCCGGCTCGCACAGCAGGCTAACGTGCCGACGCCGGCGGTCCGCGTCGTCGACACCGACCTGCCCAACGCCTTCGCCGTCGGCACGCCCGGCCGGGGCACAGTCGTCGTCTCGACCGGGCTGCTCGACCTGCTGGACGAGGACGAGCGCGACGCCGTCGTCGCCCACGAACTCGCCCACCTCAAGAACCGCGACTCCAGTCTGATGACGGTCGCCTGGGTCCTCCCGGCGGTGACCTTCTACCTCGCCATCGCGGCGTACACCGTCCTCGCCGGGCTGTTCCGGGCGCTCGGCAACAGCCACTCGGGCGGCAACGACGGGCGCGGACTCGCCGTCGTCGTTGCCGTCGTCGTCGTCAGCGGCGTCGTCACGCTGAGCGTCTCGGCGGTGTTCTGGGTCGCGAGCGTCCTCGTCCACCGGGTGCTCTCGCGCTACCGCGAGTTCGCCGCCGACCGCGGTGCCGCCGAGATCACCGGCTCACCGGCGGCGCTGGCCAGCGCGCTCGGGAAGATCGACGACACGATGCCGTCGGTGCCCGACGAGGACCTCCGGCGCTACGACGGCGGCGCGGAGGCGCTGTACCTCGCGCCGCTGGAGAGCCGGTCGTTCGACTCGCACGAACTCGTCAGCACCGACGTGTTCCCCGACACGCACCCGCCGACAGCCGAGCGGATCGACCACCTGCAGGAAATGGCGGCCGCGGAGGAAACATGACCCGGCTGCCGAGACGCCGCCTGCTCGCCGCCGCCGGGAGCGGACTCGCCGGTGCGCTCGCCGGCTGTGGCTACCGACCCGGGGGTGGCGAACTCGTCTGGGAGCAGTCTCTGTCGAACGGGAGGTTCCCTCGGACCGGTGAGACGGCCTGGGTCGACGACGGCGACCTCCTCGTCGCGGTGGAGAACCGCGAGGGGCAGGACTACGACCGCGAACGCGAGGAGTGGGTCGACGTGTCGGAGGCGGAGGCGACGGCGTACGACTCGTCGGGCGACGTTCGCTGGCGGGGCACGACGGCGCGCCAGTACGCCGGCGACCCGGCGATCGGTCCCGACGGCGTGTACGTCCCCCTCCGCGATGGCGGGGTGACGGCGCTGAGTAGATCGGGGGACGACGCGGGGTCGGTTCGCTGGACGAACGACCGCCTCGGGCCGGTGTCGCGCGTCGTCGCGGGCGACGGTGTAGTGGTCGCGCTGGGCGACGCCGGCTTCGCCTGCCTCGACGCCGCCGACGGCGAGGCGACGGGAGCCGGGGAGTCGATACCGGTCACCGGAACCGACGTGGGAAGCGTCGCCGTCGGCGGCGGCCGCGTGTGGGCGAGTTCTCGGGGGGACGCGACGCTGTACGGCGCGGCAGTCGACGGCGGCGACCCGGTCGAGCTGACGCTCCCGGACTCACCGCCGGACCTCGCGGCGCTCGACGACGGCGTCGTCGTGGCGACAGTCGACGACGGGCTTCGGGCGGTCGGCCCCGACGGGGCGGTCCGCTGGGCTGCCGACGTGCGCGCGCCGGACTACTCGCTCGTCGCCGGCGACCGGCTGTACGTCGTCGCCGACGCGTCGGTCATCGCCGTCGACTCGGCGGGCGGCGAGCGCCGCTGGCAGCACGAACTGCCGTTGCTCAATCCGCCAGTCGTCGACGACGACGGCGTGTACGGCGCGGTGTCGGGCTGTCGGTTCCAGGCGCTGACCGACGGGGGCGAGGAGTGGTGGAGCGTCCCGACGCCGGACGACGAGGGGTACGGCTGCGACCTGACGTACGTTACCGTCCTCGACGACCGGATCGTCGCCGTCGACGGCGACCGGCTGTACGCGGTCCGGAAGCGGCCCGGCGACCGCTGGACGCTGCTGTGACGGGGTTCGCAGTCGTCAGACCGGTCCCCGCGATGCCTGACGGTTCCAGTACGTCTATGCCACCCCGGACGAAAGCGGCGCTATGCACACGCCCGACGGATACCTGCACCCGTGGATGGCCGGCGCGTTCCTCGCGCTGGCGGGGGCCGCGCTGACCGCCGCCGCGGTCCGCGGCCGCACTGACCTGACCGACCGCCGCGTCGACCTGTTCGCCGTGGTCGCCGCGGGCATCTTCGCCGCACAGCTGCTCGACTGGCCGATACCGGGCGGCACCAGCGCGCACTTCGTCGGCGGCGCGCTGGCCGGCGTCGCGCTCGGCCCGCATCTCGGCGCGCTCGCGGTCGGCCTCGTCGTCGCCGTGCAGGCGCTCGTCTTCGGCGACGGCGGCGTCCTCGCGCTCGGCGCGAACGTCTGGAACATGGCCGTCGTCGAGGTGTACGTCGGCTACGCCGTCTACCGCGCGCTCGCCGGCCGCTCGGAGACGCTCGCGCTCGTCGCCGCGGGCTGGGTCGGCGTCACCGCCGCCGCGCTGTCGGCCGGTCTCCAGCTCGGTCTGTCGCCCGGCTTCGACCTGCTGACCACCGTCGCCGTCATCGCCGGGGGCCACGTCCTCCTCGGCATCGGCGAGGGCCTGCTGACGCTCGCCGGCGCGCGCCTGCTCCCGGCGGTGTTCGCCGACGACGCGGACGCGCCGGAGGTGGTCCGGGCGTGACGACCGCCGCCGTCGACCGCCGACCGCTGGCGGGACTGCTCGCGCTCGTCGCGCTCTCGCCCGTCTTCGCGTGGGCGTCCGAGGCGGTCGGCTACGCCGAACCGATGGAGAACGCGGCGGCGCGGGCCGGCGTCACGGCGGATCCGCTGGTCGGGGGGCTGTTCCCGGGCTATGCGCTGCCGGGCGTCGACGCGCTGGCCGGCACCGCCGCCGCGGGGCTAGTCGGGACGGCGCTCACGCTCGTCGCCGCGCTCGCTCTCGGCCGGACGCTCCGCGCGGCCTGAGACCGGCCGCTCACAGCTGGCGAACCGTAAGCCGAAAGACGGTACGCTTCCAACCGGTTCGTAATGAGCGACTCCGTCGTCGACCCCAGCGACATCGGCGAATCCGACGCGCCGCCGGTCGAGGAGAAACCGTACAAGGTCGTCTTCGAGGCGAACAAATGCTTCGGCGCTGGCAAGTGCGCCGAGGTCGCCGACAACTGGGAGATGGACCTGAAAAGCGGGATGGCCAAGCCCCGGTCGTACTTCATCGGCGAGGACGAACTCGACGAGAACGTCCGCGCCGCCGAGGTGTGTCCGGCCAAGAAGGACGAGGGGTGCATCCACGTGGTCGACCGCCGAACCGACGACGAGATAGCGCCCAACCCCCACGGCGACGGCACGCTCTCCGTGGACTGGTGACCAGCGACCGTAAACAACTTCACTGCCGACGGGCAGGTACCGACTGCGCGAGGGTGGCTGAGCTAGGCCAAAGGCGGCGGGCTTAAGACCCGCTCCCGTAGGGGTCCGAGGGTTCGAATCCCTTCCCTCGCACTTCTCGCGACGAACGGACGTGAGGAGCGTGAAGTCGGTATGTAGGGATTCGAAGCAGAGAAGTCGCAACCTGCGAGCGGAGCAAGCAGGTCCGTCTTCACGCGGTTCGAATCCCTTCCCTCGCATTGCTGCCGCGAACACGTCCGTGAGCGGCAACAATCTTCGGAGGGGTTCGAACTAGACCGAGGTTCCGCGCCGCAGGCGCGGGTTCTCGGACGTGGTTCGAATCCCTTCCCTCGCACTTCTCGCTACGAACGGACGTGAGGAGCGTGAAGTCGGTATGTAGGGATTCGAAGCAGAGAAGTCGCAACCTGCGAGCGCAGCGAGCAGATCCGTCTTCGCGTGGTTCGAATCCCTTCCCTCACATTCTCCGACTCGAACGCGGGTTAGGCCCCGAGAATCGCGAATACAATGGTCTGCGACCAGAGAAGCGCGTGTGTGGCCGACGGGACCACGAGATTGCCCGTGCGTTCGTAGGCCAGCGCGAACACCATCCCGCCGACGAACGTTTCGACGAAGCTGCTGACCGGTTCCAGACCCGTGGAGAGAGCGGCGACTGGGACGTGCATGAGTCCGAACATCACCCCCGAGAGGACGACGGTTTTCCCGGGGTCGAACGCCTCCCTGATCCGCCCCTGAATGATGCCGCGGAACAGAAGTTCCTCGGAGGGTGCGGCGAAGAGGAACCAGACGACGAAAATAACCGGCCAGAGCACCGGCGTCGAGGCATACGGACTCTCGTGACCCCCGCCGGCCTCGTTCTCCACGGCGATCCCGAGAACGTCGAGCAGGGAGCTCGTGGCTGCCCCGATACCGGCGAGCAGAACGATGGAACCGACGACCCAGGCGGCGTCGTGGAGTGACGGCTTCCTGATCTGCACGTACCGGGAGAACCCGGCCGTCCGATAGAGGTAGGCGACGGACGTTATCAGAAACCCAAGCTGGATACCCCGGGAGAGAAAGATCTCCACGACCCGTACGTCGGTCAGGCCGGCGGCCCCGAAAGAGAGCCTGAGCGCGATTATCGTCAGGGTACCGATCACCGTTCCGAGGGCGGTCAGGCCGAGCGCTTCGCCGATCGTCGTGAGCCGAACGCGGGAACCGTCTGCGTCCATGGGGGGAGGTGGGTCGTTTGTGAACACAAAACACCGGTGAGACCTGTGACCCCAGAAACACGGGGAAAGATTGATGTTCTATCGGTCGCGTTCCGCGGCCGGCACCGCCCGGGAGGGGCCCCGCGACACCCACGGTGGTTTACCGTCCGTGAGTCAGCTGGGGGAAAGGACCGGCCACGGCCGACGATCCGTTCGGTCCGCGTCTCCCCCCTCGGCGGCCTCCCCGCCACCGATACCTATTCCGACCCGGGAGCAGCATGGATCGGTAGCCATGGGTAGCACCCGAACGGCGCGCGGGCCGCCTGTGACGGGCCCGCTTCGTGTGGAGTTCGGTCGGACCGGGTCCACGGCTCCAAACGGGGGTGTGGGAACCGCCGTATGATGTCCCCGACCGTGATCGCAATGGGAACGCACGAGGGACTGTACACTGCCCGCGGGACACCGTTCGAAGCGGCGGAGCGAGCGCGCGATCTCGGCACGGTCCACGCCGTCGACGCGGTCGACGGTATTGGCTTCCTTGCCGCGACCGACGCGGGGCTGTTCCGCTCCCGCGAGGGCCGCCGCTGGCGCGACCTCGGCGTCCCGGACGACCCCGTCGTCTCCGTCGCCGTCAGTCCCGACGGCACCGACTGTTACGCCGGTACCTATCCGGCGCGGGTCTACCGGCTGCCCGTCGACGACTGGGACGACCCGACCGCGGAGGGATGGACGGAGTGCAACGGGTTCCGCGCGGTCCCGGCGCGGGAGCGGTGGGCGGACCGCTCGCCGCGCGATCGGGGATCCCAGGCGCGGACGCTCGCCGTACATCACGACGCCCCGGACCGCCTCATCGCCGGGGTCGAGGTCGGCGGCGTGTGCGTGAGCGACGACCGCGGCGAGTCGTGGACCGAGCGGGCGAACGGCGTCCACGACGACGTGCACCACGTGCTGGCCCTGTCACCGGACGAGTACATCGCCGCCACCGGGAACGGCCTGTACCGGACCGAGGACGCGGGCCGCACGTGGACTCGCCAGGATACGGACTTCCGGGACTTCTGGTTCAACTACTACCGGGAGGCGGTGGCACACGACGGAGCGGTGTACACCGCGGCGAACGGCTGGGGGCCGGAAGAGGGTCACGGAGCGGTGTTTGTTCTCCGTGAGGACGGTAGCATGGAGCGCCTCCCGCTCCGGGGCGAGGACTCGCCGTTCGTCCTCTCGTGGGCGACCGACGGCGACCGGCTCTTCGCCGGAACGATGGGCGTCGAGGACGGGTTCGAGCAACGTGCCCAGTCGGACGTCCTGGTGTACGGTGCGGACGGCTGGTCGGTCGCTGGAACGGTGCCCGCCGGCGTCAAGTCCGTGGCCGTGCGGTGAGGACGGCCGGCGAAGCCGAACGCAACGGCCTTCCGGCGCGAGCGCGTACCGAGCGCCGATGACTGAGGACGACGGATCCGCCACGCGGGACGCGCTCGCGGCCCACGGCGCGTTCGAGGAGCGGGACGACGGCTTCGCTTGCACGACGACCCCGTTCGACGTGACGGTCACGGTCGAGCCGGCAGGCGAGGGCCGCGCCGGGACGTTCCGACTGGTCGAACGGGTGCCGACGCTCGACGCCGCCGTCGCGGGCGAGACGGTCGGCGAGGCCGTCGAGAACGGCTGGTACGAGACGCTGGAGCGACGGCTCGAAGACGCTTACGACGTGGTCCGGTCGAGCGACACCGGTCCCGTCGAGGTGTCGCGGGACGGCGACGAGGTGCGGATCGAACTGTCGGTCACCGCCTGGGACGCCGACCAGGGGGCCGACGACGCCAAGGCGCTGGTCGACTTCGTCGAGGGGACGTACGTGCAGGGGGTCGTCCCGGGCTACGACTACCGCGACCCGGTCGCGGAGCTTCGGGGGCGGGCGCGGAAGCGCGGCGAGCGAGCCGCCGAGGGCGGCGACCGCGACGGGACACCGCTGTAGCCGTCGGCGGAAACCACGAAAACGCGGGGAGCGGACCGGGCCGGCTAATCCATCGCGATGTACGTCTGGGTGTCCTCTACGCCGTCGGTTGACTGGACCTCCGTCGCGGCGATCCCCTTCACTTCCGCCGGGGAGTCGACGTTCACTTTCGCGATGATGTCCACGTCCCCGGCGACGATGTACGCCGACTCGACGCCGTCGATGGCCTCGATGTCGTCTCTGAGCCGGTCCGCCTCGCCCGTGTTCGCCTTGATCATGACGTACGCTGTCACCATGGTTACACACCTCCGGCGGCCGCGCGGCCGCCCTCGCCGACGAGGATCTGGCGGACGTCCGAGAGCACGTCGAAGTCCGCGAGGACGACGATCCGGTCGCCCGCCTCCAGCGACTCGTCGGCGCTCGGGATCGAAAGCGGTTCGTCCCGCTTGCCGAACGCGAGCACCGTCGCGTCGGCCGGGAGCTGTAGCTCGCTGATCGTGTACCCCCGGGTCGGCGCGTTCTCGGTCACCGTGAGTTCGACGACCTGCAGGTTCTGGGCGATGTCCGCGATGGCGCGGATGTCGCCGCCGAGCAGCGCGTTCTTCGCGCCGATGGCCCCGAGCCGTTCGGGGTAGATGATCTCGTCGACCTCCTCGGCGTACTTCCGGTAGATCTCCTCGCGGTAGTCCTCGTCGATCCGGAGGACCGTCCGACAGCCGTGGTGTTTCCCGATCATACACGCCGCGAAGTTGACGTTGAGGTCGCCGGTGAGCGCGCCGACGGCGTCGGCCGAGGCGATCTCCGCCTCGTTCAGCACGTCCTCGCGGGAGCCGTCGCCCTCGATGACCTCGTAGCCCTGGTTGCGGGCGCGCTTGGCCTTCTCGGCACCGCGCTCGACGAGGGTCACCTCGTGGCCCTCCTCCCGAAGTACGCGTGCCGTTCGCAGACCGACTCTCCCGGCTCCGATGATAACGAACCGCATACCACGGCCTACGCGTGGCCCCCTGAATAAGTTTACCCCGATCCCGTCGCCGACAAAAGGTTTTTGACGTGCCACAGAGTACCAAACGGCACATGGTTCACGCGTTCATCATGGTGAAGACGGCGGCCGGACAGTCCGAGGAGCTGCTGGCCGCGGTGCGGGAACTCGGGCAGGTCGACGAGGCCCACATCGTCGCCGGGGACTACGACCTCATCACGGAGGTCGACGTCGAGGAGGTGTACGACGTGCTCCACACCGCCTCGTCGGGGATCCAGAAGCTGGACGGCGTCGCCGACACGAAGACGTACATCTCGATGGGATAGCCCGTCCGGCGTCACCTACTCCGACGCGTCCGGGTCGGCCGCGGACACCACCGACTCTTTCTGTCTGCGGAGCTCCGCCGGCAGATCCGCGTACACGTGGTCGAACACGTCCGCGGGGTCCTCGTCCTCGGCCGCCTCCGCCTCCTCGACAGCACGGTCGAGTTCCGCGTCGGCGTCCTCGCGGACCGTCTCGACGAAGGCGTCGTCGACGACGCCCGCCTCGCGGAGGTACTCCTCGAAGCGCTCGACCGGGTCGCGGGTCCGCCACTCGGGCAGGTCGGGGTCGTCCTCGCGGTACCGGCTCGGGTCGTCGCTGGTGGTGTGTGCGCCCTGCCGGTACGTGAGGCTCTCGACGAGCACCGGCTCGCCGTCCCGGGCCCGTTCGAGCCCCGCGGCGACCGTCTCGTACACCGCCAGCGGGTCGTTGCCGTCGACCTGTACGCCGTCGAAGCCGTACGCTTCGGCCTTCTGCGCGATGGTGTCGCTGGCCGTCTGACGCTCGCGAGGGAGGCTGATCGCCCAGCCGTTGTTCTCGCAGAAGAAGACGGTCGGCGCGTCGAACACGCCGGCGAAGTTCAGCCCCTCGTGGAAGTCGCCCTCGCTGGTCGCGCCGTCGCCGAGGTAGCAGAGGACGCCGTGGTCGGCGTCGCGGTAGTTCGCCGCCATCCCGACGCCGGCGGCGTGGGGGATCTGCGTGGCGATCGGCACCGCCTGCGGGAACGTCGGTGCGTCGTGGTCCGAGCGGAACTCGGGGTGGCCGCGGCGGAACAGCAGGATGTCGCTCATCGGGACGCCGCGGGCGATCTGCATCGCGTTCGACCGGTACGTCGGGAGCAGCCAGTCGTCGTCGGCCATCGCGTGGGCCGCCGCAACCTGCGAGGCCTCCTGCCCCTCGAACGGCGGGTAGCCGCTCATCCACCCGCGGCGCTGGAGGGCGAGCGCCCGCTCGTCGAACCGCCGTGCCCGCACCATGTCGCGGTAGATCGACCGCGCGGCGTCGGCCGAGAACGGCGTCTCGTCGAAGGGTCGCTCGCCGATGACTCGGTGCATGGACGGCGACTCGGACCCGCTCCCCAAAGCCGTTCCGATACGCCAAAGTCCGTCCGGCCCCAAGGGTCGGATATGGTCTCGGTCTCCGCCGCCGTCGGGTTCCTCGTGATCGTCGGCATCCACACGTTCCTCGCAGCGGTGGCGACGCGGTACTTCCGCGTCCAGTTGCACACGCAGTGGGGGTCGGCAGCGTTCGCGCTCCTCCTGACGCCGCTGTTGCTCGTCGTCTCGACGCTCGTCCTCTCGGGCGTGCTCGGTCTCGGCGGCGACCTGGGCGACCGGAACACCGCGGTGTTCGCCGTCATCCTCCTGCCGCTGGTGCTTGGCTACTCCATCGACATGTTCTGGCTGCCCGCTCCGGAGGAGATCGACCTGCCCGACACCAGCGAGAACCGCCAGTAGAACCCGCCTAGCGCCTGTCAAGCGCCGTCTCGACGGCCTCCTCGGCGGCGCTGATCACGTGTTCCGGCGACCGCGTCGCGTCGATCCGCACGAACCGGCCCGGCTCCAGGTCGATCAGCGTCTCGTAGTTGTCCTGCACGCTGGCGAGGTACTCCGTCCGCTCGAACTTGTTCGCCCCGGCGCTGCGCTCGGCGGCGGTGTGGGGGTCGAGGTCGAGGTAGATCGTCAGGTCGGGCGCGACGGTGAACGGCTGGTGGACCCCGCGGATGTACTCCATCGGGCGCTTGATCTCGCCCTCGAGCGTCGCCCCCTGGTAGGCGTACCGGGAGTCAGAGTAGCGGTCGGAGATGACGAGGTCGCCCTCGGCGAGCGCCGGCCGGACGACGTTCGACAGGTGGGCCGCGTGGTCGGCCGTGTAGAGGAACAGCTCCGCCAGCGGGTCGGCGTCGTCGTCCGCGATCGACCGGTCGACGGCCTCCCCGTACCAGCTATCGGTCGGTTCGCGCGTGAACGTCGCGTCGGGGTAGGCGTCCCGGAGCGCCTCCGCCACCGTGGTCTTGCCGCTCCCGTCGAGTCCCTCCAGGGTCACGAGCATGGCCGGGCGTTCCGGGCGCTCGCATATCAGTCGTCCGGCTTCGGCCGCCGCGGCCGTACCGGGACCGGAGCCAGCGATCGGGTGCGGCACGGCCCCGCGCCCCGGTAGCTTTAGGCCGGTTCGGGACTAGTTCGAAGTATGAGGGTTCTGGTCACCGGCGGGACGGGCTTCATCGGCGAGCGACTGTGTCGGGAACTGGACGACCGCGGCCACGACGTGACCGCGCTCGCCCGGAACCCCGACGACGCCGCCCTGCCGGACGGCGTCGCCCGCGCAACCGGCGACGTGTCCGCCTACGACTCCATCGAGTCGGCGTTCGAGGATCAGGAGGCGGTCGTCAATCTCGTCGCGCTCTCCCCCCTGTTCAAGCCGAAGGGCGGCGCGACCCACGAGAGCGTCCACCTCCACGGGACCGAGAACGTCGTCCGCGCCGCCGAGGAACACGGCCTCACCCGGATCGTCCAGATGAGCGCGCTCGGCGCGGACCCGGACGGGCCGACGGCGTACATCCGCACGAAGGGGCAGGCGGAGCACGTCGTGACGGACTCCGACCTCGACTGGACGATCGTCCGCCCGTCGGTGGTGTTCGGCGAGGGCGGCGAGTTCGTCTCCTTCACGAAGAAGCTCACGCCGCCAGTGCTCGCGCCGCTGCCCGGCGGCGGCAAGACCCGGTTCCAGCCCATCTGGGTCGGCGACATCGTGCCCATGCTTGCCGACTGCGTCGAGGACGACGACCACGTCGGCGAGACCTACGAGATCGGCGGCCCGGAGGTGCTGACCCTCGCACAGGTGGCGAAGCGGGCGCGCCGCGCCGCGGGCCACCCCGTGACCGTCGTGCCGGTGCCGATGGCGCTCGCCGGCGTCGGCCTGAAAGTCGCGGGGTCGATCCCCGGCTTCCCGATGGGGGCCGACCAGTACCGGTCGCTGAAGTTCGACAACACGACCGCGTCGAACGACATCGGCGCGTTCGGCCGGTCCGAAGGCGACCTGACGACGCTGTCGGACTACCTCGGCGTGGACATGTAAGCGCGTTATACGGAACTTAAAGTTGTTCGGCTGGTTGATGTGAAGCCGTTATCAGAACCGGTAATATCGGCTTACCCCCGGCCGCCGTCGTCCGGTTTAGTCGATTTCTACCGCGGATCCGGTGGTGTGCACCATCACAAAACTTATATCCGTCATCGCTCTGTTTTCAGGCCAACGGAGCCCCGTGTACAAAGTATGAAACTGGCGATGATCGGATTCGGACAGGCTGGTGGGAAAATCGTCGACAAGTTCCTGGAGTACGACGAGCGGTCGGGCAGTGGGATCGTCCGCTCGGCCGTCGCGGTCAACACCGCGAAGGCTGACCTCATGGGACTGGAGCGGATCCCCGAGGATCAGCGCGTGCTCATCGGACAGTCGCGAGTCAAGGGCCACGGCGTCGGTGCCGACAACGAGCTCGGTGCCGAGGTGGCCGAGGAGGACATCGACGAGGTACAGGGCGCGATAGACAACATTCCGGTTCACGAGGTCGATGCCTTCCTCATCATCGCCGGGATGGGTGGGGGGACCGGCAGCGGCGGCGCGCCGGTGCTGGCGAAGCATCTCAAGCGCATCTACACCGAACCGGTGTACGGCCTCGGCGTGCTCCCCGGCAGCGACGAGGGTGGCATCTACACGCTGAACGCCGCCCGGTCGTTCCAGACGTTCGTCCGCGAGGTCGACAACCTCCTCGTGTTCGACAACGACGCCTGGCGGAAGGCCGGCGAGTCCGTCGAGGGCGGCTACGAGGAGATCAACGACGAGATCGTCAAGCGGTTCGGCATCCTCTTCGGTGCCGGCGAGGTCGGCGAGGGCGACGAGGTCGCCGAGAGCGTCGTCGACTCCAGCGAGATCATCAACACCCTCTCGGGCGGCGGCGTCTCCACCGTCGGCTACGCCCGCGAGGAGGTCGAGACGCAGGAGGACAGCGGCCTCCTCTCGCGCTTTACCGGCGGCGAAGACGACGGCATCGACACCGCACACACGACGAACCGGATCACGAGCCTCGTCCGCAAGGCCGCGCTGGGTCGACTGACTCTGCCCTGCGAGATCGAGGGAAGCGAGCGTGCGCTCCTCGTGATGAGCGGCCCGCCCCAGCATCTCAACCGGAAAGGCATCGAGCGCGGGCGGAAGTGGCTCGAAGAGCAGACCGGCTCGATGGAGGTCCGCGGCGGCGACTACCCGGTCCCCGCCTCGAACTACGTCGCGAGCGTCATCCTGCTGTCCGGCGTCAACGACGTGCCCCGGATCAAGGAGCTCCAGCAGGTCGCGATCGAGGCACAGGACAACATCGAGGAGATACGCGAGGAAAGCGAAGATAACTTAGAGAGCTTGGTCGAAGATGACGAAGATGAACTCGAACCGCTGTTCTAAGCTCACGACACTGCTCGTCGTCGCCCTCGTCGCGCTCGCCGCGGTCCCACCAGCCGCGGCCCTGGCGACCGTCGAGGCCGACGGCGCACCCGCCGAAGCGGAAGTCGGCGAGGAGGTATCGACCACGTACACGTTTACCGAACTGTTCTCCGGCGACACGCCCCAGGAGTGGACGCTCCGTGGTGAGACGAACCTGACGAACGCCACCTGGAGCGTCACCGCGTACGACAACGCGGGCAACCAGATCGGGGAGACCCAGAGCATGGGCGGTAGCTCCTTCGAGTACGACGTGGTGGCCGACGAGGCCGTCACGGAGATCGAAGTGACCCTCACCGGCACTACCCCGGAAGTCGAGAACTACACGTACGACCCCCAGCAGTCGTTCCGGCTGGCCGAGTTCACGGAGGTCCGTGAGGGCGGCGGGACGACGGAGATCGATAGCTGGGAGACCAACCACTACACGTCCGAGAGCGGCGACGCCCGCGAGGCGCTCGACAGCGCGCAGGAGGCCATCGACGAGGCCGAGGAGAGCGGCGCGGACGTGAGCGAGGCCGAGAGCACCTTCCGGAACGCCCGGCAGGCCTACGAGTCCGCCGAGGACTTCGACCTCGCCATATCTCTTGCCGAGGAGGCCGAGAGCCAGGCAACCGAGGCCCAGGAGTCCACCGAGCAGACCGAGCAGCGCAACACGATGCTCCTGTACGGCGGCATCGGGCTGGTCGTCCTCGTGCTGATCGGCGGTGCGGCCTACTGGTACCGCCAGCAGGGCGACGACTACGACAAACTGGGCTAGCGACCCCTTTTTCCCGCCACCACGACGTAGGTCCGAGCGATGCACACCGTCGTTCCGTACGCCGCCGAGAACCCGAAGACCCGCCTGAGCGGCGTCCTCGACCCGGACGAGCGCCGGGCGTTCGCCCGGGCGATGCTCGCCGACGTGCTCGCCGCCGTCCGCGACGCGGGCGGTGAGCCGACGGTGCTCGCGACCCGCCCCGTCGAGATCGACGCGCCCGTGACATTGGACGACCGGGCGCTCTCGACCGCGGTGAACGCCGCCATCGACGGCCGTCGCGGCCCGGTCGCGGTCGTCATGGCCGACTTGGCGCTCGCCACCGGGGATGCCGTCGGCCGGCTGTACGGCACCGGCGGTGACGTCGCGATCGCCCCCGGACTCGGCGGCGGGACGAACGCGCTGGCCGTCCGCCACGACGGCTTCCGGGTCGACTACCACGGGGCGTCCTTCCGCGACCACCGCGAGCGCGCCGAGGCGGTGGGCGCGAGCCTGGCCGTCGTCGACTCCTTCCGGCTGGCGACCGACGTGGACGAGCGCGCGGACCTGGCGGAGGTGTTGCTCCACGGCGACGGCGCGGCGCGGGACTGGCTCGCCGACGCCGGGTTCGAACTCGACGCCGGCGACGGCCGGGTCGAAGTCGTCCGCCGCGAGTGACCGCAACGTCAAGCCTTTTGGCCCGCCGGCGACGAGGACGAGGCGATGATCCCGGGGGCCGACGAGTACGGCATCGACCTCGCCATCGAGGACGCGGCGGTCGCGGAGCTACTGGACGTGACCCCCGGCGACGTGTCCCCGGCCGACGAGCTCTCCTTCGCGCGGAACGTCTTCGTGCCGCTGACGACCGCCTGCCGGTACACCTGCACGTACTGCACCTACTTCGACCCGCCCGGCGAGGCCACGCTGATGAGCCCCGACGAGGTCCGGGACGTCCTCCGAACCGGCGCGGACGCGGGCTGTACCGAGGCGCTGTTCACGTTCGGCGACGACCCGGACGACCGGTACGAGGCGGTCCACGAGCAACTGGCCGAGTGGGGCCACGACTCGATCCACGACTACCTCCGGCGGGTCTGCGAGATAGCGCTGGATGAGGGACTGCTCCCCCACGCGAACCCCGGCGACCAGACCCGCGAGGAGATGGCCCGCGTCGCCGACCTGAACGCCAGCATGGGCGTGATGCTGGAGACGACCGCCGACGTGCAGGCCCACGGCGGCCCGCGGGCGAAAAACCCCGGCCAGCGGCTCAACACCATCCGCAACGCGGGCGAGTTGGGCGTCCCGTTCACGACGGGCATCCTCGTGGGCATCGGCGACGACTGGGCCGACCGCGCGGAGAGCCTGCTCGCGATCCGGGAGCTACACGAGCGCTACGGGCACGTTCAGGAGGTGATCGTCCAGCCGGTCGCTGAGAACGAGCGCTGGCGGGGACCGACGCCGTCGGTCGACGACCTGCGCCGCGCGGTGGCGATGGCGCGGCACTGCCTGCCCGAGACGGTGTCCGTGCAGGTGCCGCCGAACCTCGCGCCGGCCGGCGAGGTGGTCGACTGCGGTATCGACGACCTGGGCGGCGTCTCCCCGGTGACCGACGACCACATCAACCCTGACTACGCGTGGCCGGCGCTCGACGCGCTGCGGAACATCGCCGACGACGCCGGCGTCCCGCTCCGCGAGCGCCTGCCGGTGTACGAGCGCTATCTGCCGCCGGACCTGCGCTCGCCGGGGTTCGACGGCGACCCCGCGACGGGCGACTGGATCAGCGAGCGCGTTCGGGCGGCGCTCACCGCCGACGACGCCGCCGGCGAGCGGTACCGCGCGGTGCTGGGCGGCGAGTCGCTCGCGGCGGACTGAGGCCGCCGACTTAAACCCGCCCCGCATCACCGGCGACGGGGCTACTGCCCCCCGGACCGAACGTCCGGACGATGACAGTCACGACGCTCCCGGAGACGCTCGCGGGGGAACTCGGACTCGGGTCGGGCCCGGTCGGCGGGTTCGTCGCGGGCGTGCTCGGTGCGGTCGTCGTCTCGCTGATACTGCTGACGAACGCCGCGGTCGCCGGTCCCTGGGCGAAACGGAAGGTACTCGCGGGGATCTGGGGGAAGCAGGGCCCGAACCGGATGGGGCCTGGGGGCCTGCTCATCATCGTCGCCGACGTGGTGCGGCTGCTGTCGAAGGAGCTCATCGTCCCCGAGAACGCCGACCGACCGGCGTACGACATCGCGCCGCTGCTGGTCACCTTCTCCGCGCTCTTCGGTTTCGCGGTGATTCCGATGGGCAGCGGGATCCAGCTGGCCGACCCCGCGACGGGGATCGTCTTCGCCTTCGCGGCGGCGTCGCTGGCGACGCTCGGCATGACGATGGCCGGCTACGCCTCGAACAACAAGTTCTCGCTTTTGGGGGCGCTGCGGGCGGTCGCCCAGAACATCGCCTACGAGATCCCGCTGGTCGTGACGGCCGCCTCCGTCGTCCTGCTCGCCGGGACGATGCAGACCAGCGAGATCGTCGCCGCCCAGGCCGAGCCGCTGGTGACGCTCGCCGGCGTCACGGTCCCGTCGTGGTACGCCCTCGTCAACCCGTTCGCGTTCGCGCTGTTCGTGGTGGCGAACCTCGCGGAGGTCGGGCGCAACCCGTTCGACACGCCCGAAGCGCCGACCGAGATCGTCGCGGGGTTCCAGACGGAGTACTCGTCGGTGTACTTCGTGTTGCTGTACCTCGGCGAGTTCCTCCACATCTTCCTCGGCGGCGCGCTGATCGCCACGCTGTTTCTCGGCGGGCCCGCCGGGCCCGTGCTGCCGGGGATCGTCTGGTTCCTGCTCAAGATGTGGGCCGTCTTCCTGTTCACGCAGTGGGCGCGGTCGGCGATGCCCCGGCTCCGGATCGACCAGCTCATCGGCGTCGGCTGGAAGGGGATGCTGGTGCTCTCCTTCGTCAACCTCGTCCTGACGGCGCTGATCCTGCCGTTCGTCGTGGCGTAGCTGCCCCGGCGTCGCGTCGTCGGCGCGGCTACGGCGTCGGACGCGGCTCGTCGCTCGCGCCGGTCCGGACGAACCGCGAGAAGATCCGGGACTCGATCTTCCGCAGGTGCTCCCCGACGGTGCTCGGCGAGGCGTCGACGCGGTCGGCGATCGCCTCGTGGGTCGCCTCCCGCGGGTTCTCGTAGTAGCCGAGGCGGACGGCCGCCTCCAGCACCTCCTGCTGGCGGGCTGTGAGCGTCCCGAACAGCTCGTCGACCTGCGGGGCGTGGCTGCCCGTCTCCAGCACCGTCACCGAGAACTCGTCGGTGTCGATCGTCACGGCGTCGGCGAACGCACCCTCGTCGCCGACCAGCGTCATGTCGTAGGACCCGTCCTCGGCGACCTCGATGGGCATCTCCAGCACCAGTTCCGACTCGCGCTGGTGCTGGAGCATCCGACGCGTGAGGTCGGTCGGCTCGAAGTGCGTGTACGAGTACCACCAGCCGTCGGCACCCGTGACCGCGTAGTCGAGGACGTGGGGCGACGACTGCAGGATCGCCTCGTACCGGTCACGATCCCCCCTGGCCTCGGCGAGCATGACCGCGGTGCCGTCGTCCAGCAGTTCGTCCCGGTGGATCGCCCCGCGAGTCACCGACGGCTCCTCGCTCAGCGCCTCTCCGAGCGGGTGGAACCCCTGCCCCTCGGTCGGCGTGATCCGGATCCGCACGTAGCGCATGGCCGAGGGATCCCCACGCGGTGTCAAATAGCTACGGGGAACTCGGACCGGCTGGTCTCACCCGTTCCCGGTGGGGGCGAGCGCCGGGGGCAGCACCCACCGGGAATCCGCGAGGACGAACGCTCTCAGTCGTCCGTGGCGGGCGTCTCCCGGCGAAGCATCGGCGTCCCGTCGGCCTTGGGACCGAGTTCAGGACCGTGGGGGCGGTCGGCCGGGTCGAGGACGCGGCGCTGTCGGTAGTCCGTCGAGCGCTCGACCGGCGTGCGGCCGATGGCGGCGATCATGTCGGCGTACTCGTCGAACGACCGGTACTCGCCGTAGTCGCCGCCGGCGCGTTTGGTGATCTCCTCGGAGAGGATGGTGCCCATGAAGTCGTCCGCGCCACAGTTGAGCAGTTTCAGCCCCTTCGCGTCGCCGAACTTCACCCACGAGGACTGGATATGGTCGACGTTGTCCAGAAAGAGCCGGGAGACGGCGATCATCAGTTCGTCCTCGGCGTCGCTCGCGCCGCCGGTGACCATGTCGTACTCGAACAGCGGCGTGTTCTCGTGGACGAAGGAGAGGGGGACGAACTCCGTGATCGCGTCGGTCCGGTCCTGCAGGTCGCGGATCCGGTCGAGATGCATGACGCGGTGCATCGCGTTCTCGACGTGGCCGTACATGATCGTCGCGGTGGTGTCTAACCCGACGTTTGCGGCGGCCTCCATCGCTTCGAGCCACTCGTCGGTGCCGATCTTGCCCGGACAGATGGCGTCCCGCACCTCGTCGACGAGGATCTCGGCGGCGGTCCCCGGCACCGAGTCGAGTCCGGCGTCCTTGAGCCGGCCGTACACCTCCTCGTACGACCAGTCGGTGCCTCGACGGCCATGGTACGCCTCCTCCGGCGTCATCGAGTGGAGGTGGACGCCGTCGACGGCCATCGCGTCCATCTGCTCGCAGTAGGTGCCCGGGTCGACCTCGTAGCGTTCGGGCGGCTTGTAGTTCAGGTCGCCGCGGTCGCTCGCCTCGAGGAGTTCGAGGTGTTCGTCGTCCAGCGCGAACGCCGGATGCAGGCCCGAGACCGAGGTGACCTCGTACACGCCCATCTCGACGGCGTCACGGACGATCTCCCGGGACTCGGCGGGCGTCTTGGTGAACCCGGCGTGGCTCGCGTCGTTGTCGGCCTCGAAGTGCTCGGCGGTGTCCTTGAAGTTGCAGAACAGACAGCCCGTGTTGCACGCCGTCGTCACGTTGTTGTTCAGGTTGGCGACGAACGTCACCTCGTCGCCCACTGCCTCGGCCCGGCGGCGGTCGGCCAGTTCCAGCACGCGCTCCTTGCGCCGGGGGTCGATCCCGTCGGCGTCGGTGCCGGTCGTCATGAGTTCGACGCCGTCGGCGACGGTCAGGCGCTCCCCGTCGCGGGCCTTCGCCAGCGCGTTCTCGAACGACTGGTCGGTTTCGGGGCGGTGCTCGAACCGGATCTCCTCGCCGCTCCCCGGTCCGGTCGTGGCCGCGTCGGTCATTGTCCACTCTCTTAGACCGGTTCGTGAAAAGGGTGCGGGTCCCGGCGGGCGTGCGGGCGGACTGCTAACCCTTTTTAACCACGCCCCCGGGAGTCAACCCATGGAGCAGGTGGTCGACGCGTGACCAGCGTCAAGGAGTTCCGCATCGAGGCGGCGGCGACGGAGGACGAACTCGGCCGGGGGTCGTTCGTCTTCACGGACGACTACTCCGTCTTCGACTGGGGGAAGATGCCCGACGAGATCCCGGACAAGGGGGCGAGCCTCTGTGCGATGGGCGCGTACAACTTCGAACTGCTGGAGGACGCGGGGATCCCGACGCACTACCGCGGCGTCGTACCCGCGGGTGGCGACGACCCCGTCCCGCTCGCCGAAGCGGCCGAACCGCCCCGCGAGATGGCCATCGACCTGACGCAGGTCCCCGACCTGCCACACGAAGGCCGGGACTACGACTACGACGCGTACCACGACGCCGCCGGCGGGAACTACCTCGTTCCCCTGGAGATCGTGTTCCGGAACCGCGTCCCCGTCGGCTCCAGCCTGCGCCGCCGGACCGACCCGGCCGACCACGGACTCGATTTCGACGAATGGCCCGACGAGGTCGTCGACCTGGACGAGCCGATCGTCGAGTTCTCGACGAAGTACGAGGAGGGCGACCGCTACCTCGACCGCGCCGAGGCCGACCGGATCGCCGGCGCGGCGTCGATAGACGACCTCGAAGCGGTCGCACTCGAGGTCAACCGCGTCGTCACGGAGCGTGCCGACGAGGCGGGGCTGACCCACGAGGACGGGAAGATCGAGTGTCTGTACTACGGGGCGGCCGCTGCCGCCGACGGTGAGCGGACCACCGGGTCCGCGAACGGCGAGATCCGGGTCGCGGACGTGGTCGGCACGTTCGACGAGAACCGCTTCAGCTACGAGGGCACCCAGATCTCGAAGGAGGTGCTCCGCCAGTACCACAAGCGCACCCAGCCAGAGTGGGTCGACGCCGTCAAGACGGCGAAGGCGGAAGCCGAGCGGCGGGACGTGGCGGACTGGAAACGCCTCTGTGACGCCCGCCCCGAACCGCTCGACGACGACGTGGTCGCGGTCGCGCGGGACCTCTACGCCGCCGGCGCGAACGCCTACGTCGGCCGCGACCTGTTCGACGCGCCGCCGCTGGATTCGGCGATCGGCGCGGTGCGGCGGCTCTGAGGCCGACGGGGCCGGGCGTTCGGGATACTGCGCGAAAGGTGCCATTGAAGTGTGGCGCTTGCCTCCGTAGGATCAAATGGTCGATCCAACGTCGGACCTCGGCGAGGACGTCGACGAGGCGGACGCGCCGAACTGCGAGCACTGCGGCGACCCGGTCGTCGGGACGCCGGACCACCGCGTCCACACGACGGTCGAGGACGACACCGTCGAACACCGGCATTTCTGCGACGACGCCTGTCTCGACGAGTGGCGGGACTGATAGTGGTTATTCTCGCCAATTACCGATGCTCGCCGGTACCATACGGGCGAGCACCGATAAACAGTGAGGAATAACCACTATGAGGGGCCGCCCGAGCCCCCGATACCGGTAGCCTAGTCGTCCGCTTCCCCTTCTGCGATCGCCTCCCCGATACCGTCGAGCGGCCGGTCGGGATTTGCCTCCGAGGCGGCCTGTGAGAGGCCGAGCTGGTAGTCGCTCGGCTCCGCGCCGTCGCGGAGGCTGGTGCGGCCGCGATGGGACGCCACGTCGTCGTTGAGGTGGAGCTTGACGGCCTCCAGCAAGGCGTCGGCTTCGAGCGGCTGGCCGCGCCGGCGCAGCTCGTCGACCGTGGCGTCGTCGGGCACGTCGAACGCGCGCTGGGTGATGATCGGTCCCTGGTCCAGGTCCGTCGTCACGTAGTGGGCGGTGACGCCGGCGATGCGGACGCCCTCCTCCTTGGCCTGCCGGTACGCCTTCGCACCCGGGAACGCCGGTAGCAGGCTCGGGTGGATGTTGATGATGCGGTCCTCGTACCGGAACACGACGTTCGGGCTGAGAATGCGCATGTACCGCGCCAGCACGACCAGGTCGGCGTCGTACTCGGCGAGCAGGTCCAGCAGTTCGTCCTCGTCGGGCTGGCCGTTGGCGTCGCCCACGTCGTGGAACGGGACGCCGTACTGCTCGGCGAGCGGTTCGAGGTCGTCGTGGTTGCCGATGACGACGCCGATCTCCGCGCCGAGGTCGTCGTTGGCCCACGCCTCGAACAGCGCCTCCAGACAGTGGGACTCCTTCGTGACGAGCACGGCGATCTGCTGGGTCTCGCGCTCGGTCGGGAACCGCACCTGCACGTCGACACCCAGGTCCTCCCCGAGGTCGTGCAGGTCCCGGCGGAGCGTCGACTCGGTACACACCATGTCGGTCGTGTCGACCGACATCGTCATGCGGAACAGGCCGTCCCGGACGGCCTGGTCCAGGTCCTCGATGTTGATTCCGCGCTCGAACAGGAGGGAGGTGACCTGCGCGATCAGTCCGGTGTCGTCGTCTCCGATCACCGTGATCTCGGTCAGGTCGGTCGTCATCGCCACCACCTCCGCTCGCTGTCGCTCGGAGTCATCGGCCACGACTCGGCCATGCGGCGGCAAAAGCCTTCGTTTCCGTGCCGTACCTGCCTGTCCACGAACGTGTACACCGTCGGGAAGTCACAAGAGTTTTTGAACACGAACGCGCAGAGTCAGGTGATGACAGCCTACACCGCGACCGTCACCGTGCGACTCAAGCACGGCGTGCTGGACCCCGAGGCAGAGACCACCCAGCAGGCGCTGGAACGCCTCGGGTTCGAGCTGGCGGACCTCCGGTCGGCCGACCGGTTCGAGATCGACCTCGACGCCGAGTCGGCGGAGGCGGCCGCGGACCGCGTCGACGAGATGGCCGAACGCCTGCTGGCGAACCCGACCATCCACGACTACGACGTGGCGGTCGAGGAGCGATAGATGACCGGCACAACCACGACGATAGCCACGCTCGATTCCCACACGAGGTGGTCGCTGTGACCGTGGCCACGACGATAGCCACGCTCGGTTCCCACACGAGGTGGTCGCTGTGACCGTGGCTATCGTCAGATTCGGCGGCTCCAACTGCGACCGCGACGCCGAGCGCGCGCTCGCCCATCTCGACATCGACGCGGAGATCGTGTGGCACGAGGACGGCCTCCCCGAGGACACGACGGGCGTCGTCCTCCCGGGCGGCTTCTCCTACGGCGACTACCTGCGGGCCGGCGCGATGGCCGCGCAGTCCCCGGTCGTCGAGGAGGTCCGCGAGGCCGCCGCCGACGGCGTCCCCGTGCTCGGCGTCTGCAACGGCGCGCAGGTCGGCTGCGAGTCCGGGCTGACCGAGGGGGCGTTCACCACGAACCGGAGCGCGCGGTTCCAGTGCGAGCACGTCCACCTGCGCGTCGAGAACGCCGACACGCCCTGGACCGCCGCCTACGAGCAGGGCGAGGTGATCGAGGTCCCCATCGCCCACGGCGAGGGGCGCTACGAGGCCAACGACGTGCGCCTGACGGAGCTCGAGATCGAGGGACGCGTCCTCTTCCGGTACTGCGACGCCGACGGCGAGGTGACCGAGGCCGCAAACCCCAACGGCTCCAAGCACGCGGTCGCCGGCGTCCTCGGCGAGCGCGACACCGTCGCCGTGATGATGCCCCACCCCGAGCGAGCGACGCTCCCCGACGTGGGCGGCACGGACGGCCGGGGTATCCTCCGCGGGTTCGAGCGGGCGGTCGAATCGTAATCCCCGTCGTTTGCCGGAAGGTTCAACTGTCCGCCCCGTTTCTGTCGGGCCAACGGTAATTATCAGTCGTATAGATGTCAAGTAAATATACCGTCCTGCACGTCGACCGCGCCGCCGCCGACCGGGAGGCAGTCGAAACCGCGTTCGCCGCGGTCGGCGCGACGGTGGTATCCTGCACCGACGCGGCGAGCGCGGCGGCGGCGCTCGCTGAGTCGTCGTTCGACTGCGTCGTCGCCGGCGACTTCGACGAGCCGTTCTCCCTGCACGACCTCGCCGAGCCGCCGGTCGTCCACTTCGCCGACGCCGACGCGTCGTTCGCCGGCGAGGCGGTCGCCGCCGGGGCCGCCGGGTTCGTCCCCAAGGGCGACGGCGTCGAGACGCTCGTCGAGCGGGTGGACGCCGTCGTCGGGGACCGGGCGTCGCGGCCGACCGACGCCGACCGGCGGCGCTCGCTGCTGGTCGAGCAGTCGCCGCTTGCCATCATCGAGTGGGACCGGGAGTTCCGCGTCGCCGGCTGGAACCCCGCCGCCGAGGAGCGGTTCGGCTACGACCGCGAGGACGCGATGGGGCGAACGGCGGTGGACCTGATGGTCCCGGCGACGGCGCGCGAGGCCGTCGAGTCGGTGTGGGAGGACCTCCTCTCAGGCGAGGGCGGCCGCCGGCTGGTCAACGAGAACGTCTGCGCCGACGGCAGCCGGATCGTCTGCGAGTGGAACAACGCCCCCCTGATAACCGACGCGGGCGAGGTGGTCGGGGTCATCTCGTTCGTCCGGGACGTGAGCGACCAGGTGCGACGGACCGAGGCGCTGGAGGCGGTCCAGCGGACGGCCCGCGAGATGATGCGGGCCGGGACGAAGCGGGAGGTGGCCGGGACGCTCGTCGACGCAGTCCCGGCACTGCTCGACCGACGGATGGCGAGCGTCCGGCTGTACGACGAGGACGAGGGGACGCTCGACCCGGTCGCGACGACCGACCGCGTCGACGAACTGGTCGACGAGCTGCCGGTCGTCGGGCCGGGCGACGGGGTCATCTGGGACGCGTTCGAGGGGAACGAGCACACGGTCTACGACGCAGTTCCCGTGTCGGAGACGGTGTACGGCGACCAGCTCCCCGAGCCGGTCGACGGCCTCTCGCTGTTCCCGCTGGGCGACCACGGGGTGCTGGTCCTCGCCGTCGACGAGACGGAGGCGTTCGACGAGACCGACCTCCATCTGGCCAACGTCGTCGCGGCGACGACCGAAGCGGCGCTCGACAGCGCCGAGCGCCAGCGGGAGCTTGCGTATCGCGACGCCATCGTGGAGGCCGCCGGCGACGGCGTGTACGCGCTCAGCCCCGAGAACCGCTACACGGCCGTCAACGACACGCTGCTGTCGATGACCGGGTACGAGCGGGACGAGCTGGTCGGCGAGCCGCCGACGAAGCTACTCTCGCCCGCCGCCGTCGAGCGGGGGCGGGAACTGGTCGCGGAACTCGTCGCCGGCGAGGGGTCGGTTCGGACCTACGAGGCGACGGTGTACGCGAAGGACGGCGAACGGATCCCCTGCGAGATCAACCTCTCGCTGCTGCCCGCGGACGGCGAGGGCGGCCCCGGCGTCGTCGGGACCGTCAGGGACATCACCGAACACAAGCGGATGGAGGCCGCGCTCCGTCAACAGCAACGGAAGGTCCGGAACCTTCACCAGGTCACGTCGCGCCTCGAACGCTGTGACACGACGACGGAGGTGTACCACGCGGCTATCGAAGCCGCCGAACGCGTACTCGATTTCGACGCCTGTGTCGCCTACCGGGCGGCTGACGGCGACCTGACGGCGGCGGCCGGCGGGCTGGAGCGAAGCGGGGACGAGGGCGAGCGGCCACACGGCGAACTCGCGGCCGAGGTGTGGGAGACGGGGACCGCGAGCCGCGTCGGCGACGCCGAACGAACGGACGCTCGCCTGCCGGGCGAGTATCGGTCGGCGCTGACGGTGCCGGTCGGGGCCGACGGCGTCCTGCAGGCCCTTTCGTCGACCGCCGACGCGTTCGACGACGACGACCAGGAGCTCGCAGAACTGCTGGTCGCCCACGTCGTCGAGGCGATAGAGCGCGTCCGGTTCGAGCGCGACCTCCGGGAGCAGCGCGACCGCTTTGCCGCCCTGTTCGAGAACGTCCCCAACCCCGTCATCAGCGTCGAGTACGAGGGGGAGGTCCCGGAGTTCGTGGCGGCCAACGAGGCGTTCGAGCGGGAGTTCGGCTACGAGGCGGACCGGGTCGTCGGGGAGCCGGTCACGGAGGTCGTCGTCCCGCCGGACCGTCGCTTCGAAACCGACGAGATAGTGGCGCGTGCCACGGCCGGCGAGACCGTCGAGCGGGAGGTCACGCGGCTGACGGCGACCGGGAAGCGGGAGTTCCTGCTCACGGTCGTCCCGGTCGACCCGGACGCGGAGAACACCGACATGTACGCCATCTACACGGACATCACGGAGCGCAAGCGGCGGCGCAAGCGCGTCGAGGTGCTGAACCGCGTCCTCCGCCACGACCTCCGCAACGGGATGAACGTCGTCAAGGGGTACGCCGAGACGCTCCGCGACGCCGTGCCGCCGGCCCGTGAGCGGGCCGTCGAGGCGATAGAGGAGCGGGCGACCGAGCTGAGCGAACTGGCCGAGAAGACCAGAACTGTCCAGCGAACCCTCGCCGACGACCGGGAGGCGGGACCGGTCGACGCCGCCGAGGCCGTCAGGGACGCCGTCGACGGCGTCGGACGCGAGCATCCCGACGCCGACGTGACGTGGTCGGTCCCCGACAGCGCTCCGGTGCAGGCCGACGACCTGTTCGGAACCGCCGTGAGACAGCTCGTCGAGAACGCGGTCGTCCACAACGACCGCTCGCCGCCGTCGGTCCGGGTCGAGGTCGACGATGACGGGGAGACGGTCGTCGTCACGGTGCGGGACGACGGGCCGGGGATCCCCACCATGGAGCGGGAGCTACTCGTCGAGGACCGCGAGATAACGCAGTTACGGCACGCCAGCGGCCTGGGCCTGTGGCTGGTGAACTGGGTCGCCGAACGCGCCGACGGGGACCTGTCCTTCGCCGAGAACGACCCGCGCGGGACGGTCGTCACCCTGCGGGTTCCCCGGGCGGCCGCCGAGGCGGAACCGGCCGACGAGGAGGCGGCGGGGGATTAGCGCGCCAGCGGCATCGCGTAGCTCCGCTCGCGGGCGAGCACCTCGGACCAGGTGCGCTCGCAGTCACAGGACACCTGCTCGAACACCGACGGGTCCTGCCGGAGGTCGAAGTCCTTGATGGCGCGCTGGACGCGGTCGTCGCACTCCCCGCAGTTGTGCGGGCCGCGGTCGCTGCCGTGGCCGACGGGGTCGGAGACGACGATGGCGTCGGCGTCGGCGGTCGACTCCAGCACTTCGGCGACGCTCCAGAGCCACGGCGGCCGGTAGCCGTCGTTGAAGTAGAGTTCGTCGACCATCGTGTACCGCTGGACGTTGCAGGGGTTCATCGAGACGGTGTGGGCGTACTCGGCGCACTTCCGGACCGAGCGCTTCATGTCCTCGACGGCCTCGCGCTCGCTGAGGAACGGCGGTTTCATGAGCAGGTACGCCTTGATGCCCGCGCCGGCGGCGTCGGCCTCCTCGCTCGCTGCCACGAACTCGTCGAAGTCGAAGTACTTGTTGACGCAGTCGTGGCGCACGCGGTCGGTGCCGGTCTCCAGACCGACCGCAACGTCCGTCTCCAGGCCGACCTCGGTGAAGTCGGTCAGCTTCTCGCGGTCGACGAAGTCGGGCAGGCTCTCGACGACGATGCGGTCGCGGTCGGCGAACGCCTCGGCGATCGCCTGTCGGCTCTCGGCGGCGACCTCGCGCTCGTCCAGGAAGGAGCCGCTGGTGTAGATCTTGATGAGGCCGCTCTCCTCGTCGGCGTTCGCTTCCTCGTGTTCGAGACAGGCGTCGATCTGGTCCATCAGGGCGTCGTGGGCGACGCTCCCGCCGTCGACGGACTCGGCGACGTAGCCACACATCGTGCAGCCGCCGGCCCGCGCCCAGCGGCAGCCGCCGGTGTTCAGGATGATCGTGAGGCTCTGGTAGACGCCGTCGGGCGTGTTGTCCTCGTCGATCCAGACCCTGGTCGGCTCGTGGGGGTCGTAGGACGCGTCCTTCTCGGCGCGGATCCCGCGCATCACCTTGTTGTGGGCGTCCATCCCCTTCCCCTGCTCGTACACGTCGGGGCTCGGCTTGCTCATTGGCGGTCCGTAGCGGGCCGAGGGGTAAAGCGACTTCGTCTCGGCCGACGCCGGCCGAACTGCTGGACCACAGCGGCTTTGACCCTCGTGGTCCCGCGTACTCGCATGGTCGACCCGGACAGAACCGACCCCGAGACGTACTACGACGACTACGGCGAACGGGAGTGGGAGCGGCTCGACCGCGACTTCTTCCACCGGCTGGAGTGGGAGGGGACCGTCGAACAGCTGGACGACCACCTCCCGCCGGTCGACGACCCCGCGGACCCGCCCCGGATCGCGGACGTGGGCGGTGCGGCCGGCCGGTACAGCGTGTGGCTCGCCGAGCGCGGCTACGACGTGACGCTGATCGAACCGAGCGAGGGCCAGCGCGACATCGCCCACGAGAAGCTCCGGGAACACGGCGTCGCCGACCGCGTGACGGTCCGGGACGGCGACGTGCGCGACCTCGGCGCGGCCGACGACGCCTTCGACGCGACGCTGTGTCTCGGCGGCCCGCTGTCACACGTCCTCGACGCCGACGAGCGGCGGCAGGGCGCGGCCGAACTCCGGCGCGTGACGGCCCCCGATGGCCCGGTCTTCGTCTCGGTGATGGGGCTGCTCGGCGCGGTGATGATCACCGTCCAGTACGCCGGACGCGTCGACGACGAGGTCGACGACCTCGCGCTGATGCCCGACCTCGTCCGGGAGCGCGACTACACTGCCGACCTCGCCGAGCGCAACGGGATGGAGCCGGTCATCTTCGACTGCCACTTCTTCCGGCGGGACGAGTTCGCGGACCTGCTCTCGGGGGCCGGACTCGCCGTCGAAACCGTGGCCGCGCTGGAGGGCGTCGCCGCGCTCCGACGCTCGCACTTCGAGGAACTCGACGAGGACGCCCGCGAGACGGTCCGGACGCTGAACGACCTGCTCCGGACAGACGGGACGCTGGCGGACGTGTCGCCCCACATGCTGGCGGTCTGCCGGGCGTGAACGGCCGTCGTCGCCGTCTCGTCGACAGCGCCGGCGAGCTGGCCCGCCCCGCGCTACAGCGCCCGGAGGACGAGTATCGCGACGGCGACGCCGACGACCGCGCCGACGCCGTTTGCCGCCGCGTCCGCGAGCGAGAACGTCCGGTAGGGGACCGCCGCCTGAAGCAGTTCGACGCCGACGCCGTAGAGGACCGCCCCGAGCGTCGTCCGGGCGGCGAGTCGCGCGTCGACGCGCACGTCGTCGACCAGCGCGAACGCCGTCGTTCCGGCCAGCCCCGCGTAGGCGAGCCCGTGGAGCCACTTGTCGACGCCGAGGACGCCGAGCGGTCCAGACACTGACAGCCCTCCGGTGGTCGGGACCAGCGAAGCGACGGCCACCGCGAGGGCGACGGCGACGGCGGCGGCGACCCGGACCCGCCGCGCCGGGAGGCGGCGAACCGTCGACCGGTTTAGCTCCGTGCCGATGTCGGTCACGTCCGGAGCGTCGGATCGGCGGCCCGTAATCCCATCGGTCGCGGACGGAGGACCGAACGGCGAGAATTTCCGTCCGAATGGCGGGATTTATCCGCGCCAGGTGGCGATACTGTCCTATGCCGATCTACGAGCCCGCACCGGACGGCGGGGAGGCGGCCGCCGCGTGGACCCGAGCACAGGCCGAGGGTCTCGCGCGGTCGGACGACGTCGTCGCGCCGGTCGTCTACCCGCCCGAGAGCGAACCGGTGTCCGACGACGTCCACGTCTGGGACACCTGGCTGCTGCGGAACCGCGACGGGTCAGTCGCGACAGTCGACGGCTACCGCGTGATCCTCTCGCTGACCGCCCCCGCCGACATGCTGCCGGGCAAGCGCCACGACGTGGCGACGATCCGCTACTTCTACTCCGCCGACGGAACGCAGTGGCACGACGGCGGCCCGGTGTTCGAGGACGGCGCGGCGTTCGGCGCGCGCCAGTGGGCCGGCTCCGCGCTGCTGGACGACGACGGGACGGTCTACGTCTACTACACCGCCGCCGGTCACCGCGACGCCGAGGAACTCACCTACGAGCAGCGCATCGCCGTCGCCGGGGGCGGTCGCGTCGAGACGGACGCCGACGGTCTCCGGATCGCGGGCCCGTTCGACCACGAGGTGATCCTCGAACCGGACGGCGAGCGCTACGAGCGCGAGGCGCAGTCCCGCGGCATGATCTACACGTTCCGGGACCCGTGGTTCTTCGAGGACCCGGAGACGGGGCGGACGTACCTGCTGTTCGAGGGGAACACGCCCGTGCCGGAGGGGAGCGACGCCTGCGGCGGCGACGCCGAGCGACAGGCGTTCAACGGGAGCATCGGCGTCGCGGCGTCGCCGACCGGCGACCCGACCGACTGGGAGCTCCGGCCGCCGCTGGTCGACGCCGTCGGCGTCAATCAGGAACTGGAGCGACCGCACGTCGTCGTTCGCGACGGCCGGTACTACCTCTTCTTCTCCAGCCACGACCACACGTTCGCGCCCGGGATCGACGGGTTCGACGGGCTGTACGGCTTCGTGGCGGACTCGCTACGGGGCGACTACCGGCCGCTGAACGACACCGGGCTGGTCCTGACCAACCCCGGAAACGCCCCCTACCAGGCGTACTCGTGGATGGCGTTCCCGCACGGCGACGAGATCCTCGTCCAGAGCTTCTTCAACTACTACGACCTGGGCGGGCTCTCCTTGGACGACGTGGGCCACCTCGCGCCCGAGGAACAGCTCCGGAAGTTCGGCGGCACGCTCGCGCCGACGGCCCGGCTGGGCTACGACGGCGACCGGACGTGGGTCCGGGGGACGCTCGCGCACGGGCGGATCCCGCTGGGGAGCGAGGAACTGCCGCCGCTGTCACCCGTCGGCGACCGCGAGTCGACCCGCGGGTACGGCCGGTAGCTACTGACGGACGGCGGACTCGGCGCGCTCGCCCCTTTCGGACCACGCCCCCGCGAGCCGCCAGACATCGATGTCGGTCTCGACTGTCCCGCCCTCGGCGAAGGCGGCGATCCGGTCGCTGTCCGCCCGCGTCGGGTACACGCGGCTGGTGAGACAGCGGCGCTCGTTGGCGAACACCTCGACGACCGAGCCGTCGACGAACACGCGGAGGTCGATCTCACCGTCGCCGACCGGCATCGTCTGTGTGCTCCCGTCGGCGGCGGGGTGGAGGCTGGCGGCGTCGCGCTCGACGGCCACCTCGCCCTCCGCGGCGCGTATCGTCGTCGCCTCCTCGCCGTCGGGCGAGGCGAGCACCTGCAGGCCGAACTCGTCGGCGTCGGCGAGGTCGACCGTCGCCTCGATCTCGACGGCGGTCCCGCTCGCGTCCAGCGGCGTCGGGTCCGGCGAGTCGACCGTCGTCGTTCCGCTCCGGAGCCGCTCGGTCCGGAGGTCGCGGAGTTCGGCCGCCGGACGCTGCCGGAGTTCGCCGTCCTCGACGGTGAGTACCCGGGGGAGCGAGAGCGCGCCCGACCAGCCCGCGTTCCACTGCGCGGGACCCTCGCGGGCCTCCATCACCCACCCCCAGGTGAGGACGCGGCCGTCGTCGTCGGTCGTGGACTGGGGCGCGTAGAAGTCGCCGTGGTCGAGCAGCCCCGTCGACTCGCGCTCGAACGTCTCGCCGTCGAACTCGCCGAGGAAGTAGAGCACGTCCTCGTAGTTCGACACGTGGAGTAGCTGCGTGTCGCCGAAGTCGAGCAGTTCGGGACACTCCCACACGTCGCCCGCGCCGTCCCAGTCGCCGGTGAGCACCGGGCCGACGTACTCCCAGTCGCGGAGGGTGTCGCCGCGGTACAGCAGCGCGGTGCCGCCGACGCCCTCGACGCCTGCGCCGATCAGGTGGTGCCACTCGCCGTCCGCGCGCCAGACGCAGTGGTCCCGGAACTCCGCGTCCCAGTGGTCGGTGCCGCGGAGCGCCGGGGACGACGGCGGCTCGTCGATCACCGGGTTGTCGTCGGCCTTCACCCACGTCCGGAGGTCGGGGTCGCCCGCCCGGGCGAGGCAGGGCAGTTGCTCGCTCCCCCGTCCGCCGGTGTAGAGGATCGTCGGCGTGCCGTCCTCGTCGACCACGGTACAGCCCGACCAGCAGCCGTCGCGGTCGGGACCGTCCGGGGACGGCGTCAGCGCGACCGGCTCGTCCGCCCAGTGGACCAGGTCGTCGCTGACCGCGTGCCCCCAGTGGATCGCGTGGTGGAACGGGCCGACGGGGTTGTACTGGTAGAACACGTGGTATCGCCCGTCGTACTGGACGACCCCGTTCGGGTCGTTGAGCCAGTTGGCCGGCGGTGTCAGGTGGTACCGCGGCCGGTGGCGGTCGGCGGCGTCCAGTTCGCGCCGCGTCGCCGCGAGTTCGTCGGCGCTCTTCGGTCGGCCCGTCGTCGACCAGCCGCCGTCGTCAGCGAGCGACGCGAGGATCCCGCCGGCGACCTGCGACCGCTCGGCGGCATACCCGTCGGCGTCGAACAGCAGCCCCGCGCCGCACCCGATCACCGTGCCGTCGCCGTGGGACCACGCGAACGTCGACATCTCGTAGGGCGAGTCGTCGCGCCCTCGGGTCATCGACGCGAGCAGTTCGCCGCGGGCCGGGACGACCGACTCGTAGCGGGCGTACGAGTGGTCGTTCCCGGCGGGGAGTGTCGTGATCCGCAGGTCGCCGTCGACGGCGGGGTGGTCGGCGTGGCGGGCCGCCCAGAGGAAGCCGTCGTCCCGCGTCAGCGACTCGCGCCCGGTCGCGTCCGGCGGCACGTCGTCGAAGCCGAACGTCGCGACCAGCGACAGCGCGCGCCCGCTGAGAAACAGGCCGCCGCCGCCGGCGACGAACTCCCGGACGGCGGGTGCGACCTCGGCGACGCTCCGCTCGTCGGCCACGCGTGCGTCGTCGTGCCACCAGAGCGCGTCGTACGCCGTCAGGTCGGCGTCGCCGCGGCGCACGTCGCCGACCGGCACCGCGTCGGCGCTCGCGGCGGCCGACCGACACCAGTCGTACGCGGCCTCCTGCTCGTGGCTCAGCGCTCCGGCGTACAGACAGCAGACGTCGACCGCGGCTCCGTTCATCGCCCCACGGTTACCGCGGGGACCACTAAAGCGTTTACTCGCTGTTTACAACACCTGTTGTAACGATCGCCGTCATGGCTCCGCCGCATTCGGATCCTCCGTCTGTTTCGTCGCCTAAGCCCGGCTTTCCGCGTTCGGCCACGCGTAAGGGCGGCTTATCTCCACCGAGACGGCGAGTGGACTGCTGCGGACGGAGGTGTAACCCGGAATATACTCACAGCGTGGCTCCCGCCGGCGGGCGGAACGGTTCGGAACGGTATCCGAGGTTTATACCCGAAATGGGAGTAGGGACGGGTAGCGTGAAACCCACAGAAGACGCGACGATCGAACGGCAGAACGCTCGGGTCGCCGACCGCGACCCCGAACGCTGGCGGCGGGCGATGACGCGCCGCGACAGGCCGGCCGGCCCGGGCGCTCTCGTCGGCGTCCCGGACGCCCCGGACCTGCCGTCGGGGTGGTGCCGGCGGGAAGGGTCCGAGGACGAGGTCGTGTTCGTCCGCGAGGGCGGACAGCTACGGGTGTCCGCACGACCCGAGGGCAACGCCTGGCGGATCTACGGCCGCCAGCGCTCCGGCGAGGCCGAGCACGTCACCGCAGTCGGTGGCGTGTCGACCCGGGAGGAGGCGCTCCGCTGTCTGGTCGACGCCATGGAACGGATCAACGACACGCTGGCGACGGCTGACTGGGACGGTCGGATCTGTCTCACGGACGCGGTCGACGGCGTCTGCGAGCACGACGCCAGCGCGATCGACCACCTCGTCCAGTAGTTACTTTTCTTCGACGTGGCGGACCGAGCAGGCGACGCCACGGGTGCTCTCGCGCATCTCCGGGCCGCTCATCTCGGCGCGGCCGACGGCGAAGGCCTTCGGCCCTTCGATAACGACCTCGTCGCCGACGCGCACGTCGGCGTCCGCCTCGACGACGCCGGGGGCGAGGGCGCTCCCGTGCGGGACGAACCCGTCGATCGCAACGCGCTTCGTCGGCGCATCGCTCTCGACCCACCGGCGCGCGCCGGCAAGCGTGAACGCAAGCAGGCCGTACTGGGGGACCATCGCGGCCAGTTGCTCGCCGTCAGCGTCGTGGACCCGGAGCTTCGGGTAGCGGCTCTGCGTCGACACCTCGTCGAACAGGGCGTCGCCCGCGCCCGGCCCGAACTGGTAGTCCGCGATGGCCCGGACGGTGTTGTGCTCGCGCTCCCGCTTCGAGAACTTCAGTTCGCCGGACAGCGTCGCCGAGAGGTTGCCCAGCGACTCGGTCGTCGTCGGGTGGTCCTCGACGGTGTACTCGAACTCGACCCCGAGGTCGCTCTCGACGCGCTCGCACACCTCGCGGTACCCCTCGTCGGGGACGTGGGCGATCACCCGCGGGTACTCGTTGCGCTGCAGGTACCGTCGCAGCACCGACGCGACGAACTCCGTCTCGTCGGCCGACCAGCGACCGGTGACGGCGGCGTCGTACTGCTGGGCCGGGTACGTGAGTTCGAGTTCCTGCGGGACGACGCCGATGGGCGAGGTCATCGAGACGGTGTGGGCGCGGAACTGGATCGCGTCCTGGAACTGGCCGTGGCTCTGGGACTCGCTGTAGGGCTTGCGCGCCGAGCAGGGGACGAGGACGAGGGGGTTGTCGAAGCGGTTGCGGTACCGCGTCGTCACGCGGTCGGCGAAGCGCTGGATCTCGACGCGGCGGAGCGTGTCCTCGGTCGTCGCTGCGATCTCCGCGTTCCGGAACACGGGCGTGCGCTCCTCGACGTAGCTCCACTGCTGGTCGAACTCGCGGAACGCGGCGGTGAGCCACTGCTCGTGGCGAGCCTGCCCCTCCACGTAGTCGCGGAGGCGGCCCGCCCGGATCCGCTCGCGGACGCGGGCGAGTTCGGCCGCCAGCGCGTTCACGTTGTGCGCGGCGCAGTCCTCGCGGTCGAACTCGTCGACCGGCGTCCGACAGGCCGGGCAGGCGCAGGGGAGTTCGTCGAGGTCTTCGAGGAACGCTTCGCCGTCCGTGGTGAGGTACTTGCCCTGCGTTCCCTTCACGACGGCGCGGTGCGGGTCGACGAGGTCGACGCCGGCGTAGGCGAGGACGGCGGCGTTGCCCGGCGTCGCCACGCCGGGCAGGTACAGCGCGGCGTCGGCGGGGATCCCCTCGCGGAGGTCCACGATGGCCTCGCGGAACGCCGCGCCGTGGCCGACGAAGCCCTGCGCGCCGGAGACGACGTAGGCGTCCGCGCCGTGGTCCGTGGCGGTGTCCGGCGAGACGACGACTGCGTTCGGGTAGTCGACTTCGGGGTGGTCGACGGCGAAGGAGTCCTGCACCTCGTCGGCGGTGCCCGACGGGAACGCCCGGTGTGGGAGTACGGTCAGCCGCGACTCGTCGCCCTCGGGCAGTTCGCGCTCCTCGGGCCAGAGGTTCCCGGCGTCCGAGAGGACGCGGTTGACGGCGGCCCCGGGCGCGAGGTCACCCCCGTCCTGCTCCGCTTCGCTCACGAGCGCCGGCGTCCGCACCGGCTCGTCCAGCCGGAGCTCGGCGAGCCGGGCGGGCCCGTCGCGCTCGTGGATCTCGAAGTAGTCGGTCATACCCCCATCCTGTGGGGCCGCGGGAATGAGCGCGTCGATCCGGGGCGAACGGTGGATGAGAACGTACCACACACCCACACAACGCTTTTTGAACGGCCGGCGCGTTTCGGCGTATGGACCAACTCGACACGGACAGGGACGGCCGTCGCGCCCTCCTCGCCCTGATGGGGCGGTACGGCGACGGCTACCGCGTCCACATCGCGGCCGGGGTGCTGTTGACCGTGCTGACAGTCGCGGTCGGGCAGGTGCTGCCGTACGTCCTCGGCGTCGCCATCGACGCGCTGTTCACCGACGCACGGCCCTACGAGATCGCCTTCCTGCCGGGCGCGTGGATCCCGGCGACCGAGACGGGCCAGTTCTGGTTCACGCTCGGGTTCATCGTCGTCATGTCGTTCGGCTCGCTCGTGTTCGGCACGACCGCGGACTACCTCTGGGGCTACTTCGCCCAGCACCTCCAGCACGAGGTGCGGGTCGACGCCTACGAGGCCGCACAGGAGCGTGACCTGTCGTTCTACGACGATACACAGACCGGCGAGGTGATGAGCGTGCTCAACAACGACGTGAACAAGCTGGAGAACTTCTTCACCCAGATCGTCTCGATGGGGATCCGGGTGATCGTGATGACCCTCGGGATCGCGGCGTTCATGCTGTGGATCCACGCCCAGCTGGCGGTCGTCGCGCTCGTCATTCTGCCCGTCCTCTTCGCCGCGACGCGACTGTTCGAGCGCCGCGTCTCCCCGAAGTACGAGGAGAAGCGCTCCCGGGTCGGCAAGCTGAACGGGCGGCTGGAGAACAACGTGGGCGGCATCCAGACGATCAAGTCCTACGGCACCGAGGACGAGGAGGTCGACCGCGTGCAGGACTCCTCGGCGGGGTACCGCGACATCGCGTGGTCGGCCTTCCTCGAACGCGTCGGCCTCATCGGCTCCATCTCCGGGCTGACCTCCGTCGGCTACGCGCTGACCTTCCTCGTCGGGGGCTACTGGGTGCTGTTCGGCCCGCCCCTGTTTTTCACCTGGGAGCTGTCCGTCGGGACGCTGGTCACCTTCCTGCTGTACAGCAACCGGTTCCAGTTCCCGATGTACCAGTTCGCGGGCGTGCTGGACGGCTACCAGAAGGCCCGGGCCGCGGCGGCCCGCGTGATGACGCTGCTGGAGGGCGAGGCGGCCGTGCAGGACGCTCCCGACGCCGACGAACTGACCGTCGACGAGGGACGGGTGACGTACGACGGCGTCACCTTCAGCTACGAGGACGCCGAGGACAACGCGCTCTCGGACGTGACGTTCGAGGCCGAACCGGGGTCGTTCGTCGGCCTCGTCGGCCCGACTGGTGCGGGGAAGTCGACGACGATGAAGCTGCTGCCGCGCCTGTACGACGTGGACGACGGCGCGGTCCGCGTCGACGGGCAGGACGTGCGCGACGTGACGCTCCGGAGCCTCCGCGAGCGCGTCGGCTACGTCTCCCAGGAGCCGTACCTCTTCACCGGCACCGTCGCGGAGAACGTCGCCTACGGGACCGAGGCCGACCACGAGGACGTGGTGGCGGCCGCGAAAAGCGCCGGCGCACACGAGTTCGTCACGGAACTCGACGACGGTTACGACACGGAGGTCGGCGAGCGCGGCGTCAAGCTCTCCGGCGGCCAGCGACAGCGGATCGCGCTGGCCCGGGCGCTCCTGAAAGACCCCGAGATACTCGTGCTCGACGAGGCGACCAGCCACGTCGACAACGAGACGGAGGCCGTCATCCAGGAGCGGCTGGACGACCTCACCGCCGAGCGGACGACGTTCGCCATCGCGCACCGCCTCTCGACGGTCAGGGACGCCGACACCATCCTCGTGTTCGACGACGGGGAGATCGTCGAGCGCGGCGGCCACGAGGAACTGCTGGCGGCCGACGGCCTCTACGCGAACCTCTGGCGCGTGCAGGTCGGCGACGTGGAGGAGCTGCCCGACTCGTTCCTCGACCGCGCCCACGAGCGGATGCGGGCCGAGACGTAACCGGTCGGCGGTGGGGCCTCAGCGCCGCGCCGACAGGTCGATCCGGTCGATACCCTCAGGGAGCCGCCGGAGGACGTGGTCCGGCCAGCCGTAGTGGGCGACCGTGAGGTCGGTACCGGGGTTGTGCTCCGCGAGGCGGGCGACGGCGTCGGCCGCGGCGGCGCGGGCGGCGTCGTCGAGCCGGTCCGGCGTCTCAGCCGTCAGCGGGTACGTCTGCGACAGCGCCGGCGGCACCGGGCCGAACGGCGGGGCGAGGCTCCACGACGCGTCGTACCCCTCGATCTCGGCCCCCTCGGTGAGCAGGAGTTCGGCCGGCGCGTCGAGCCGGTCGAGGCGGTCGCGGTACCGGAGGACTTCGGGGCGGCGCGCGCTCTCGGCCGAGAGGTGGAAGAAGGTGCCCTTCGAGACGGGGTCCGACCGTTCGAGCTGGTCCGCGTGGTCGAGCAGCGCCCGGTAGCCGTCGAGCATCGCCGGGTGGCCGCGGGCGCGGGTCTCGACGAGTTCGAGCAGGTTCCCCGCGCGGATCGCCTGCTTGATCCGGCGGATCTCCGCGAAGGAGACGTGGAGGTTGTGCGCGGCGAGCTGTTCCTCGCGTTCCTCGTGGTCCAGCGCACGGATCTCGTCGGGCGTGTTAGTTGCACAGACCGGACAGGAGCAGGGGAAGTACTCCAGATCCTCCAGATGCCGGGTGTTCCGCACCGTCAGGTAGCGGTCGTCGCGGGCGTAGATGGCGTACGCGGCCGAGTCGAACAGGTCGCAGCCGAGCGCGGTCGCCAGCGCGAACATCATGGGGTGGCCCGCGCCGAACAGGTGGACCGGCGCGTCCGGCGAGAGGCCGCGCTTACAGGCCGCGACCACGTCGACCATGTCGGCGTAGCGGTAGTCGTTCATCAGCGGCACGACCGCGCCGACCGGGAACACGTCCAGCGACGAGGCGTCGGCGGTCCGGGCCGCTTCCTCCCGGAGGTCGGTGTACGTCGACCCCTGGACCGGCGCGGAGACGAGCATCTCATCCGTGTCGACCGTCTCGGCCTCGGCGATGCGCTCCTCGGTCGTGGCGAGGTCGCTCTCGGCGGTCTCGCGGGCGGCGTCGGGCGGCGTCGGGATGTCGACCGGCGTTCCCACGTCCGAGCCGATTTCGCGCTGGAACGTCAGGATCTCCTCGGTCGTCACGTCGATCTCGCCGTACACGGAGAGCTGGAACGACCCCGAGTCGGTCATGATCGCGCCGTCGAAGTCGAGCATGTCGTGGAGGCCTTCCTCCAGCGCGCGCTCCCGGAGTTCGTCGTTCCCGTGGATGATGTAGGAGTTGGTGATCAGCATCTCCGCGCCGAACTCGTCGGCGAGCCGCGAGGGGGCGATCGTCTCCAGATTGGGGTTGATGACCGGCAGGAGGGCGGGCGTCTCGACGGTCACCCCCGCCCGGGGCACCGTCAGCTCCCCGATGCGGCCCGCGACGTCGGCGTCGCGGAGTTCGAAGTTGTCGCGCATTGCCCGCCCGTATCCGCGGGGCGGGGGTAAGGATTCCGTTCTCGGGCACCGGAGCCGGGTCAGGTACCCCCGTCCGCACCCGTCAGAAACGACTTGACGATCCGGGCCTGCCCGCGCCGGAGCACGCCGCTCGCGGTCGACGTGTCCACGTCCAGCGACGCCGCCACGTCGGCGAGCGTACACTCCCGCGGCACCTCGAAGTACCCCGCGCGGAGCGCGGCGTCGAGCACTTCGCGCTGTCGGTCCGTCACCAGCGTCCCGGCGTCGTCCCCGCGGTCGTCCTCGACGAGCGAGAGCAGTTCGAACCGCAAGCCGGAGCCGTCGAGGCCGGCCCGGAGCTGGTCGAACTCCTCGCGCGTGCCCGTCACGTCGAACTCGAACCAGCCGTTCCGGACGACGACCGGGTACTCCGGGGCCAGCGACGGGGCCTGGGCGAACTCGTAGAGTGCGGTGTCCGTGGTCTTGTACCGCGCCAGCACCGTCCCGTCTGCGGCGTCGAGCTCCTCGTACGAGACGGTCGCCGGGTGGTCCCGGATCGCGGCGCTGACCGCCGCGGGGCTATCGGTGCCGACCTCGCCGAGTTCGACCGCCGTGTCGTCCGCGCGCAGGCCGGTGAGCAGTCGGAACGTCGCGTCGGGGAACGACTGCGACACTTCGGACACCCAGGTCCCCGCGGGGAGTTCGATCCGGAACTCCGCCCTGATCATCGGCCGGTCCCTCCGCGCCGGAGCAGTGGTCCCAACATGTTGGGATAACACGTTCCCCACGCCCGTTCCTGTTTCGGTGTATGGACCGACAGACTCGCCCGACGGGGGTCGCCGACGCGGAGCGGTTCGGCCGCCGGGGCGGCCCGCGTGCGCTGGTCGCGGAGCTCCGGGGCCGAAACTTCCCGCTGTTCGCCGTCGCCGCCCTCAACGCCGTGCTGTTCGTCGGGTTCGTCGCCGGGATCGCCGCCGACCCGCGGACCGTCGGCGGCGAACCGGTCTGGCTCAAGCCCGCGAAGTTCGCGGGGTCGATAGCGCTGTTCACCGCGACGCTTGGGTGGCTCTCGCGCCATCTGCCGGTCAAGGACGCGACGCTCCGACGGGCCTCGATCGGCATCGCTGCCGGGGGCGTCATCGAGATCCTGCTCATCGGCGGTCAGGCCGCACGCGGCGTCGAGTCCCACTTCAACCAGTCCACAGCGCTCGACACAGCCGTGTTCGCCGTCATGGGTGCGACGATCGCGGTCACCGTGGGACTGGTCGCGCTGTTGCTCGTTAGAGCGCGTCGCGCCGAGTTCGACACCCACCCGGCGTTCGCGAAGGGGATCCGCCTCGGCGTCGCGCTGTTCGTGGTCGGTTCCTACGAGGGCGGTGCGATGGTCGCGCTCGGCGGCAGCGCAGTCGGAGCCGCCCCGACGCTTCCCGTCGTCGGGTGGCACCTGATCGGGGACTTCCGGATGGCCCACTTCGTCGGCCTCCACGCGCTGCAGACGGTCCCGCTGGCCGGGTTCCTGGCCGCCGTCGGTGCCGAGCGTGGATACGTCCGTCGGCCGAGCCGGGTCGTGACGCTCGTGGCGACAGCCGTCGCCGCGGCGCTGGTGCTGACGTTCGCCCTGGCGCTGGTCCCGCTCGTCGCCTGACCGCCCGGGCCGCGGCGGTTTCCCGCGACCGGCCCTCACTCGAACAGCGCGTAGTACATGACGCCGAGCGCACTCCGACCGTCCCGAAGGTCGCCCGTCCGGACCGCCTCGCGGAGGTCGTCGAACGCGGCGGTGTCGACCCGGATCGTCTCGTCGTCGTCCAGCGACTGCTCGCCGGTCGACGTACACCCCCGGGCGACGTAGTAGTGGAAGACCGCGTCCGAGAACCCGTTGGCCGGCTCGACGCTCGTGAGCGGTTCGACGGCGTCGGCCTCGTACCCCGTCTCCTCGGTCAGTTCGCGGCGTGCCGCGGCGGCGCGGTCGTCGTCGCCCGGTTCAAGGCCCCCGGCGGGGAGCGCGGTGTTGATCCGGTCGACGGCCTGCCGCCACTCCTCGACGACCACCACCTCGCCGTCGGACGTGAATGGGAGGACGACGACGCTCTCGCCCTCCGAGAGGTAGTCGAAGTCGGTGACGGTGCCGTCCGGCAGCCGCGCGTCCTGTCGCACGATCTCGAACCCCGGACACTCGTACGCGACGCGGCTGTCGAGCGTCTCCCACCGCAGGTCCTCGTCGACCATGCCCGCCGGTAGGGCGACGGGCCGCAAAAGTCCGCCGTCACCGACGACGCCAACAACCATTATATTGATTGGCGTACAACTTCGTGTATGCTCCCGGAGTGCGACAACTGCGGCGCGCTCATGCGCCTGCAGGCGAAGTCCGCCAGCCCGTTCCGCTATCGGTGTGCGACCTGCCACTCGAAGCGGTTGGAGGGCGACGCCTGACTGGGGGGACGGGGCCGGTGACGGCTGTTCGCGGCCGGCAGGGACGACTGTCGGGGGCGGGCGGTCAGAAGTGGCGGTCGATCTGCCGCTGCGTGTGGACCAGCGTCTCGGAGTTGTCGACGGTCACGTGGTCGCCGTCGAGCGGGTCGAACTGCTCGCGGATCAGTTCGTGAACCTCGACGTCGGCGTCGCTCTCGTCGTTCTCCCGTGCACGGATCCGGTCGCGAACCACCGGCTCCGCACATTCGACCTTCACCGAGCGAAACGTCGCGCCGAGCTCCGCCGCCAGCGCCCGCGCCCTGTCCCGCTGGTCGCTGTACTGGAACGTGCCGTCGAGCACGACGTTCTCGCCGCGCTCGACGAGGTTCCGGCCGCGGTCGAACAGTTCGTCGTACACGCGCCTGCGCTCCTCGGGCGTGTACTCGGGGTCCGGAGCCACGTCGTTTCGCACCACGTCGGTCCGCAGCAGTTCGCCGTCGAGGCGCTCCACGATACCCTCCGACACGGTCGTCTTGCCCACGCCCGGCGGCCCGCAGACGACCACCAGCGTCGGCACTCCCGTCGCGCTCCGCTCGACTGTCGCCCCGGAATCAGCCATCGACACCACCCACCACGCCTGTCACGCGTCGGTGCGTCATTCGGACGGGTATTCAGAGAGACGGTACATATTATTGGGGGTATCGGAGCGAACGTGACGCCAGTCCGATCCGCGTTCGTGTACATCTCCGGTTCCGCCGCCGGGAAGCCGGCGGAATCGGTCCGCCGGCATGCTTTTATCCGAGAGATTACTCGTACCGGCAAGAACCGGTCGAACGGCTGATTCGATCGCCATCGCTCATGTCCACGAACACCCCAATTCACGTGCTCCACGTCGACGACGACCGCGGTTTCACGGACATGGTCGCGAAGTTCCTCGAACGCGAGGACGAACAGCTCACCGTCCACACGGCGACGACCGCGGCGGAGGGGCTGGAACGGCTGGACCGGCGCGACATCGACTGCGTCGTCTCGGATTACGACATGCCGGACCGGAACGGCATCGAGTTGCTCAACGAGGTCCGCGACTCCCATCCCGACCTGCCGTTTATCCTCTTCACCGGGAAGGGGAGCGAGGAGATCGCGAGCGATGCGATCTCCGCCGGCGTCACCGACTATCTCCAGAAGGAGGGCGGAACCGGCCAGTACACACTGCTGGCACACCGGATACCGAACGCGGTCGCACAGTACCAGTCACAGCGGGAGATCGAGGCCAGTCAGGAGCGGCTCTCGCTGTTTTTCGACCAGTCGCCGCTCGGGGCGATCGAGTGGACCGACGAGTTGGAAGTGTCCCGGATCAACGGGACGGCGGAGTCGATCCTCGGCTACGACGAGGACGAACTCGTCGGGAGTTCGTGGGAACGGCTCGTTCCGGAGTCCGGGCACGACGACATCGCGACGGTGTTTACCGACCTGCTCGGGGACGCGACCGCCTACGACACCGAACAGGAGACCCTGACCGGGGACGGCGAGCGCATCATCTGCGAGTGGCACCACCGCGTCGTCAGAAACGAACTCGGGGACGTGGTGACGATGTTCTCCAAGTTCCAGGACGTCACCGAACGCGTCCAGCGCCAGGAGAAGCTCGCACGGGAGCGGGCCTTCACCGAACAGGCGCTCGATACGCTCGACGACCTGTTCTACGTTATCGACGCCGACGGGACGCTCAGCCGATGGAACCAGCGCCTGGCCGAGATCACCGGCTACACCGACACGGAGCTGGCCGGGCTGGACGCGCTCGAACTCTTCCCGGAGGACGAACGGTCCCGCGTCGCCGAGGCGATCGACCGAACGATGAACACCGGGAGCGCCATGGTCGAGGCGGACCTGCTGACGGCGTCCGGCGGCCGGGTCCCACACGAACTCGTCGGAAAGCGACTGACCGACCCCCACGGCGATTTCCTCGGCCTCGTCGGCGTCGGCCGGGACCTGTCCGATCGGAAGGAACGGCAGGCGGAACTGGAGTTCATCCGGGACCTGCTGGCCAGGACCGAGCGCATCGCCGACGTGGGAGGCTGGGAGATCGACACGGCCACCGAGGAGGTGTACTGGACCGACCACCTCTTCGACATGCTCGGGGCCGAGTACGACGAGGAGCCGCCGCTCGAGGAGGCTCTCGACTTCTACGTCGAGGAGGACCGGCAACGCGTCGCCGCGGCGGTCGAGGCGGCGCTGGACGCGGAGGAGTCGTTCGACGTGGAAGCACGATACCGACGGTCTGACAGCGGGGACCGCTGGTTCCGGATCCAGGGAGAGCCGGTCGTCGAGGACGGGGAAGTCGTGACGATCCGCGGGGCGGTTCAGGATATCTCCGACCGCCGACAGCGCGAGCGCGTGCTCCGCGAGATGCACGACATCATCTCGAACCGCGACCGGTCGTTCGAGGAGCAGGTCCGGGCGCTGCTCGAACTCGGACGGACGGAACTCGACACGCAGTTCGGCACGCTCTCGCGGATCCGGGACGACGAGTACATCTTCGAGATCGTTGCTGCCGACGACGACAGCGTCCGGGCCGGGGACGTGGTCCCCGTGTCGGCGACGAACTGTGAGATCGTCGCCAGCACCGAGGAGACGCTCGTGCTGGGTGACATCGAGCGCGACGCGCCGGAGGAAACCCACCGGGCCGGCTTCAGCGAGTGGGGCGTGTCGTGTTACATCGGTGCCCCCGTGTACGCTGACGACGGCGTCTACGGAACGTTCTGCTTCTACGGGACGGAGCCGCGCAACGGGCAGTTCTCCGAGTGGGAGGAGACGCTCGTCGACCTGATGAGCCGCTGGGTGAGCTACGAACTCCAGCGCCAGCAGGCGAACGAACGCCTCAGCGAGCAGAACGAGCAGCTAGAACAGTTCGCCTCGGTCGTCAGCCACGACCTGCGGAACCCGCTGAACGTGGCGGAGGGGAACCTGAAACTCGCACGGGAAGAGTGTGACAGCGACCATCTCGCGGAGGTCGAGCGCGCCCACGCCCGGATGCGCGTCCTGATCGAGGACATCCTCACGCTGGCACGTGACGAGGACACGGTGGGGGAGATAGAGGCGATCGACCTCGGTGCGCTCGTGGAAAGCTGCTGGCAAACCGTCGAGACGGCCGAGGCGACCCTCCGGACGGAGACCGACGCCCGGGTCCGCGCCGACCGCAGCCGCCTCAAACAGCTCCTCGAAAACCTCGTCCGAAACGCGGTCGAACACGGCGGCGACGAGGTCACGATCACGGTCGGCGACCTGGCCGACGGTTTCTACGTCGCCGACGACGGCCCCGGGATCCCCGAGGACGAGCGCGAGGAGGTGTTCGACCTCGGCTACTCGACGACGACCGACGGCACCGGCTTCGGCCTCAGCATCGCAAAGCAAGTCGCCGACGCACACGGCTGGGCGATCGACCTGGCGACGAGCGCGGACGGCGGCGCACGGATCGAGGTCACGGGCGTTGCGGTCGCCGAAGGGAGTTGAGTTCGACGGCGCCCGGATCGAATCCACGGACGGGGAGTTGCTCGAAGCGATAGCAATATTCACCTCGGTAGAACTGGACCTGTCTCCCGTGTACCAGTTCACTCCCGATGACATCGACCAGAAGCGCGCACACCACCAGGCGGTGAAACAGGGGGCTGACGACGTGGACGGGAAGCGAATCGGGAACCTCGGGGAGATAGCGTTCGAACAGTTCTGTCGGGAATACCTGCCCACGGAGATGTGGGAATGGGAAAACGAGGACGCGATCCGTCGGTGTAACCCCGAGAGCTTCTCCGGACACGATTTCGAGGTCTTCGGGTACGAAGTCGACGTGAAAACCTCCCGGGACGTGTCGGCGTTTCTCCCGGAAACGCTCGTCGAGACCGACTCGGAGGACGACATCGTCGTGATGGTCTGGCATCGCGACAACGAGGACAGCCTGATCCTGCTCGGCTGGGAGCACGTCGAAACGCTGGAGTCCAAAGTCGCGACCGAGGAACAGTTCTCCGGTGATTCGCCGGCGAAACTGGAGCACCTCGCGACGCGCCCGATGAACGACCTGCAGGACCTCGGCCCGAACACGGCGAACATGAATCAGACACCCGAAAACCCGTTCGAGCCCGGCGACCGGGTCTGCAAGCGCGAGGACCCGGATTCCTCCGTCGGCGTCGTCATCGAGGTGCTGCCACCCGAGACGCAGGTCGAACTCTACGGACAGGAACTCGACGGCGAAGCCGTCAGGGTCGCGTTTCCGAGTTCGCTGGACGAGGGGCCGGGTGACTGGCGGGACATCCCGTCCGCGCTGCTGTCCTCCTACTGTGACGACCAGGGCGTGAGCCTGTACACCTACAAGCACGAGAACTTACAGTTCGCTGAAAACCCGTTCACCGTCGGCGATTACGTGATCAAATCCTCCCACGACGACCCCAATTACGCGGTCGTCGTGGACACTGACGACGAAAATAACAGGGTCAGCGTCGTCTACGAAGGCCCTCGGGGGGACGAGGTTACTCCAGCGAACCTGACTGCACACTGTAACTCCGAGGACCTCTCGACCTACGAGTACGCGGCCGACGAACTGGAGTTCGCCGATACGGGAGACTACTGAGTTCCTGTCGGTATCACGTTGGTGACTTTCGCGACACCGCTTTCCGACTGCCTCGCTGTCGCTCGGCAGGCGTCGAAATGCGGGAGAAGTGGGCCGGCGCGAATGTCGAACACGGGAAGACTCGCTCCGCTCGCCTTCCCTGCTCGAATTCGCGGGACACTTTCCCGCAACGGACGCTCGTCGCTGTCGCTCCTCGCGTTGCGGTGCGGGAAAAGTGGGCCGGCGCGAATTCGAATCGAGCGAGACTCGCTACGCTCGTCTCGCGTACTCTCGTTCGCTCCTACGTCGCTCACGAGAACGCGGTTACGGATCGAGCGTTCCAAACGATTTCGCGGGTCCTGCCGGGCATGCGGCCCTCCGGGCCGTTCCGGGCGGGCTTCCACCGTCCAAGGCCGACGGGCCTCACCCGGACTTCACCGGCAGGGCGCGCTCAAGCTAATCCCGGCCCGCAAACCCGCCCGTGCCGAGAACACAATGGCACAACCACACGACGACGGGCTTGAACCCCTCACACCGCGCGACGCAGTTGAACTGTACAAACAAGATCGAGAACGCGAACTCTCAGACGCAACGCTCCAAAGCCACGGATACAGGCTACAACGCTTCGTGGAATGGTGCGACCAAGAAGATATTGACAACTTGAACGACGTCACCGGCCGCGATGTTCAACGCTTCAAAATCCACCGGAAACAGACGGTGAGTGACGTAACACTCAAATCGAACCTAGATACGCTCCGTGTCTTCTTGCGGTTCTGCGTCAGCATCAACGGATGCATCGACGGCCTCGATGAAACGGTCAACTCCCCATCCCTCGCAGACCCGGGCGCGAGAGGCACCGACACAGTCTCCCGGCAGAAGGCCGAGCAAATCCTACAGCACCTCGATAAATACCAGTACGCGAGCCTACAACACGTCATCTTCCGTATCCTCTGGGAGACCGGGATGCGGATGGGCGCAGCACGAGCAATCGACCTGCAACACTACCACCCGCGAGACGAATACATCGAACTCCGACACAACCCAGACACCGACACCCCACTAAAGAACAAGCGAAAAGGGGAGCGCGCGGTCGCTGTCAGCACGCGTACCTGCAGGATTATCGATGACCACATCGAGCATCACCGTCACGACGTGCAGGACGACCACCGCAGAGACCCGCTTCTAACGACGGAATTCGGGAGAATCACGAAGAACACGATCCGACTCAACGTGTACCGAGTCACCCGCCCGTGTACGTTTAACGGCGGTGACTGCCCGCACGATCGGGACCCAGACGAGTGCGAGGCGATGAACAATATGACCGCGAGTAAGTGCCCGTCCAGCACTGCTCCGCACTCGATCCGTCACGGGGCGATCACCGATTATCTCTCGTCAGATGTCCCTGCAGACGTCGTCAGCGATCGGATGAACGTCGGTACAGACATCATTGAGGAAAGATACGATCACAGGGATTCGAAATCCAAAATGCGACAACGGAGGGAACGGATCAACTGGCTGTGACCGCATGCGGGCAGGCACCCCAGACCCCCTCACGCCAGCCCGTACATCGACGGACGATCCTCCAGCGCGTTAATGATCGTCCCACGCGAACACCCGAGACGCTTTGCAGCACGACGCTTACTGGTTTCTGAATCACGAACCTGCTGGAGCACAGTACAGATACGATCGTACTCATCAGTCTCTACCAACCTCCCATCCTTCACATCGAACCCCAACGGCGGACGGCCGCCACTCCATGCGTACGTGGCGTCACTATCGTGGTCATGCGAGGGATGCATGGCATCGCTGAGTGTGGTGAGCGCGCGTTTCGTCGCACCCTCGATAGCAGTATCGGATGTGATTATCATACCTGCCTCAGCCAGGTGTACGTCCACCGCGCTGCCCACGAGCTGTTGAATGCGGTCGGCTCCATGTGCGCGGTCAATGAGTTCGTCGGGGTGGACGACGATGAGGGAGTATGGTTGATTGCTTTTCGTTGCGCCCTGCATCATACCGTTCAGTCCGTTTTTCGTCGTGGTTTTGTCGTGGCAGATGAGGAGCTGGTTAATGGGGGCGTGCCAGTCTACTTCTTCGATTGTCACTGAGTTCCCTGGTGTTTCGTTCTCGATTGCTTGCGCTGCGTTATCTGTATTTTTCGTGAGGGAGGGCTCAGTGAGCCATGTTTCACCAGTATGGTTAGTGGCGTGAGAGAGACACGCGCGCAGATCGTCTTTGCGTTCTGTGGGGGAATCACCGGTCACGTAGATGATCGTGGTGATTGTTTTGTAATCTTTGTCCGGGGCCATTGTGTTTGGTTATAACACCCATAGAAGTATAAATGACAGTGGTTCTTGACATGGTATATTTCTTCTTGACAGGGTACGATTTTCAATAGAGTGATTTTCACCCCTCTCATGGCAGACTTCATTTACTGTATCAATTGGTGGGTTTCTGAACCCCCGATTCACCCCCTCCATCTCAGTTAACTGAGTGTTCTGAGAGGGTGTTTTCCGTGCCAGGGCTTAGAATTGCTTGAAAAAGCTTTTTTGTCGGGATACCGGGTATAATGACACCTCTCAGGGACTTTCTGACAGGGTTCTTACGTCCGAAGATGGTGTTTGGTGTATAGGAGAGGATTTACCTCCTGTGTTAGATATCTGAGATGGGTCAGGGCGAAGTGTTATGGGCGCACGGAGTGAGCGACGCTCACGCGCCACTGGGCTTCGAGAACATACCCGCGGTCACGATCAGTGTCACGCACACCCGCCTGGGGTGCAGACGACGTCAGCGCAGACACGATCGACACGAACCTGTCAACGCTCACATATCGCCAGCGCTCACCAGCTGGAGGGGAGAAAACCTATAACGAGAAGCGCGTGATGACAGAGCGGTAGCGTACCACCGCTGCCACGACACGCAGGTCACACACTCTCTCTCCGGTCCCACGCGACCCCACATAGGCGCTCACACGCCGCGCAACACGCTGCAGTCAGGACACGTGTCACGCCCCTCATCGAGCCAGCACACCCCGCCACGCGCGCACGCGTGCAGGAGCACCGTGACCACCGATCCAGACGCTGACGTTCATCCGTCCACAACGAGCGCGGCAGCCGCCGCGCCCTTCCCATCGATACCTCCAACTTCTTCCCCTACTATATTGGGGGTGCTGTCGCTGGGAGAGCGCGCCCAAATTATAAGAAATGTGAGTACCAATTGTTGTAGTGTAATTGATGTGAATTGGTGGTTAGTATTCTGATAATTTGGGGAGGGTACTCTGGCGACAGCACCCACTACACTATACGCGCGAAAGGTGATACCTCACGGCCAGCGAATATCAGAACTTCACCACGGAGAATAGAGTGTTGTTAACGGTCGGGAGGCGTCGGCATGCTGCGAGCCTTTAAGTGCGCCAGTTGGTTGTAATCCTGTGCCATCAATCGATGCAGTCCTCAACCCTGCAGCAAGCGCCAGAACCCCCCTCGATCCTCTCGATACATATCGAGGTTACCAGCCGCGCGTTCACCGAGCGTGGTGAGTTCGTAGATCCCCCGGTCAGCTCTTTGTACCAGATCGTTGTCGCGGAGGTGTTTGAGTCTGTTTTGGACGTACTGTTTCGAGTCCGTGGAGGCTACGGATTTGAGGAGCATGCTCGGTGTTTGTCTGCTTTCCTCGTTGAGGAGTTCGAGGATTTCTTGATCGGTATCAAGCAGCGAGGGGTGTTGAGCGGTCATGGTCATTCCTTATTTGTATATTTGCCCCCCAAATACTTATAAGCACCAGGTCCTTAACAGAGGATAAGCAGTGAAAACGCGGGCCTGGACGAGCGCCTAACCAGCGTTCGTATGAAAGGACAGGCAGGGAGGGAACCACCCTCCCGCCCTGGTACCGCGGGTTCACCTGACCTCGATGGATGTGCGTCTGCGAGACGGATCGTTTCCGCCAATCAACCAATCCATGCGGTCCGCGAGTACCAATGCAACGTACGACACGAAAACTTAAAAATCGTCCTACAACGGACGGACGCAGCGACGAACAGCACGGAGTAAACGACGGTATCAACGGCGGTGGGGCCTGATGGCAGCGGGAGGAGACATGCCCGACGACATCTCGGGCCCATCAGAGGACACACCCACTGCGAAGCTGGGCGCGCAGTTCTCGCAGTACGAGGAAGCTGTGAAGGACGCAGACAACGCTGGCGACGCGATGCAAGTCTGCATGGATGCAGCTCAGACCTTCGCAGCGATCGAAGTCGAAGCCGGCGACGAAGCCACGGGTCTGCACTCGATGGCGAAAGCGTACCTCAACCAGCTAAGTGACACGAAAAGCGGCGTGTCGCGGAAGAACGTCCGCCAAATCTGGTTAGATGAGATTGATGACCTCGAAACTGAGAAGAAGATCGATGACGGTGAAGTGATCATCTTCTCAGACCTCATTGAGGAGACGCTTGTCGGTGTGACGAAGAAGGTTACGACAGACAAGTCATCCACCGAAGAGACCGAATACGTCCTGAAATTCAACGATGCGAACGGGACGCGTCTCACGGTCACTCAATCGACATTCTTCGAAGGACGGGTTCTGTGGAAGGCCTACACAGCCGCTCAGGAAGGCGAATACCCTGACCGAGCGGAGAGTGAAGAAGTTGAGTGGGACAACTTCATCGGCGATGTTATCGAGAGCGTTGGTGAAGTCGTTGAAGAAGAGACGGGTGCACGGACGGCAGCGATGCAGGCGTTGAAGAACTACGTGAGTAACACTGTCGCGTACGGAGACCGCAAGGATGCTGTTGAGAACGGCGGTGTGTACGTGGACGATGAACCCCCGGCGAACTCTGAGGTTGTCGTGCCGAGGGAGGCGATTGCGTCCATCACATCGACCCACGAAATCACCGACCGGGCGCTGCAGGCTGAAATCTCCGCGCGTGAACTTACAGGCACGTCAACAGCTGGTGACAAGGTGTCGAAGTCAACGACCGTTCACGGGAATTGGCAGACGTTCTGGTATCTGTCCGGTGACGCATTCGAAGTTAGCGAGGATGCCTACCAGCAGGAGGCGTCAGGGTCCACGATGGACCGCATGGATAACCACGGTAACGAGGAGGATGGTGACAGCGCCAGTGAACCGGACGAGACCGGCGACACCGACGAGGTTGTAAACGGTGACTCGGGCGGTTCACTGCCTGGAAGTGACGAAGACAGCGACGACCATGAACCCGGGAAAATCCGGTCATACACGCCCGAAGACGGGGGTGACGAGTAATGCCACGAGCACCTACTGACTACGACGAAGTCACCGACTACGAAGACGCCCGTCCGCCTGAATCCGTCCGCAAGGGCCTCCCGGCGGACCTGAAGGACGCGAAAATCAAAGGCGGGGAGACGCACCCTGCAGACGCGACAATCCGCCTGAACGGGCCGCCCGGCACGGGTAAGACGACGCAGATGTGCCTCCGCGTTGCTGTGCTTATAGAGGAACACAACATCGACCCCCGTGATATCACGATCATGACGTACCGTCGTTCACTTGCCGGTGAAATCGAAGCGCGTCTCAAGTCATGGGGAATCCTCGATGAAGAAGACGAGTTAGAAATGTGGACGACCGCACATGCCGCGGCGAACCGCGTTACAGGGCTTCTCAGCGGTCGTCACGATGAGAACACGGATTCCGGGCTCGGTCCAGCCGTGACGGGATACGAGAAATGGTACTTCTGCAGTGAAGTACTGGACATCAAGTACAGTTCAGCGCCGTGGAGCACGTCGCGCGGTGAGCTGTTGTTCAAAGTCATCGAATACGCTCGTGATAACCTGCTTGACCCGGCGGACAAGAGCGATCTGTACGAAGTGCCGAAGTACACCGACCTCAAGGAAGAATGGCCGGGCGTCGACGTCCCCCAGATCTATGAGCGGTGGGAGGCGTTCAAGCAGGAAGCCGGTCTGACGGAGTTCGGCGAACTGTTAGAAGCAGCCGTGAACGGTCCGCTACCGCCGACGAAGGCGGTTGTCGTGGACGAGTACCACGACGTGACACCGCTCATGGCGCAGGTGTGTGAGCGTTGGGTTGCAGCTGCAGACACCGCAATCGTTGCCGGCGACCCGTTGCAAGTCGTGAACGAGTATACGGGCGCGGACCCGCGGTTCTTCAGTGACCGACTCGATCACATTCCGGAGGTCCTGTTGACGAAGACCTGGCGTGTCCCGCGGTCGCACTGGCAGGCTGCGACGTTGATGCTGTCGAAGGAGTTCGACGAACCGCCGGTGACGCGTGACTCTCGCGGTGAACTGCATGAGTACAAGTCCCCATGGTTCGAGAAGGGGGACAGTGACGGTTGGCGCGTCCCGGGCGCGGATACCCCGGCAAGCCCCGGCGCGCTCGTCCAGGACCACATCGACGGGCATGACGACCGGTCGATGATGCTCCTTGCACGCAGTCGCACGCAAGTGTCGGGTATCAGTGCCGCACTGGAGAAAGCCGGCATCATCCATTCGACGCATGACAGCGATCTGGGCGGGTGGACACAGCGCCGCGTGGACCTGCTAAACGCGTTAGTGAAACTCCGCGGTGTCCCGGCAACCTACGCGTCAGATGACGGTCAGTACGGGCTGCAGACGTACGACACGGACGCGTCGCAACTCCGTCTCACCGGCGACGAAGCCGCGACGCTGTTAGAGCACACGAACGGTCGTGTGCTGTCGGTCACGAACGACGAACGGGAGACGTTCATTAGTGGTCTCCGTGACGGTGAACAGACAGTCACTGCTGACGACCTCGGTGAAGTTGTCAAAGACGCGTTCTGGGGGCGTTACACCTCAGGAACGGCGTCTGTTAGTGAGTTAACGAAATCCGGTGAACTCGATGACGGTGAAATCGATGCGTTACAGGCTGCAGTTTCTGAACGTGACGAGACGGTTGCAGAGGGCGCGGTGAAGCGGGTGCGTGTCCTCACGATTCACGCATCGAAGGGCTCGGAGGCAAGCGACGTTGTCGTGTACGACGGCATCACGAGCACGATTGCGAGTGAAACCGACCGGTTGAAGCGTAAGTCAGAGAATGAAGCTCGGACCTGGTACGTCGCGCTCACACGTGCGAGCGAGCGGTTGCACATCATGCGTGGCGGGTTCCGTTGGATGACGCCGTATCTGGACGGGGAGATCGTCAGGAAGTCGGAGCAGGCCGCTGAACGCGCTGCAGCGAACGCGGAATCCGCCGAAGATGACGGTGACGAGTTGCCTGTCATCGATACTCCCGACGTCGAAGAGGAACCCGCCCCGGATGCTATGGAGAACACCGGTCCCGACCCCGCCCCGACCACAGGAACGTCAAGTGTTCTGGGGGAACGTGAACGGGTGGATAACGCTGTCAGGCAGGCATGCACTGACGGTGGGGTTGACACTAAAGGCGGGTTTGACACCGACGCAGCGACGGGTCGTGTCGCTAAGCGAACCCGCGCAGACCTGGACGTGATTCAGGACAGGATCGAAGCGTACCAGGAACGCATGGAGTACACGCGAGAGTTAACGCGTGAAGTGCGCAGCGAAATCTACCACGGTGGGATATCGACGGCGACTGAGGTCATCGATGCGTGCGAGTCCCGTGGATTCCGACGTGAAAATGTTGAGGTGGTACTGGATGCGCTCATTAACGCAGGCAAGGTCGCAGAGAAAGACGGTGGATTCGTCGGTCTCACATGGGGTGATTGTTGATGCGAGAAGCAATCCAACGGTTAGACGACGCTGAAAGCCCGGTGAAAGTCATCGAAGTCGGCGAAGAGTACGTCACGCTGGACGTTCCGGAATCAGTCCACGACGCGGAGCGTGTCATCCCCGCAGACCTGGTTGAAATCGGGCAAGACGCCCGGAACTGGTTCGCGTGGGACTTGGAAGAGAAGCAGCCGCGCGCCCCGTACACCAACCCCGGGTACGCTGGTGCAGCGCAGTGGGGACGTGAGAACGTCAGTTGGGATTCACGGGCAGGCGGGACGTTCGAGGACGTGATTGACGCCCTCGATGGAACTGTCAACGGGCACATCAATGACAGTTGGCGGTGGGGGACTGTTGAAGACGATGACGGGAACGAGCACCGTGAGGATCCCCGGCCGCTGTACCCGATGGCGATCGTTCCGCACTTGGACTTCCAGCCTGACGAAGATCCGCTCATGCTGGTGGACCTCGATGACGTCATCGAACCTCAAGACGATGGGACCGCGCTGATGACGCGGGAAGCGTGGGACCTCATCCAAGAACTGGACGCCTACACTGAAGTCAGCACCAGCATGACCGGCGTTCACGTGTTCGTACGGGCGGAACTCCCCGGGTTCGTTGACGGGAAGAAGGTTCAGGAAGATCTGACCCAGTCACTCCCGAGCGGTGAAGTCGGGCACGTTGAGGTGTACGGTGCTCCCGCGAACGGACGCGTGATGGGGACGACGTGGATGCACATCGACGCCACGCCGCGGCACGACGTCCCTGAACGGCAGGCAACGATCGACGACATCGTTGACGAGCACCTGGATGACGACGATACTTTGACGCCAGCTGAACAGGCACAGGCAGCGTTCGATGACCGGGCTGAGGGTAGTGATATCGACTCGTCCAAGTCGAAGTCAGCGTACTACTCCCTGAACCCTGAGCCGATCGCGCAGACCGGTCCGTTCCGCGCTCACGCGGTGAACGGGGAGGGCCCACACCCGGTTCACGGTGGCACCAGCACCCCAGACGCGAAGTCTACGAACTTCGGCGTGGACACTAATGACGGGTGGAAGTGCTGGGCTCACGAGGACGGTGGCGGTGCGCTGCAGTTGATTGCAGTCATTGAGGGCATCAGGTCGTGCGGGAACGCGAGCGATGTCATGCAGGACCCTGTCGATGCGCTTCGGGTGTGTCTCGCTGCGCGGGACAAGCACGCGACTGCGCTTGAAGACGAAAAACCGCCAACGATGGCTCTCAAGGGCGTTTTGGGTGTACAGGGTGTTGACTACAAAGAAGACGGACAGTTGTCGAAAGCGAACTACGCGCTGGCGATCGGGCTGTTCGAGGAGATGGAATACACGGGGTGACTAAGATTGTTAACTCAAAACTCAACGACGACGGTGACGTGGCAGTCGAACCGCGCGAGAGACTTCAAGAAGAGAACGGAAGGCAAGCTTGCGGCTCACTGGGGAGAGATCATCCAGCACCTCGCCCCGCCAGTAGTCACCTGGCGGTGGGAAGAATCGCAACTGTCGCAGGAGATGAAGTGTTACCTGCGACATAAGGGGCTCATCAAGCGGAGTCCGGACGGGTCGAAGTGGATGACATCGATGGACCTCTGGTGCTACGTGATTGAGAAGGCGGGTGACAATGAGCACGTTGGCGTGGAATCGACGGGACAGCAGCTCCTCTTGGAGGATACTGTCGGGTCCGCAGGGACGACGCGGTACTTGCGCGACCAAACGCCCACGCGACGCGGGCGGGCGCGTCAGGCGACGCTCGCGGGCGAGACAGTCGATCGGCAAGTGGTGCGGTCACAGCATGAGCCGGATTGGACGGTTGTCAATGCTCGGAAGGGCATTCACGGTGACGACGACGGTCGGTCGGAAGCCGCTCGGTACCCGGGGCAGTCGCGCCTGTCCACGTTCGAGGACTACGACCTCGGGTCGTGGGATATGACGACGCCATGGTTCCGCGAGAATGCAGTGCGCGTTCCGGCGGGCGACGTGTACTGAGAGGGTAACACGGTTCCTGACCGCGCTGTGTTTTAAGGGTTCACAAAAGGTGTTACGGGGGTTTGGTGCGTGGGATTACAGCGTTTTCATACTTTCTTGCTCGCCCGTAACACGATTCCTGACCGCGGCACCGTCGTTCTTGTTAACAGTTTCTGATTGATACTTTCCCGAGCAGGACAGGTCGAACCTCCTCCGCCAAGACGAGCTGTACTATAGATACTCCAGTAACGGAACCACATCATCGCGGAAATCCACGACTGAACCGGGAACCCAAGCCACCTCACCTACTCAACTCATACCATACCTGGGTAGGAAGTCGGGACTAGTCATTCGCTCACTAAACTGTCAACACTTTTCCTTGCGGGAGGAAAGGTGATGAATATGCCAGATCTTGAAGAATATCGTGAAGAGATCATACAGGACATCGGGAAGACACTAGAAAGTGAAGACTTCCAACCCGCACTACTCGTTGGTTCTGGTCTCTCTATTCGCTACTTCAGTGGTCCGGGATGGGATGAACTACTAGAATCAATGGCCGATGATCTTCCTACACTCGGCCACGATTACGGATACTACCGCCAAACTCGAAGTCCACAAGAGATGGGTCAGTTTCTCGCTGAACAATATGCTGTGTGGGCTTGGAACAGAGGGACCCCCACTTTTCCAGATGATTCTCTTGACCCCCAGCATCCAGAAGACATCTACATCAAAAATCGAATTTCGGAATATTTTGATGATCTGACGCCAGCCTCGTCAGACGATTTGACTGATGACGTCGTCAATGGTGACCTCACCGCCGATGAGGCACGAGAAGAGATCGAACTTCTAAAAGAGATTCAACCGCACGCGATCATCACCACGAATTATGACCCGTTCTTAGAGCGTATTTTCAATGAAGACTATGACGAAGATGAGCCAGATTACGACGTAGTTGTCGGCGAGCAGGTTCTACGGCGTCAGCACCAGACTATCGGTGAAATTCTCAAGATTCATGGTAGTATCACCGAACCTGAGAGTCTTATACTGACATCCGAGGACTACGAGGACTTCAATTCTCGGCGACGATATCTTAGTTCGAAAATGCTCACATACTTTGTTGAACACCCGTTACTCATCGTTGGATACGGGGCGGGCGACTCAAACATACAACGAGTGTTCTCATGGGTGAATCAGATGTTATCGGACAACGAGGACATTGCTAACGACATCTACTTCCTCGAATTTGATGACGACATTGAAGACCGGGACAACCTCCCACGTCAAAAACAGATTCAGATCGGGGAGGGAGACAATATTACAGTAAACAGAATTGTCGCCAAAGACTTCTCGTGGGTCTTTGAAGCATTCACGCAGCATAGTGGGCTGAATATCCCCATCGGCGCTCTTCGCAGAATTCTTGCCAGCACATTTGAGGTGGTGAGCAAGAAGGCTCCCAACCGCGAGGTGGTTGACGTTAGAAAAGTCGAAGATCTCGCTGAAGACGAGAGTGAATTAGCAACCGTGCTCGGGATCGCCCCTGACTCGGAGTCGGCAATTCAATTTGACCATGACCTACGTCCAAGTGATGTGGCAGTTCGGCTTGGGTTTGAGAGCACGAACACCTACGCAGTCAACGAACTTATCAGAGACATCGAAGAGGAGACGGGTATAAACATCCGTGAATTCAACAACAGATACCACATCGCGTTCATCGGCCAGGGTAAGGTCGATCCACGCCGGTACTCAGAAGAAGTCGTTCCCCTTCTTAAGAAGGTGCGCGATGATGAGGAGTATGCCCTGAACATCCCGGAGAGCCAGATTCCGGAGGATATGTTAGACGACTAAATACATCAGTAGTCACATGTACGAAGCAAATGACGGGCAGGAGTACCTATCCGTATTCATCTCCGTCACCAATTGTCATCGAAACTCCGGTGTTCGATACTAACCTGTTCTAATGGACAACCCATTGGGGTAGCCGTTTCTCTAATGTCGCGGAACATGGTGGGCGACACGACGCAGCACGCCGATATCCCGGGTGTCCGTACAATTCATAATAGATGATCTGCTCGCCCGCCCGTCAGTCGGTTTGAGCAGATGGACGCATACCCGTACGTGAGGACGGGAGTACGAACGTACGTCGCTGTGTCCGTAGCGATGTACGTGGTCGCGTACGTACTCAGGTGCGTACGCACGTACGCCGATCCGACCGTCCGAACCCACCTCCCCATCCTTTAGTCCCGAACTCCTACTACGACGGTGAGAGTTACGAGAAACTAATGTTTCCCGCACCGTCAAGGAATCCTACTTTTTTGATAAGGACACACCGACTAAGGTAGGTATGCAGGAATCACCCCAGAATGTCGCCGGTTATGTCCGTGTCAGCACAGACGACCAAGACGACGACCGGCAGCGCGAATCGATCCTCCAACACTACAACACCAGTGAAGTCGCGTGGCACGTGGACATCGAGTCCGGTGCGAGCATGTCCCGCGAGCAGTACAACCAGCTCCGGGAGACCATCGACCAGTACGACGTCGTCGTCACCACAGAGATCGACCGGTTAGGACGTTCGTTCAGTGAGCTCGCCAGTTTCGTTGAGGAACTCCGCGAGAAGGACATCGACCTACACTGCACAGAACAACCCATCAGCACAGTCGATAACGACGACTGGATGGGTGACCTCCTACTCAACCTCATGATAGTGTTCGCAGACGCGGAGCGACGGATGATCGCCGATCGCGTGCAGCAGGGTATCGACAAGGCCCGGCGCGACGGGAAGCGCGTAGGCCGTCCGCCAGCCGGGTACGACGTCGATGAAGATGGGTTCCTGTACCAGGACCCGCAGGAGTACGCGAAGGTGCAGAACTTCATCCGCGAACTCAAGAAAGGCCGTCCGAAGACGGCGACAGCCGAGTATTACGGTGTGAAGCAGTCATCCATCCAGTCGATCCTGAAGCGCGCGGAGAAGAACTACGAGATTGAGTTCGATAACTCGGTGTGGAAGGTCGAACGGGCGAAGGTCGAAGCCGGAGAGAAGAACTTAGAACCGCTCAGTTCGGGCGACGACTGACGCGATCTTGTCAACGGTGTTCTGCTAAGTCCCTATACAGCCGTCTTAACGATCCGAGGGGAGATTTCTTAACCGGTGGCGACAAGTATCTCAACAAGTCTGAATGACGGGATCTGAAGCATATAAACAGTTGAAAACACTGTACCACGAGGGCGACCTCAACGTCACCGAATTAAACATAGAAATCGATCAGAGTGGACAAGAACCCGAAGAATACGGGGAAGTTGTGTTCGAAGATGAAGATGGGGAGGAAACCAAAATCGCCGGGACAGAACACGATTTCGTCATCGCATTATTCTCAATAAAAAGCACCGTCCGGCAAGGGGAGGAGAAACTCATAGATTTAGCAGAAACACCAGTCGGAGACACAGAAGGGTACTACGATAACATCGAACATTTCGTCCCTCGTGGAGGTGACCCCGACAGATCGAACATCGAGATCGGCATGGAACAGCTACAGGAGGAAGAAGAAGATGTTCCGAAACTAAGCATCATTGACGGTCTTGATGCGGCAGTCGAACTTGATCTGGAGAACGATAACCTAATCAAAATCGTTCAGAACTACCACAAGGTTCTCGCCCTCCAATACTTGGAGTTACGGGATTCGAAGGAGCAGTTTGACGAAATCAAAACGGAGTTACCACAGAATCAGGCCCGGTTCGAGAACTTCTCCGAATTGACGGAAGAGATACTTTCAGACGGGTATTTGCGCGGTGATGCGTTCTCAGATTATCGGGATTACCGCGATGTGACGATTTCAGATATCGAGTTCATCGTATCCCGGATGCGTGATGTTATGATGAAAACCAGTGAGGAGTGGCGGGCGTTTTCAGGCGGTGGCGGTACTATTGACAGTGAGTTAGCGTTCCCACGCATACTTGAAGAGTACCACCAGTGTTTTGAGTTACTACGGGATCCGTTACGGGATCTCGCGGCAACGATTCAACACGCGGACGGAGCAGGGTCTGTAGAGCTGAGTGACACTGTTGATGTGATTCGGTTCTTGAAACGGCAAGGATATTCGAATCTCGTAGGAACAGTTGAGTTGGATTTGCGCCGCGGTCCAGCTCATATGAGCCATGATATTGATGATGAAGACGGAGTGGTTCGAATCTATAATTCCCGCGGTCGGAGTCGGAGTGTGAAGAATGAGATTGGTTTTGGAGACTTGGTGGATAAGCAGAAGAAGATGCGGGACCTGTTGACTGGGATTGCGTTGGCGTTTCATCAAACAGAGCAAGTTCTCGAATTCCGGTTTTTGCAGTCTCCGGATTTCGCGTTTCGGATAGTGGAGAACATGGATCCGGAGATATTGGATTCACAATAGGCCAACCGTTTGTGGAGGCGCTGCAGAACGTACAGTACTAACGACACCGTCGTTCCTGTCAACGACCGCGCTAACCACGACCGTGACCGAAGGTAAGTGGTATTAAGTCAACACAGTGAGTCGTGTCTCATATCAAATGTCTTCGGAAGCCAAGATCGTCCAAGAACTCTACAGACACTTGGCGAACTCGGTCGAAAACGACGCCCTCCACCACGGCATCGAATTCACCGGTGTAACGCCCGAGAAACATGTCAGCAACGGGTTCGCAGACCTTGTCGTAGAAGCCGACGGCCAACCCTTCTGCGTCATCGAAGCCAAACGCGAACCCGAGGGAACACCGAGCCGTGACATCGACCCGTACGCCAAACCGGTCATCGAACAAGCCGCACGGTACGCCCTCCACCTTGGAACCGAGTACTTCGCCACGTACAACGGCGACCACTTAGTTCTCTTCCGCACGTTCGAGCAGGGCACGAACCTGTTGGACCGACGCACCCGAGCGTACGAAATCACTGACATCGGCGCGTTCGCCCCACACTTCTTAGAGCAACTCGCCGCGCTTGACCAGGACGTCATCGAATGGGACCCGCACCGCGATGCGTTCGTTACCCGTCTCAAGACGTTCCACGATGTCATTAAGGGTGAATTCGCGGATGCGTTACTGGAGGAACTCAATAACACTGAGTTCGAATCCCAGTTCGAAACGTGGGTTGACGACCAAGGATGGAGTGACCGTTACGACGAAGAACCCGGCAGTGTCCGATCCACGTTCAGCTCACAGGCCGCGTACCTGTTGATGAATAAGTTAGTGTTCTACAAACTGATTGAGAACGCTGACGCGTACGTGGACGTCCCAGACGTGTCCGTTGACGACCTCGCAGTCGGCGATCGTCGCCGTGACACGTTCGATGAACTGATTGAAGCCGTGGACTTCGAAGCTGTCTACGAGCAGGACCCGATTTTCGATGCGCTGCCGCTCACCGACACTGCGCAGCGACAGGTCGAAGACCTACTTGGGAACCTTGAGGAGTACAATCTCGATAAGTTCGATTCGGACGTCATCGGGAAGATTTACGAGGAGATCATTCCGGCGGAGGAACGACACGAACTCGGGCAGTACTACACACCGGACGAGATCGTTGCGTTAGTCACCGAGCTCACCGTGACCGACCCGGACGACACGGTGCTTGACCCTGGGGCGGGGACGGGAGGGTTCCTTGTCGGGGCATACAACCGTTTGGAGGAACTGAAAGGGGGCGGAGACGTTCACGAGGAGGTCCTCGACCAAGTGTTCGGTGTGGACATCAACCGGTTCCCCGCTCACTTGTGCGCGATTAACCTCGCAATCCGCGATATGGGTCATGAGACGCACAATGTGAACGTCTTAGTTGAGGACTTCTTCCGAGTACACGCCGATCAAACACCGTTTGAAGACCCTGAACGCGCGACTGTCGGGACGAACGGGGGAACAGCCAGTTACGACGGGACCGTTCCGCAGAACATCGACGCGGTCGTGGCGAACCCGCCGTATATCCGGCATGAGAACATCGCTGAAGACGTTCACGCACGGGGGCACTTGGACGAGTTAGGCATCGATCTTGACGACCGGTCGGACATTTACTGTTATTTCTTCACCCACGGGTATCAGTTCCTGAGCGACGGGGCGGACGGTGACCCGGGGCGACTCGGTTATCTCACGTCGTCCCGGTGGCTCACCGTCGGGTACGGCGAGGATCTGCAGGACTTCATGCTGGAGAACACGAAGATTAAGGCGGTCATCGACTTTCAGACTCAGCAGTTCGATGTCCCGCTCATCGGGACGTGCATCACCGTTCTGGAGCGGTGTGACGACGAAGAAGAACGGAATCAGAACCTGACGGATCTGGTTCTAATCAAGGAACGGTTCGACCCGGACGAAATTGTCAACATCATCGAAGAGGACCACGAACCCGGGACGCTACACGACGACAACGAGTATCGCCGCGCCACGTTCCGCCAAGGGAATCTACACAACATCGACCGGTGGGACCGGTACATGTACGCGCCCGCGATTTATTGGGAACTCCTCAAGGAGCCCGGGATGACCACGCTCGGAGACCTCGCAGACGTGAAATTCGGCACGAAAACAGGGAATAACACGTATTTCTACTTCGAGGAGGAGGACGAGTACGAAGAACTCGGGATTGATGACCAGTTCGTAACACCGATCCTGAAGCACATCTCCCCGACAGACTACATCGAACTACACGAGGAGGACCCGCACTGGTATGTCCTCGATTTACGCGAGGAAGTCGATGAAATCCTCGATAACGCAGATAAGTCCCTGATGCAGCAACGGACGGACGAGGAAATCGTTCTTGACGAGTTCGAAGACCGCGGGTGGGATGACCTTATCCAGTACATCGAGTACGGAGAAGAGCAGGATGTCCATGACGGCGCGAGCGTCAGTAACTCCGGTCGGGTATGGTTCGACGCCGGGGAACTTCCACGCCCGCAGCTTATCCTGCCGAAAGAGTACTGGCGCGACGCGCGAACGCTGTACAACGCCGCTGAAATGCCGTTAGACCAGCGGAACTACGAGGTTAACGTTCACGACGACGTGGACGTTGACCCGTACGTGGTTCTTGGCATCATGAACTCCTCGATATTCCCCTTGTTCCGTGAGATTGAGGGACGGGTTGAGCAGGGACAGGGAATGAATCGGAACGAACTCACTGTCGGTGAGGCGAAGCGGATGCACGTCCCGGACCCGCGAGCGTTCAGTGAGGAGGAGCGGGCGGAGATTAAGCGCGTGATGACGGACTGGTTGGACGATGAACGAACGGCGACTGAGGAGGATGAGCAAGAGTTCCGTGACGAGTTGGATCAGGCTGTGTTGGAGCCGATGGGACTCGATGACCGTGTTGACGAAATCCAAGAGGCAGTGCAGCAACTGGTCGAAGTGCGTGAGCGCGGGGCCGGTGACGAGACGGCGGTGCTTGTCGATACTGGTGAGGAGGAGGAACGGGACATTGAGTTGCCTGGTGCGACGCGTTTAGGAGACGGCGGGGAGAATCAGACGACTCTGAATTCCTTCTGACCAATACGGTGACTCTGTTTAGTAGATTAAAACCAACCATACAGACGCGTTGAGGTTTGATCCCATGCACCCTCTCTGACTGACCGTCGGATTATTTCGGTAGCTTCAGCTTCGTCATTGATTATCTCTAATTGAATTGGCGTGTCTGGTGAGTCATTTGTCCTGACGAGACCGATACCGCTTTTGTCTTCACGCGCAGTCTCAATACCTGGAACCTCATTGGGGATATTTAACCGGAACATCTCGTTATCTGGATAGAACGCGTACGTCATTGCTCGGATTTCACCATCAGAACACAGAACGTTCACATCTTCACCTGCATCCTCTGTTAGCCGTTGTATGACTAACCCTGCCGTCCGTGGGAATTCTAGCTGGAACGTATATTCACCAGTAAACGATTGTAATCCGGCCCACGCTGCCGTAGCGTGCATCGACTCGTAGGTAGCTTCATTAGGTGGTTCCGTCTCCTCAAAGTCATCAGGCTCTGTTCCTGTTTCTGTCGCAGAAAGTTCCCCAACACCAGGTGTTTCAGATTTCGATGGTCGCTCACGTGCAACCTCCGCATACCGACTGGCATAACTTTCCAAATCCACCTCTCCAACTGGATCCGCGAATCGACAAATTTCGTCGGCGATATCTTCCAAGCCCGATAGTACGTCTTTCTCCTGAGTGGTCATCCCCGCTTCAATATTTCCGTCTAAACCACCTCCTGTGAAATTCGCAGAACCAATATAGCCTGCGTTAGCACCATCTGAAAATGGATCTGGAGGATCACCGCCTGTAAGTGCTATCTTTGGGTGGAACGTGTAACCCGATCGAGTGGCTAAACGAACTTCCCACCCTAATTCCTGAGCAGTTTCAATTGCTTTCGGTTCTGTCACGTAACCATCTAACCCGAAGACTGCACCGCATGTGTCAACTTCATACTCTTCGAGTGAGTTGCTGATTTCATCAACACCCTTCCGAGTCACGTAGGCTGATGCGAAAAATAGCGTTTCAGAACCCTCAAGAATTGCGTTCAGCTTTTCCAGTGTCGTTGTTCCGGTCCCTGATAGAAAAACGTCATTCGTCATAGCCACAACACCCAACCATTATTCTTGACACACGTGGAGTGCCAGTTCTCAGATTAGACCCTTAATCTTTCCTGTCATCCATCACGATTCCTGATTGACGTTAATTTATCCCCTTAGCAAACCTTGCACTGGATGATCTAATCAGATTCGCAGCTGGCACCGACGGTCAGGATCAGTGTTCTCCCCAGCCACCCACTGCGACTAAGCAATGTTCCCGTCCACAGTGACCACGCAATGTTATCGCCCCGAGTCCACACGAGGAGCGACCGCGAACATAGGGCGCTGGCAGAACGAACCGCGCACTGCCAGCACGACCATACTACTCGTTAACGACGAGTGGGAACCCTGTACCCCCAACAACTGCGGTCAGGAACAGTGTTCTTCCCAACCACCCACGGTGAGCACCCACTGTTCCCACTCACAGTGGCCGCGTAGTGTTATCGTCCATAGTGGCCGAGCAATGTTATCGCCCCCACCGAACACGGGAAGCGAGCACGAACACAGGACACTAACAGTACGAACCGTGGACTGTCAGCATGACCATACCGCCGATAACGTGCAGTAGAAGTGCTATAGCGCGCGTTTGTGGATATATTTTAAACGCAACCACAGGTTAGTATCGCGTACGATGACAAGCGATATCGACCACGACCAACTCGTACGCATCGAAATCGGCGACATAGTCACCACAGACCGACACGACGGACACCGCTACGCCCGCATATACCACACCGACCAGCACACCCGCGACACACCATTCGCCCCCGCCGCTGTAGACGCGTGCGCGCTGTTACGGGACATCAGCAGAGGCGACACGATCGAGACGACCGCACACGACACCGACACACTCGAAACCGCTGTGAAGCCCTTCGACGCCGCCAAGACTGCTGAAAACCTCGCAGAACAGGACGGACTCCCGGTCAGCGATGTGTACGCGACGATACTTCGCTCCGCGCTCGGCGCGGACGCGAGCGACGTCGCTTCAATGACTAAGATCGATGAACCATGGGTGACACTGACGTGCGAGACGACGAACAAGGCGATCCAGGATATCATGGACGCCGAAGCCGAAGCCGAAGCCGAAGCCGAAGCCGAAGCTGACGACGGCGACGACAGCGACGGTGAAGTCGTGGACATAAGCTCGCGCGAAGAGTTCCAGATGACACTCGGATTCGCAGCTGGTAGCGACGTTCAACCCTGACGTCGGAGACTCTTTTCTTGTCAACGCCGCGCGGTCAGGAACCGTGTCCTCCCCAGCCACCCACTGCGATCACTCACAGTGACCAAGAAATGTTACCGCCCACAGTGACCGCGTGATGTTATCGCCCCGAGTCAACACGGTGAATGAGCGCGAACACAGGACACTAACAGAACAAACCACGGACTGCCAGTACGACCATACCACCGTTAACGCAGAGTAGCAGCCCTGCACCCCATGCCCGCGGTCAGGTTCAGTGTTACCCACTTCTCAACAACCACCGAACCCCCACTTTCACTACGCCGACTCTCTGAAAACCGCCAGCAAGCGCCACCGCCAACATGAGTCATGTTCGACTCTCCCAGCCCAAACCGGTGAACGAACACCTGAACCCCAAGCTATACGGGGATTATCCTCGACTTTCAGAAAACACGGGCAGAAGTGGGCCGGCGCGAATTCGAATCGCGGTTACGGCCACCCGAAGGCCGAAGGATACCAAGCTACCCCACCGGCCCGCGTATGAGTCAATGGCGGGGTCGTTTTTAACGGTTGCGAAACGGACGACGGCCGGCGGTTCTCGGTGGAGAGGCCTCGCCGCCGGCGTTCAGTACTCGGCGAAGCCGCCGGTGTCGAGGTAGTTGTGTGCGACGGTGATCGCGTGGTCGGCGTGCAGGCGCTCGGGACCGAGCCGGACGCGATGGTCGGCGGCGTCGGCCAGCAGGTCGGCCTCGTCGTCGGCGAAGTCGTGGTGGTCCGAGAGGACGAACGCGGCGTCTGCGGGCGGTTCGACGTCGACGACCGGGTCGCCGTTCTCGTGGAGCTGGACGACCGCGCTCTCGCTCGCGACCTCGGAAAGCACCGGCTCGAAGCCGCGGCGGGTCAGCGAGACGCCGGGACTCGTCTCGACCGGCATGTGGCCGATCGCCTCCTCGCGTTGCTCCAGCGCGCCGCGGACCAGCGCCGCGGTGGAGCGTTCGTCGGGGTTGAGCCGGCGGAGGTCCGCGCCGTCGAAGGTGACGGTGAACTCGTCGGCGAGGACGAGGTGGACGCGGACGGCCTCGCGGATGTCGTGGGAGAGGAAGAAGGCGCTGTTGACACAGCGACAGAGCACGTCGAGGCGGCCCGCGCCGCCGGTGATGTCGTCGAGCGCGAAGTCGGCCGTGGTCGGGGCGTCGTGGCCCAGCACGATGAACTGGCGCATACGGGAGCCGTGGCGGGCCGGGGTTATAGCGTCGGCTATCCCGCCCGCCGAATGGCAAGGCAGTTACCGCCGCCCCGTCTGCACACGGGTATGAGCGTTATCGAGGACGCCCGCGCCGTCGCCGACGCGGGACCGGTCTGCGACGCCTGTCTGGGGCGGCCGTTCGCGGACCGGAGCTTCGGGCTGACGAACGCCGAGCGCGGCAAGGGCCTGCGGGTGGCCGCCGCGCTGGCGGACGACGAGGACTACGACGCCCCGGACCCGGCCGACTGCTGGGTGTGCGAGGGGTACGCCGGGCAGTTCGACGAGTGGGCCGAACGCGTCGCCGAGGCCGTCGATGGGGTCGAGTTCGGGACGTATCAGGTCGGGACGCGCGTCCCGCCGCTGGTCGAGGAGAACGAGCGCCTGCTCCGCGAGGAAGCAGGCCTGCCCGAGGACGCGGGCGAGTCGTTCAAATCCGAGTTCAATCGCGAGGTCGGCAAGCGCGTCGGGCGGCTGACCGACACCGAGGTGGACTTCGACCGGCCGGACGTGCTGGCGCTGTTGAACCTCGAACGCGAGGGCGACGTCGAGGTGCAGGTCAACCCGGCGTTCGTCTACGGGCGCTACCGGAAGCTGCAGCGGGACATCCCCCAGACGGAGTGGCCCTGCCGGGAGTGCGGCGGCAGCGGGAAACAGCTCGGCGACGACGGCGAGGAGCCCTGCGACTACTGCGGCGGCAGCGGCTACCTGTACGACGAGAGCGTCGAGGAGCTGGTCGCGCCCCACGTCCGCGAGGCGATGGAGGGCGAGGAGGCCGTCTTCCACGGCGCTGGGCGCGAGGACGTGGACGCCCGGATGCTCGAATCGGGCCGCCCGTTCGTCGTCGAAGTGAAAGCGCCCGGGCGGCGGAGTCCAGACACCGACGACCTGCAGGCACGGATCAACGAGGCCGCTGACGGCAAGGCGGAGGTCCGGCACCTCGCGCTGGCGACCCACGAGATGGTCGAGCGCGTGAAGGAACTCGACGCGAGCAAGACCTACCGGATGGACGTTGCGTTCGGGGACGCCGTCGCGCCGGACGCGCTGGCCGAGGCCGTCGCGGACCTCGACGGGGCGACCGTCGAGCAGTTCACCCCGGAGCGCGTCGACCACCGCCGCGCGAGCGTCACCCGGACTCGGGAGGTGTACGACATCGAGGCGGAACTCGACGACGGGACGCACGCGACCCTCGAACTCCACGGGGAGGGCGGGCTGTACGTGAAGGAACTCGTCAGCGGCGACGGCGGCCGCACGGAGCCGAGCCTCGCCGACCTGCTCGGCGTCGACGCCGAGGTGACGGCGCTGGACGTGCTCGACGTGCGGGGCGAGGACGAACCGTTCGACGACCCCGAGTACCTCCGGGAGTAGCCCGGGCGGAACCGGGGGAGCGCGGTACGGCGCTGACGCTGGCCGAACCTTTTTGCGCGTCACGCCATACCATCACACGGGGCGATGCCCGATGTGCCACCACTATGAGATAACCGAACACGAGCGCGAACTCGCGTACGAACCCGACGAGGAAGACGCCGAGGAGAGGGAGGACCTCGCCGACCGCGAACCCGCAGTCCCGCACGCCGACGACGACTGAGTCAACCCGCCCGTTCTTTCGCGCACGTCGACCGCTCGCCAGCGCCGGCAACCGCAAACGGTTTTCCATCGCTCCGACGAGAAGCGGCCATGACCGGCGTGTTCGGTGCTGACGAGGCGGGCCGAGGGCCGGCGCTCGGGTCGATGTTCGCGGCGGCGGTCGCGGTCGACGACCCGGCCGCGCTGCCCGACGGCGTCGACGACTCAAAGCGGCTCGCCCCCGAACGCCGCGAGGAACTGGCCGGGCGACTGCGCGATGCGGACGGCGTACAGGTCGGCGTCGCGGAGGTCCCGCCGGACCGGATCGACGCGCCCGAGACGGACATGAACACCCTCACGGTCGCCGCGCAGGCCGAGGCGCTCGCTGCGGTCGCCGCCGAGGGCATGCGCGGCGTCGTCGACGCCTGCGACACCAGCGAGGCGCGGTTCGCACGGCGGGTTGCCGACGAACTGGCCGCCTCGGTCGACCTGACGGCGGAACACGGAGCCGACGAGCGCCACGCGGTCGTCGGCGCGGCCAGCGTCGTGGCGAAAGTCGAGCGCGACGCCCAGATGGCGCGCTACGGCGACGAGTTCGGCGCGGTCGGCAGCGGCTACCCGAGCGACCCGACCACCCGCGAGTTTCTGGCCGACTACGTCGCCGAGAACGGGGCACTCCCACCGTTCGCGCGGGAGACGTGGGGGACGTGCGAGGACGCTCTCGCGGCAGCAGAACAGTCGGGACTGGACGACTTCTGATCGGGAGCAGTCGGCGACGGCTGCCGACGGGTTACTTGTCCGTCAGCAGTTCCCGGAGGATGTCACCGTACGCCGGGCGGGTGATGACGACGCCGACGATGACGCCGAGGATGGTGATGATGGCGAAGCCCTGGAGGTCGCCGAGGCTGAGCACGGCGAGGGGGCTCATCGCCACGATGGTCGTCGCGGCGGCCGCGCCGATCACCCAGAACGCCTTCCGGAAGCGGTTCTGGAACACCCGGCTGGAGTCGACGTCACCCTCCGACATCACCCCGTCGGCGATGATGATCAGGTCGTCCACCCCCGTCCCGATGACGGCGATGAACCCGGCGATCACCGAGAGGTCCAGCGGATACTGGATCGCCGCCGAGAACCCGAGCAGGATGACGACTTCCGACAGCGCGGTGACGATCATCGGGGCCGCGACGCGGGCGTTCCCGTACCGGAAGTACACCGTGAGGCTGACCGCGATGACGGCGATGATCCCCGTGATCAGCGAGTTCATCTTGAACCGGTCGGCCAGCGACGGCTCGACGTACGACTCCTGAGACTCGGTGAAGTCGAGCGGCGCGGGCAGGCGACCGGCGCGGAGGTTGATCTGCAGGTCCTGGGCCTCCTGCTGGCTCGTGGTCGTCATCCGGAAGGTGGGGTCGCGGTTGAAGTCGCCGTCCCGGATGCTGGTTGCGAGGTTCCGACGGACGCCGGCGCTGTACACGACCTCGCCGTCGACGACGGTCTGGAGGCAGTATCCGGCGTCGGAGCCGTTCGGGCCGGCTCCGGGCTGGCAGTTACTGATCCCGCGAGCCTCGGTGAAGCCGGCGTCGTTCAGGACGCTGGAAAAGTCACTGGCGGCCTGCTCCCGGAGCGTGACCGAGACGTGGTAGCCGTCGTTGTCGTCGTTGGACTGGGCCTGGCCGACCGACTGGAGGTCCTCCTGCTGGAGTACCGTCTCGCTGCGGTACTCGGTCGTCCCGTTGGTCTCGACCGGGTAGCGGGCCTCGATGCGCACGTCTCCGCGCTCGCTCAGGAGGTCACGTAGCTCCTGCCGGTCGTAGTTGGGGGCCACGACGATGATGTAATGCTCGCCAGAGGCGGTCGTCAGCTGGTTGACGGAGCCGCCCGCGAGCCCGGACTCGGAGATCTTGCTGTTGACGACGTCGACGATCCCCTGCCGGGTCTGTTCGGTGACGCCGTCGCGTATCTCGCCGTAGGAGACGCCGGAGGCATTCAGCGCGGCCGCGAACTCGTCCTCGCTCACGCTGGCGTTGAACACCTCGACGGTGCCGGCGCCCCGGTCGGCCCGCACGTCGATACCGCGGAGCCCGAGTTCGTTCGCGACCTCGCGCTCGACGACGCTCTCGGTGTCGAACTGCGCATCCTCCGCGGTCATCCCGACCGGCGGCGCGCGGATCCGGGCACCGCCGTCGAGTTCGATGCCGTACTGGAGGTTCGTCGGCCCGTCGCTCCCGACCGACTGGTTGCCGTCGCCGCCGGCGACGACGCCGCCGGGGACGAACAGCGCGACCGTGCTGAGCACCAGCAGGACGACGAGCATCACGACGCGCCAGTTCTCGCGGGGGGAGATCATCGCTTCACCCCCTCGAACTTGTACCAGCGAAGCAGGCTGAGGTTGAGCATGTAGGTGTTCATCAGGTCGGCCGCGAGCCCGAGCACGAGCACGAGCCCGATGTCGGCGAGCAGGTCGATGCCGAATATCGTCGCCGTGACCGCCATGACGGCCATCGCCGAGATGGAGGTCAGGGTCATGGTCACGCCGGTCCGCATCGCGCGGTGGGTGCTGTCGTAGAACTCGCCGGACCGCCGCAGGATGTGGTTGTTGAGCAGGATGTCGGAGTCGACGCTGTACCCGATGAGCATCAGGAGCGCTGCGACGGTCCCGAGCGTGAGTTCGATCCCGAGCACGTTCATCAGCGCGAGCGGGATCATGATGTCGCTGAACGCGGAGATGACGATGGCGATGCTCGGCACGAACGTCCGGAAGAGACCGAACGCCAGCAGGCTCATCCCGACGAAGGCGATGATCAGTCCGTAGAACGCCTCGGTCTGGGTGTCGGCCCCGAAGCTCGGGGAGGTCGACGAACTCGACCGGACGTCGAAGCCGGCCGACTCCGCCTGCGCGACGAAGTCGCTGGCCGACGCGTCGTCACCGGCCTGGAACTCGACGATGTACGTGTTCGCCTCGCCCTGGATCGCCCGGACGCTGTTCGGGTCCTGGTCGAACGCGGCGCGGATCTCCTCGGCCGACTGTTCGGTCTGTATCGTCAGCTCCTCACCGCCGGTGAAGGCGATGCCGGGCTCGACCGGCGCTCCGGTGAACAGATACCACCCGAGCAGTATCGCCAGCGCGACCGCCAGGACGGCGAGGGGCACGGCCGCCAGCTGGCGATTCGTGTACCGGGTGTAATCGATCTCCGGTACTTCGAACTCTACCATGGCCGCGACTTGTGCCTCGGTGCCGAATAAGCCTTCTTATATCCGGGACCGGCGCGAGAACGTCTGGTAGACGTTAACACAGCGGATCCGGGCGCTCCGGGCCACCGACAGATAGCCGCGTGCCGCATGGCCCGAGTCCCTTTGTGCCCGCGCGGCGTACCGTCGCCCATGACCGAAACCGCGGACAGCGTCGTGCTCTCGTATCCGGCCGACCTGAGCGACTGGGGGCGGTTCCAGGTCGAGAAGGACGCGTTCCGGGCGTTCCTCCGGCGCACCCGCGAGACGGCGAGCGAGGGCGACGTGTGGGAGGAGTTCGTCGGCGTCGGCTGCTGTGGCAACTCGCTCGACGTGCCGCTCCGGGTCGAGTCCGTGGACGGCCCGGCGGCGGTCGGCGACGACACCGCGTTCGACTTTGCCGTCCGCGAGGCCTGCGACATCGACGGCGGGTGGCAGGTCCAGAGCGAAGCGGGCCCGAGCTAATCCGGCAGGTACCGGACGTTCACCACGCCCTCGTCGTCGTCGGTCCGCACCTCGACGCGGACGGCGTCGAGCCGGGCCGCACGGGCCAGCGTCGCCTCGTCGTCCAGCACGTCGGCCGCGGCGTCGGCCGCGTCCGTCCCCTCGGGCACCGTCAGGACGTGGATCTCGCCCGTGCCGGCGCGTTCCTCCCGGGCCAGTTCGCCCGGCTCCAAGTCGGCCGCGATCTCCATCGCCTGCGTCGTCGGCGAGAGGTCGCTGTCGACGAGTTCGACCTGCCGGCGCTTTTCGACTTCGACGACCTGCCACGACACCTCCAGCGGCGGGTCCGGCGCGATCGTCGCGGTCAGCACGTCGTCGACCTCGACGCCGGGGTTCGACGACAGCGTGTGCACTTGACTGTCCGCCACGTCGCGCAGGACGGCCGACTCCTCGTCGGCGTGTGTGACGACGAACGTGCCCGTCTTCTCGCTCATGGGTCGAGGAACGGACTCGACCCTTTTCCCCTCACCGATAGCGTCGGTGGACGAGCCCCATCACCGCGGCCGCCGCCGCCGGCACGACCGGCGACGCAGCCGGCGGGATGGCGTACAGCGCAGCGACGACGGGGGCAAAGAGGCCGCTCGGCTCGGGCCTGGTGACCGTCTCGCCGTCGAGGACGAACGTCTCGGGCATCGAGGCGACCAGCCCGAGGTACAGCGACAGCACGAACAGGAACCCCGCCGCCGCGAGGGCGCGGTCGTAGCGCGCGTCGCTCCCGCCGCGACGGTGGCGGCGCGCGACGAGCAGCACCGGCGCGACGAGCGGGACGACGACGAGGATCCCGATCAGGACGTAGAACGAGCGCGAGAGCGTCAGCGACCCGCCGGCCGTCCCGAGCGTGTTCGCCACGAGCACGACCAGCGCCGAACCGAGCAGGAAGCTCACCAGCAGAGTGACCAGCGCGCTCGCGCCGACGTAGCCCCGGAACAGCCGGGACTCGCTCGCCCGAAAGGCGTAGGGAAAGGCTCCGGGGAGGCCCCGATACGTGCGCCCGTCGTCGGAGTCGGCCATTGGCGGATGTTGGACTGACGGCCGAATAAGCGCCGCGGTCCGCGGTGGCGTCACGGGACCGGCGGTGTGTCGCTCCGCTCGCCGCCCGCGACGCGGTACTGACTTAACCTGCCGTAACGGGCGTTGCACCATGCACGTCGACATCGGCAACGCGCTCGCCTCGGTGGCCTCGCCGGGCGTCTCGCGCGACGCGCTCGAACGGCTCGACGAGGACGTGGCCGCGGCCCACGAGCGGATCGAGGCGGGCCGCGCCGACAGCAAACACGGCTACGCCGCGCTGAACCTGCCCGACACCGCGGACCCGGACGCGATCCGTGCGGCGGTCGACCGGTTCGACGACCCCGACGCGGTGATCACCGTCGGCATCGGCGGCAGCGCGCTCGGCGCGGCGACGCTGGCCCACGCGCTCGACTCGGACGTCGACGCGTACTTCCTCGACAACGTCGACCCGGCGCACGTCGCCGGGCTACTCGACTCGCTCGACCTCTCGAACGTCGTCGTCAACGCCGTCTCGCGCTCGGGCACCACCGCGGAGACGCTGTCGAACTTCCTCGTCGTCCGCGACGCGATGGAGGCCGCGGGCGTCGACTGGACCGACCGCACGTTCGTCACGACCGGCAAGTCGGGGCCGCTCCGGCGGCTCTCGGAGCGACACGATCTGCCGGCGCTTGCGGTTCCGGAGGGCGTTCCGGGCCGGTTCGCGGCGCTCTCGACCGTCGGGCTGGCCTGCGCGGCGCTGTGTGGCCACGACATCGAGGCGATACTCGCGGGGGCCGCCGCCGAGGCCGACCGCCTCGCCGGGTCGCTGTTCGAGTCGCCGGCGTACGCCTACGGCGCGACGGCGTACGCGCTGGACTCGCGGGGCGCGTCGGTCAACGCGATGATGCCGTACGCCGAGTCCCTGGAGACGTACGCCGAGTGGTTCGCCCAGCTGTGGGCCGAGAGTCTCGGCAAGGACGGCCTCGGACAGACGCCGGCCCGCGCGCTCGGCGCGACCGACCAGCACTCCCAGCTCCAGCTCTACCGCGCCGGCCCGCGGGACAAGCTGGTGACGATGGTCCGGCCGCGCGAGCGTGAGGACCGCGCGATCCCCGAGACGGACCTTGAGGGGCTCGCCTACCTCGGCGGCTCGTCGCTGGGCGACCTGCTCGACGCCGAGTTCGAGGCGACGGAGGCCAGCCTCGCCGCCGCGGGCCGCCCGTCGGTCCGGGTGGAGATCGACCGCGTCGACGAGCACGGCCTCGGCGAACTGCTGTACGGGATGGAGGCCGCATGCGTCATGGCCGGGGAGCTGTACGGCGTCGACACGTTCGTCCAGCCCGCCGTCGAGTGGGGGAAACGCGCGGCGCGCGGCCTGCTCGGCGGCGGCGAGTTCGAGGAGGCCGAAGCGGTGGCGGAGAAGGAGCGACTCGTCGTGGAGTGACCGCCGCGCCCGCCTCGGTGGCAGCAGTCGGCCGCCTCGGCCGGAAGGAGAGATCCTTTATTTCCAGCGACCGAACCCGTCAGTATGGACGACAGGGAAGTCGCGAGCGAGTACGTCAGGTCCCCCGACCGGTCGCTCGCGCCGAACGTGGGGTCGATGCTCGCCGGGGTCGCGTTGCTGGCGGCGGTCCTCCTGCTCACCGACGGGACGCTCGCGGACCCGACGGTCGGCGTCGCCGGGGTCGCCGTCGCCGGGGTCGCCGTCGCCGCCTTCTTCGCTCGCCGCCGGGACATGCTGGACGCCGGCGTCGCCGCACCGGCGGCTGCGGGGGCGAGCCTCGCCGTCGCAGGCGTCGGCGGCTACGCGCTCGTCGCCGGCGGCCCCGGCGAGCCGATAGCGTTCGGGCTCACGCTGCTGGGCGTCGGCGCGGTCGGCACGCTGCTGGGCGGCGTCGGCGGGCTGCTCGCGGCCGTCGCCGACTGGCGGGCGATCCCGGACGACCGGCTCGCGGCGATGACACGGACGACGCTCTCCAGCACGGCGTTCGGGCTGTTCGGCTACCTGATGTTCAACGTCGCGGTGCTGGTCGTCGGCCTGTTCCTGCTGGTGGCGGTCGGGGGGGAACTCACGCCCGTCCAGGAACAGCTCGTCAGCGCCGCGGGACTGACTCTCGGCACCGTTGTAACGGTGTACGCGTTCCTGAACTGGACGGACGAGACGACCGACTTCTTCGACGTCCGGATGCCGTCGCTGCGCGATGTCGGCTGGGTGGTTGGCGGGATCTTCGTCATCTTCGGCGGGCTTGTGCTGGTGTCGGTCGCACTACAGTTGATCGGAGTCCCCTCGTCGGGCCATTCCACGGTCCAGCAGGCCGAGGACAACCCCGAGATCCTGCTCGTGCTGATCCCGATCACGCTGGTAGTGATCGGTCCCTGCGAGGAGATCATCTACCGCAACATCGTCCAGAAGTGGCTGTACGACGTGTTCTCCCGACCGGCCGCCATCGTCGTCGCCAGCGTCCTGTTCGCGCTGATCCACTTCCCGGCGTACTTCGGCGGGAGCGTGATCGCGACGTTTGGCAGCCTTATCACGCTGTTCACGCTGTCGCTGGTGCTCGGCGCGTTCTACTCGAAGACCGACAACATCATCGTCCCCGCCGCGATCCACGGGATTTTGAACGCCCTCCAGTTCGCCTCCGTCTACGTCGAACTCACCGGCGGAGTCCCGGCGGTCGTCTGACGACCGTCTGACTGGGTTTTATTTCCTCCCGTATCGGATCGCATCCATGGTCAGGCAGTACTCCATCGTCTGTGAGGACGACGTCACCGAGCGGGTCCGGTCGCTGGCCCGCGAGTACGACCTCACCGAGGAGGAGGTGCTGCGTCAGCTGATCCAGCGGGGGTTAGAGCAGACGGAGCACGACCGGCAGCGGCAGTAGCCGGCTACGCGTTCGACGGGTTCTTTCGGGAGAGGGAGCTCCCGCAGACCGGGCAGCGGTCCTTGTTGTCGTCGAACTCCCGACCACAGCCCTGGCACTGGAAGTTCCAGTCGCGCTGCTCGGTGATCCCCTCCTTTGCGATCACGTCCACGTCGACGTTCAGCCGGTCCGCGACGTTCTGCATGGCGTAGTCGTCCGTGACGAGCGTCCCGTCGAGTTCGAACGTGGCGGCGATGAGCCGGATGTCCGTGTCCGAGAGCTCATCCAGGTCGCCGACCTCCCCGGCTGCCCGGCGGACCTTCTCGACGGTCTGCTCGCCCGGGATGTGGATATGCATCCCCGACCCCTCCATGGCGTCGAAGCGGTAGGCGCTTTCGTCCTCCAGCTCCTCCCGGACCATCGGGATCGTCGCCGTCTGCTCGTCGGTGTGATACTCGTCGATGAAGGCTGAGGAATCGAGAACGTACATTTACCGCTGAACGACGATGTAATCTTTCACAGCCTGCACGCGCGAAACGGGAACGCGGTATCGGCCGCCGCTATCGGTGTCGAAGTCGACGCTTCTGGTCGGCGTTTCCTCGGTCGGGTCGACGAGGATGTCGTCCAGTTCCCCCGTCCTGAGGTCCATCGTGATGTTGTACAGCATCCCGAGTTCTGTGCCGTCCGAGCCCATGACGGCTTTCCCCGAGAGGTTCTCCGCGAGTACGTCGGACATACAGGCCCCTTCCGGCTAATGTAATATAAACGCCACGGGGACCGACAGTGGCGGCATCGGCCGGCCCTACTCCTTTCGCTCGTCGTCGGCGTCCGACAGCCGCTGGATATCCCGTTCGCCCTCGTAGCGCCCGTTGTACGCCGGGTCGAGGTACACCTCGCCGGACCCCTCGATCCGGTCCTCCGGGTCCTCGACCGCGACGGCATCGCCGAGGCGGTTCCACAGGCGGGCGAGTGCGGCACGGATCATGTGTGATGGTCACATTCGAACCGACAAAACGGTACCGGGCAGTCGGTCCCGACCGCCCCTGGCGACCGCGGAGCCGGATCAGTGCCGGCCCCCGACGGACGGCGATGACGATACAATTAAATGCCGCGCAGAGTAGGGGTACACAAGAACCTTCTCGGGTGGTTAGCCATGTCTGATACCGATACACGCGACCCGTCTGAATCCCTTCGCACCCCCATCGTCGCCGTCCTGGGCCACGTCGACCACGGCAAGACCAGCCTGCTCGACAAGATCCGCGGCTCCGCCGTCATCGAGGGCGAGTCCGGCGCGATCACCCAGCACATCGGCGCGACGGCCGTCCCGCTCGACGTGATCTCGGAGATCGCCGGGGAACTCGTCGACCCCGAGGACTTCGACCTCCCCGGCCTGCTGTTTATCGACACGCCGGGGCACCACTCCTTCACGACGCTGCGCTCCCGCGGCGGCGCGCTCGCCGACATCGCCATCCTCGTCGTCGACGTGAACGACGGGTTCCAGCCACAGACGCTTGAGGCGCTTGACATCCTCAAGCGCTCGGAGACGCCGTTCATCGTCGCCGCGAACAAGGTCGACACGGTGCCGGGGTGGAACCCCACGGAGGACGCCCCGATCCGGGGGACCTACGACTCACAGAGCGACCGCGTCCGGTCGGACCTGGACGAGCGCCTGTACGAGATCATCGGCAACCTCTCGGACGAGGGGTTCTCCGCCGACATGTACTGGCGGGTCCAGAACTTCCAGAACAACGTCGGCGTCGTCCCGGTCAGCGCCATGACCGGCGAGGGCGTCCCCGACCTGCTGACGGTGATGATGGGCCTCTCCCAGCGGTACATGAAGGAGGCCATGGAGATCGACGTGGAGGGGCCCGGCGTCGGCACCGTCCTCGAAGTCAAGGAGGAGAAGGGCTTCGGCACGACGGTCGACGTGGTGCTGTACGACGGGACTATCAGCGAGGACGACACCATCGTCGTCGGCGGCGAGAACCAGCCCATCGTCACGGAGGTCCGCGCGCTGCTGAAGCCCCGACCGCTCGCGGAGATCCGCACCGAGAGCCGCTTCGAGAACGTCGACTCCATCTCCGCGGCGGCCGGCGTGAAGATCGCCGCGCCGGACCTCGGCGAGGCGATGGCCGGCGCGCCCGTCCGCGTCGTCCGCGACCGCCCGGTCGACGAGGTGATCGACGAGGTGCAGGCCGAACTCAGCGACATCGCGGTCACCACCGAGGAGGACGGCGTCGTCATCAAGGCCGACACGCTCGGTAGCCTGGAAGCGATGGCGAACGCGCTGGAAGAAGCCGAGGTACCGATCGTCCGCGCCGAGGTCGGCGACGTGGCCCCCCGCGACGTGTCGGTGGCCGACACCGCGGACGACGACAAGCACCGCACCATCCTCGGGTTCAACGTCGACGTGTTAGACGACGCCGAAGACCAGGTCGACCGTGACGACGTACACCTGTTCACCAGCGACGTGATCTACCAGCTCATCGAGGAGTACGAGGAGTACGTCGAGGAGGTCGAGCAGGCCCAGCAGGAGACGGTGCTGGAGAACATCACCCGGCCGGCCCGCTTCCGCATCCTGCCGGACCACACGTTCCGGCAGAACGACCCCGCCGTCGTCGGCGTAGAGGTGCTCGCGGGGACAGTGAAAAACAACGCCCGGGTCGTCCTATTCGACGGCAACGAGCCCGAGCGCATCGGCCAGATCAAGGGCATTCAGGAGCAGGGCGATGACGTGGAGGAGGCCCGCCGCGGCGACCGCGTCTCCGTCGCCATCGACGGGCCCACCGTCGGCCGCGGCATCGAGGAGGGCGACGAACTGTGGACGGAACTCCCCGAGAAACACGCGAAGATACTGGAGCAGGAACTGTCCGACGACATCCCGGCCGACGAGTTCGAGGCGCTCCAGCAGTACCTCGACAAGCAGCGCAAGCGGGACCCGTTCTGGGGCAAATAAAGACGACCTTTTTCCCGGTCGGGTGTCCTCGCGCGCCTCCGGCGCGCTGTGGGCACCCTCCCGGCAAAAATGTCGATCAAAAAGGCCGCCTCCGCGGGGCTCCGCCCCGCTCCGGCGGTGAAACGCCGCCTTCGGCGGCGTATGCTTGATCTACTGCCTGGTTCCCGCGGTTTGTGATGACGTTCCTCCCTCCTTCGCACCGACGACCGATCGGTCTGATACCAGTACCCACACCCCCGAACCGCTTATGACAGTTCCCCAAGAAGCCGGACGGGTGGGAATCGAACTGTCCGAACTGGAGTTCGGCGAGGAGACGTACGAGGGGCGACTGAACGTACCTGAAGGCGACGCGGAGTCCGACGTGGGCGTCGTGATGGTTCCCGGCGCGGGGCACGGGCCGTTCGGGAACATCTTCGACATCGTCGCGTACGAACTGGCTGGCACCGGCGCACACGTGTTCCGGTACGAGAGCTGGGAGAGCATCGACGGACTGGAGGCGAAAACGTTCGAGGAACTCCACAGGGAGGTCGATACGGCGGTCGAGCGCCTGCAGGACGAGGGCTGTTCCGAGATCCACCTGATCGCGAAGAGCTTCGGCGGCGGGATCGCGCTCACGCACGTCCCCGACGCCGTCGAGCGGGTGGTGCTCTGGGCCCCCGCCGTCGAACTCGTCGAGGGCAGCGTCGAGCACGACTCCGACGAGCGGGTCGACGACAGCGAGGACCTCCCGATAGCGGTCGGTACCGACGACCTCGAAGCGGTCGACGTGCCGGTCCGGATCCTCGTCGGCGACGAGGACCGGGGCGTATCGGCCGAGGACTGCGAGAGCGTCGCCACGGCGGTCGAGGACGGTGACGTGACCGTGATCCCCGGGGAGACCCACTCGTTCAACGGGAACCGGACGGCGATCGTCGCGGAGACGCTGGACGCCCTCGACCGCGACCGCTGAGCGCGGCGAACGGACGGTCGGCGGCAGCCCTCGTCACTGGCGGGGTCGGCACGGTCCCCACCGCCGGAATTTTTCGGCTGGCCGCCGAACCGCCGGCGAGATGGAACCGACACTCGTCTTCCTCGGGTTTCTCATGGTCGCCGCGGCGGTGTACGTGGCCAGCGACCCGATGGAGCGGTCGCGGAGCTGGGTGTCGCCCCGGGAGTGGACGGAACAGCCCGAGGCGGCAACGGAGAAGCAGTACTGGCGGACGATGGGGATGGCCGGCGTTCTGGCGGGGCTGGGGCTGTTTCTGGTGCTGTTCGGCGCGACGGCGTGAGAAGGATTACCGCGCCGTCGGCGTGACGCCTTCCTGCATCGCCTGCTTGACCTGCAGCGCCGCGCTGGCGGCGAGGCCGCGAGCGACCTCGTCGCGGTCCTCGGCCGCGATCAGGTCCTCGCCGTCCAGGTCGTCCCGGTCCGGCGTGAAGCCGGCGCTGACGGGGTGGCCGACGGGGGGCCGGACGGCGACAGTCGCCTGGGGGCCGGCGGAGCCGTGGGAGATCTCCGAGTCGACGACGTACTCGTTGGGGAGGAACTCGCGAGTGCGGGCCGCGATCCGGGAGACGTCCTGCCGGAGCATCCGCTTCTGGTCGGTAGTGAGTTCCGGAAGGTCCGCTGACGCGCGCTTGCCGGCCTGTGTGATACCTGGGTTCCCGGCGTACGGCGTGTTTCCGTTCATGAGAATCTTGCTACCGCGGATAGGGCGGCCCCCGATAAAAAGCGTTCGGCCGGCACAACGTTCAGAAGACCGACGACGACTCCCCGTAGACCGCGAGCACGACCGCGGAGGTGTACATCCCCGGTTCGGCGGGCGCGGTGACGACCTCGTACTGCGGATCCCCGAACGCCCAGTCGCGCAGCTCCTGCCCGGTCGAGAGGCCCTCCAGCACCCGCCCGCGAACGTCCTCGACGCCGGTCTCGCCGGCGGCCTCGTAGAACAGCCCCGGACCGTCCTCGCCTGTCGCCCACGCGAGTCCCGCGCTCGCGCGACCCGGCCCGGCGACGGTGGCGCGAGCCTCCACCACGGTCAGTTGCTCGCCCGCCGGGCCGAGGTCCGGCGCGGTGCCGACCGCCTCGACCGTCGCGTCGGCCGGGATCACCGACGAGACGGGGACGAGGTTGTAGTTGTGGACGTTGGCCGCGGCCAGCGCGGCGTCGTACGCCGCCATCTCCGTGGGTCCCGTCGCGGTCCCCCAGACGACGCGGATCGCGTTCATACCGGACGTGGACGCCCGGCGGCGGAATGCGTTGCGGTTCGGCGGGACCGCCCGTCATAGTGTTTGCTCTCACTGTTTACCGGTGGTCGACCACACCGTTACCGTCGACCACCGGTAATTGGCGAGAGCAAACACTATCAGATGCCGCCGGCGGCCATGCCGAACAGCGCCAGCGAGATGACCGTGAAGATGACGGCGACCCCGTTTTTGATCGTCCCGGTGTCGAGCGTGTTCGACACGTACGGCGCGATCTGGCCGCCGAGCACCGTTGCAGGCACGGTAAAGACGACCATGTTCCACGGCGTCGACGCGAGGGAGAGCGAGTGGGCACCGGGGACGAGCGCCCCGCCGAAGACGTGGACGAGCGAGGCGATGATCGCAGTAGTCGCGACGACGATGTGGTTCGTCCCGATGGCGACGCGCACGGGCACGTCCGTCCGGAGCTTCGAGATGATCCCGAGTTCACCGATGCCGAAGCCGGCGAGTCCCTGGAACGTACCGCCGACGGCGTAGTTCGCGAACCGTTCGAGGTAGCCCGACCACGTGTACGTGTAGGTGTCGCCGCCACGGTCGACGCGGGTCACGGTCCCCGAATCGTCGACGCTGACGCCCGCGGGACCGAGCTTCCCGTGGTCGTCCGGCAGGGTGGCGTCGGTTCCGCCGTCGGTCGCGACGCTCTGCTCGTCGCTCTCCGGCGCGCCGTGTCCCAGGTCCGCGGTGAACATCAGGTACGCCGCGGCGACGAGCGCGAGCGCGAGGAGCGCGTGGAACACCGGCTCGGGGATGAAAAACGACAGGATCGCTCCGCCGACGACGAACGGCAGGCCGCCGAGGACGAGCGTGAGCCCCAGACGCCGGTCGACCAGCCCGTACTGGACGAACGCGACGGCCGAACTCGACAGGCCGAACGACTCGCTTATCAGCCCGACCTTCACGATCGTCGACGGGTCGAGCGGACGGGCAAACAGCGGGAACACGAAGATGAGAAACGGGACGAACAGCGCCGAGCCGCTGATCCCAACGGTGTTGACGATGGTCGCGCCGAGCAGGAAGAAGGGGAACAGCCACCAGTAGTCGAGCCAGTAGCCGGTCCCGCCGCCCCCGTCGACGGGCGCGGTAAGGACGACCCCGACGACGAACAGCACGGGCGCGGCGAAGACGAACAGGTGCTGGCGCTTCAGGAACGCCTTCTGCAGCCGCTGGAGAGCACTCGCACTCATCGTTACGACACCTACAGCGACTCCCCGGCGTGGCCGTCGCCCGCGGTTCCGAAAATCATGATCGATCGATCACAAACAACCCGCGTAACACAGCGATCCATTGGCTATGCTTCCGGAACGGCGGATGTAAAAGATCTGTGGGTCGGCGTGCGTGTGGTGACGGTTTGCACGGACGGCGGTCCGACGGCTCAGTACGAGTAGTCGGAGTGGCCGCCACAGCGATAGAGCGCCAGCAATGCCCTCACCGGTTCGGCCGGGATGCGATCAGGCGTTCGAGAAGCATCCGCGAGCGAAGCGAGCGGTTCACCGGACGCGACCGGCGGGAGCGCCCGGCCTTTTTTGATCTCTCGGCGAGCGGAGCGAGCCGAGGCTCGGGAGAGCTTTGCTCTCCCGGTGGACATTTTTTCGAGGAGTGGTCGCGCGGAGCGCGACCCGACGAGAAAAAAGGTCGTCTTAGTAGGCGTAGTCGGGGTAGCCGCCGCTGGTGACGGTGTCGCCCGCGCCGTCGTCGTCCTCAATCTTCTCTAACGACTCCTCGAAGTCGGTCATCCGGACCTCGGTGCGGCCGTCGCGGATTGCGAACATGCCGGCCTCGGTCGTGAGCGACTCGATCTCCGCGCCGCTGTACCCCTCGGTGCGGTCGGCGAGCGCGTCGAAGTCGACTGCGTCGGCGACGTTCATGTCGCGGGTGTGGATCCGGAGGATCTGGACGCGGCCCTCGTGGTCGGGTTCGGGCACCTCGATGAGGCGGTCGAACCGGCCGGGCCGGAGGATGGCGCGGTCGAGCATGTCGAACCGGTTCGTCGCCGCGATGATGCGGATGTTCCCGCGGTCGTCGAAGCCGTCCATCTCCGAGAGCAACTGCATCATCGTGCGCTGGACCTCGGCGTCGCCGGAGGTCTTCGATTCGGTGCGCTTCGCCGCGATGGCGTCGATCTCGTCGACGAAGATGATCGCGGGCTGGCGCTCGGTGGCCAGTTCGAACAGGTCGCGAACGAGCCGGGACCCCTCGCCGATGAACTTCCGGACGAGTTCGGAGCCGGCCATCTTGATGAACGTGGCGTCGGTCTCGTTGGCGACAGCCTTCGCCAGCATCGTCTTCCCCGTCCCCGGCGGGCCGTGGAGCAGGACGCCGCTGGGCGGCTCGATGCCGGCCTCCACGAACTTCTCGGGGTTGACGAGCGGCTCCTCGACGGCCTCGCGGACCTCGCGGACCTGCTCGTCGATGCCGCCGATGTCCTCGTAGCGGACGTCGGGGCTGGCGTCGATCTCCATCGCCTGCGCCCGGGCGTCGGTCTCGTTGTCGAGGATCGTCTGGACGCTGAAGGAGTCGTTGACGGCGACGCGGTCGCCGGCCTCGAGGCGCTCCGCCATGCGCGAGGACACCTCGGTCAGCACCTCCTGGTTGTTGCCGTGCTGCTTGACGACGGCCTCCTCGTCGGACACCTCCTCGACGGTGGCGACGTACAGCGAGGAGGTTTTCAGCGTCTCGTTTTCGCGTTCGAGCCGGTCGACCTCGCCTTTCAGCTCCGCGCGGCGGTCGTCGGCGGCGTCTAGCTGTTCGGTGAGTTCGTCGTGGACCTCGACGATCTCCGCGAAGTGCTCGCGGAGCGCTTCCAGGCGCTCCTCGTCGGACATCTCGGGGTCGAGTTCGAGCCGCGGTCTGTCCGGGAGCGAGGGGCTGCGTGACATCGGTTGTAAACGGTTAAGAAACGCTGCGTAAATGTGCCTTTGGGTCGCGGCCGATCTCCTGTCGGCGCTATATCAGGTCGGCCATCTCGTCCAGATGCTCGTCGTACTCGTCCAGCGCCCGCTGGACCGGTTCGGGCGAGCGCATGTCGACGCCGGCGTGGCGGAGCAGTTCGAGGGGGTACTCCCGCGAGCCGCGCTGGAGGAACTCGATGTACCGCTCGGCCGCCGGTTCGCCCTCCTCCAGAATGCCCTGTGCAAGCGCGACGGCGGCGCTGATGCCGGTGCTGTACTGGAACACGTAGTACGCCCGGTAGAAGTGCGGAATGCGCATCCACTCGCGGGCGATCCGGTCGTCGACGACGGCCGGCTCGTAGAACTCGGCCTTCAGGTCGCCGTACACTTGGTCGAGGCGGTCGGGGGTGATCGCCTCGTCGTTCTCCTCCAGCTGGTGGACGCGGTGCTCGAAGTCCGCGAACATCGTCTGGCGGTACAGCGTCGACCGGAACCGTTCCAGGTACTCGTTCAGGACGTGCCGGCGGAACTCGGGGTCCTCGACCGTATCGAGCAGGTGGTGGGTGAGCAGCGCCTCGTTGACGGTGCTCGCCACCTCGGCCACGAAGATCTCGTAGTCGCTGTACACGTAGGGCTGGGTCTCGCTGGTGTACTGGGAGTGCAGCGAGTGGCCGAGTTCGTGGGCCAGCGTGTACATCGAGGCGATGTCGTCCTGGTAGTTCATCAGGATGAACGGCTGGGTGTCGTACGTGCCGCTGGAGTACGCGCCGGCCTGCTTCCCGCGGTTCTCGTACACGTCGACCCAGCGCGATTCGAGCCCCTCGGCGACGCGGGACTGGTAGTCCTCGCCGAGCGCGGCGACGGCCTCGACGACGTAGTCCTTGGCCTCCTCGTAGGTGACTTCCGGGCTCTCGCTCTCGGTCATGGGCATGTACAGGTCCCACATCCGGAGCTCGTCGACGCCGAGCGCCTCGCGCTTGAGGTCGGCGTGGCGGTGGAGCGTGTCGAGGTTCTCCCGGGCGGTGTCGACGAGGTTGTCGTACACGTCCGCGGGGATGTTCGGGCCGTCGAGGGCCGCCTCGCGGGCGGTGTCGTAGCCGCGGGCGCGGGCCTCCTTCACGTCGGCTTTCACGCTGTTCTTGTACGCGGTGCCGACGGCGTTGCGCACCGTCTCCCACTCGTCGTAGAACTGCTCGTACACCTCCTGCCGGAACTCGCGGTCCTGGCGCTTCTGGAGGGTCGTGAAGTTGCTCAGGCTTATCTCGACGGCGTCCCCGTCGGGGTCCTCGACCGTCGGGAACTCCATGTCGGCGTTGGTGAGCATGTTGTACACCTCGCCGGTGCCGTGGGTCACCTCGCCCAGTTCGGCGAGCAGCTCCTCGACCTCCGCCGAGCGCGTGTGCTCTTTCATCCGGAGCACGTCGTCGAGGTAGTGTTCGTACCGCTCTAACCCCTCGGTCGCCGCGACCATTTCGTCGAGTTCCTCGCGGGTCCGCTCCTGTATCTCCGGCTCGATGAAACTCGCCGCGCTGGCGGCGTCGGAGTGGAGCGACTGGGCGCGGGCGGTCAGCGCCTGGTACTCCTGGTCGCGGGTGTCCTCGTCGCGGCGCATCCGGGCGTAGGCGGCGACGTTCGACACCTCGCGCATGATCGAGTCCCGCAGTTCGAGCACTTCGAGCAGCGTCTCGCCGTCCTCGGTGACGCGGCCCTCGTAGGCCGAGAGGTCGTCGACCCGTTCGGCGACCGCCTCGTAGGCCTCCTCCCACTCCTCGTCGGTCGCGTACACGCTCTCGAGGTCCCACTTGTACTCGGTGTCTATCTCCGAGCGTTCGGGTACCGAACTCATGGCCCTGCCTTGGTTCAGCCCGGTGGTAAGGCTTGTCTTTCACGGGTCTTGCCAGGATCGCGCCGACGGTGTCAGGACCGGAATCGAAAAGTAACAGACACGACAGGACTCGGGCATGACAGGAGACGAGAGCGGCCGCGGACGAGCCGAGCGGACGCGCCGCCGGTTCGTCGGGAGCGCCGCGGCGACGGTCGCGGTCGGCCTGGCGGGGTGTAGCGGTTCGGGGTTCGGCAACGACGGCGGGACCGACGCGGACACCGATACAGACACCGACGGATCAGCGACGACCGGACCGACGACGTCGAGCGACGGGGAGACGTCCGTCGAGGGGTGGCCCACGTTCCGCGCGGACGCGGCGAACACCGGGACGGCATCGGCTGCCGGCCCGGGGGCGACGCCGACCACCCGGTGGACCGCCGACGTCGGCGGACCGGGCCTCTCGTCGCCGGTCGTCGCGGACGGGGTCGTCCTCGCGGGGTCGGAGGACGGTCTGCGGGCGTTCACGACCGACGGCGACCCGGCGTGGGAGGCCCCGACGGACGCGCCGGTGACCGCGACGCCGGCCGTCGCCGGAAACAGGGCGTACGTCGCCGACGCCGACGGGACGCTGTACGCGGTCGGGATCACCGACGGGAGCGTGCAGTGGCGCGCCGCCCTCCGGGCCGATGCGTTCGGCTTCGGCCGGACGGCACAGCAGATCGACCCCGCCGTCCACTCGTCGCCGACGGTCGCGGGCGGGACGGTGTTCGTCGGCGGCGACGACGGCGCGGTGTACGCGTTCGACGCCGAAACGGGCGACCCCGAGTGGCGGAGGCGCGTCCGGGGCGACGGGTTCCCGCCGCGCGGACAGGTCGCCGCGCCGGCCGTCGCCACGCCCGCAGTCGCCGACGGGATCGTGTACGCAGCGGCCGGGCCGACAGTCGCCGCGCTCGTCGCCGAAACCGGCGACCCCGAGTGGCGAACCGACGCGCCCGCCGCAGTGACCGCCTCGCCCGCGGTCCGCGGCGGCGTCGTCCACGCGGCCAGTCTCGACGGGTCGGTTCTGGCACTGGCGGCCGACAACGGGGATCCGGACTGGTCGGCCGCTCGCGGCGGGCGGGCGTACCCGCCATCGGAACGATCGGAACAGGAGCGGCTCGTTGTCGACTCATCGCCGGCGGTCGCCGAGGCCGGGGGCGACGCCGCCGTCGTCCTCCGCGGCGACGGCGCGACGCACGCGTTCGACGGGACGGGCGAGCCGCTGTGGACCGCGCCGGACGCAGACGGGGCCGCGTTCGGGCCGCAACAGCAGGCCGGGTCGCCGGTGCGCTCGTCGCCCGCGGCCGGGCCGGAGCGGGCGTACGTCGGGACCGATCGCGGCGTGGTCGCGCTCGGCCTCGCAGACGGGGAACGCGAGTTCGCGTTCGGGACCGAGAGAGCTGTGGTCGCCTCCCCGGCGCTCGTGGATGGAACGCTGTACGCCGTCGACCGCGACGGGACGTTGTACGCTCTGGCGACTTAGAGGCGGTCGGCCACCTCGCCCGCCACCCGCGCCCGCGTTCGCCACTCCGCACGGCGCTCCCGGAATACCGACCGGGCGCTCGCCGCGGCGTCGGCGTCGACGGCGAAATCGAGGGCGGGGTAGTCGACCGCGGTCAGCACGAGCGGATACGCCGGCGCTGGCGGGATTCCCTCGTGACCGGGTAGCGGGACTGGAGCCAGCGCGCGCTCGACCTTCGCCAGTCCCGCATCGCCGACCGCGACGGCCCGGACCAGCGAGACGAGCCGCCGCACCAGCTGGCGCGCGAAGCCGCCGGCGCGGAACGTCAGGGCGAGGTAGTCGCCGTCGACCGACAGCGACGCCGAGAGGTCACGAACCGTCCCGGTCTCGTCGGGCGTCAGGTTGTGGAAGTCGTGCTCGCTCGACAGCGCGTCCAGCGCCGTCCGCGCCCGCCCGGGGTCGGCGTCCGGTGCGTGCAGGTGATAGACGTACTCCCGGGCCGTGGCGTCGTGGGTCGCGTGGAACCCCTCGGGCGCGTCGGCACGCGCCCACGCCCGGACCGACGCCGGGAGTTCGCCGTTGAACGCGGCGGGCGAGAGCCAGTCGGGGGCCTCGAACGCGACCGTCTGGGCGACGGCCGAGACGCCGGCATCGGTGCGCCCCGCCGCCGCGTACCCCGGCGGCGTGTCGCCCTCGTGGACGCCAAGGTCCCGGAGAGCGTCGAGGATGGCGTCCGCGACGGTCGGCACGTCCGGCTGACGCTGGAAGCCGTGGAACGGCCGGCCGTCGTAGGCGATCCGGTAGGCGTCCATCAGGTGCGGTCCCGTTCGGTCTCGCGGTCGGCGTCGCGGGCCGGCTCCGAGCCACCGGCCGACTGCCCCGGTCGCCGATCGCGGACGTACTCGCGCGCCTCGCCGACGCTCTCGGTTTCGAGCAGGTCCTCCAGCCGGCGCTCGTACTCCAGTTCGTCGATCTCGCCGCGGGCGTACCGCTCGCGCAGCGTTTCGAGGGCGGCCGATTCGTCAACCTCGGTCGTGGACTCGTCGCTCTCGCTGCTCCCGTCGTCCCACGACCAGTCCTCGTCGTCCGCCTCGAACAGCCGCCCGTGCAGGATCGCCGACAGCGGGACCAGCACCGCGAAGCCGAACGCGAAGATCAGCCCGGTCTGGGGGTGGTCGAACGACCCGGCGAGAATACCCGCCCCGAGCACCAGTATCGACATCGTTCCCGGGTTGACGACGGCTTCGACGGCGCTTCGGACGCTCATACCCCGGCGATCCGTCGCGGGTGACAAATAACTACGCGGTGCGCGGCGACGAGGCCCGGCTGACGCCGCACTACACCAGGTCGTCGTACGTCGGCCGCTCGCGGTCGCCGGGGAACTCGTCGACGGGCACCTGCGTCTGGTCGCCGCTGTCCATGTCCTTGATCGTCAGTTCGTCGTTTTCGAGGTCCTGCTCGCCGACGATGACGACCGTCTCGGCGTTGATCGAGTCGGCGTAGTCGAGTTGCGCGCCGAAGCTCCGGCCAGCCACGTCCGTCTCGACGACGTGGCCGCGCTCGCGCAGGTCGCTCGAGACCCGGGCGGCGACGGGCCGGGTGTCGCCGACCTGCAGGACGTAGTAGTCGGTCGATAGCGTCGCGTCGGGGCCGACGCCCGCGCGGTTGAGCAGCAGGGAGAGTGTCGCGTGGCCGGGCGCGACGCCGACGGCGGGCGTGGGCTGGCCGCCGAAGCTCTCGATGAGGTCGTCGTAGCGCCCGCCGCCGAAGATGGAGCGGGACACCTCGCCCGTCGAGTCGAAGCACTCGAAGACGACGCCGGTGTAGTAGTCCAGCCCGCGAGCGGTCTCCAGCGAGACGGTGCAGTGCTCCCGCGCGCCGAAGTCCTCGGCGGCGTCGAGCACGTTCTGGAGGTTCGTCACGGCGGCCTCGACGCGGTCCGTTTCGGCGAAGTCGACGAGTTCGTCGAGGTCGTCGCCGCCGACGCGGAGCAGGTCGTCGAACCGCTCGGCCTGGTCGTAGGAGAGGCCGGCGTCGGTCAGCAGGCCGTGGTACTCGGCGGTCTCGATCTTCGCGCTCTTGTCGACGGCGCGGATCGCCGCCTGCGTGTCCACGTCGGCGTCGAACGCCGCCAGCAGGCCGCCGAGGATGTCGCGGTGGGAGACGCGGAACTCGAAGTGCTCGCCGGTGAGCCCGAGGCCGGTCAGCGCGTCGGCCGCCCACGCGAGGATCTCGGCGTCGGCGGCGGGGTCGTCGGAGCCGAAGATGTCGACGTTGGTCTGGTAGAACTCGCGGAACCGGCCCTGCTGTGGCTCCTCGTAGCGCCAGAACGGCCGCGTCGAGAACCACTTGATCGGCTTCGACAGCTCCTGCTGCTTGGCGACGACCATCCGCGCGACGGTCGGCGTCAGTTCGGGCGTCATCGCCACCTCGCGGCCGCCCTGGTCCTCGAAGGAGTACAGTTCCTCGACGATCCCCTCGCCGCTCTTGTCGACGTACATCTGCGTCGATTCGAGCGCCGGCGTCCCCACCTCGCGGAAGCCGTACCGGCGGGCGGCGTCCTCCAGCCCGTCGATGGTGGCCCGCCGGGCGCTCATCTCGCCGGGGTAGAAGTCACGGAACCCCTTCAGTCGGTCGTACATGTCCCCGGATTGCGCCGGGGCGCGCTTGAAACCTGCTATCCCCGCCGGTCGTCCGGGCGGTCCAGCGAGCGCGTCGCTCACTCCCGGACGCCCGTCACGCGCGTCTGGTCGTGGTCGGGGAACACGTCGGCGACCGCCTCGGAACCGTGGCGGTCGGCGAGCAGGGCGCGGAGTTCGCCCTCGTAGTCCGCGCGGCGGATCTCCTCGCTCGGTCCCACGTCGAGTTCGAGGGTGGCGTCGACAAGCCGGTCGACGGCACTGCGGCCGAAGCCCGAGAGGGGGGCGATGTAGTCGACGCCGTGGCGGTCCTCCAGGCTCTGGGCCTCGGCGCGGGAGACCGTGGGGACGCGGTCGTCGCGCCGGGAGCCGTCGGCGACGGCGTCGAACTCCCGCCCGGCGACGCGTTCGAGCGCGTGGTCGTGGACGCGCTGGATCCCGTTGCGGGGGTAGCCGTCCTCGCGCATGCGGTCGACGGCGTCGACCGCGACCTCGCGGTCGAGGTCGATCCGCTCGAAGGGAAACCCGACCGTTTCGGCGGTGTCGCGGGCGTGTTCCCACTCGTCGGTCACGCCGAAGTGGCCGGTGACGAGCGTCACGTCGTAGAACTCGTCCAGGAGGAGCGCCGCGAGCGTGGAGTCCTTCCCGCCGCTGTAGAGCAGGCCGAGCTCCATCCTAGCGACGCTTGATGTTGTAGCTCTGGGAGTCGGGCTTGAGTTCGCTGAGGAGCTCCTTCATCTTCTCCTCGTCTATCTTCCCCTGGATGCGGCCGCTCTGGGCGAGCGCGACGACCTGGCGCTCGACCTGCTCGCCGAAGTCGGGTTTGCTCATCTTGACGGAGTTCAGGCGCTTGCGCGCGCCGTCGGTGAGGTGCTGGCGGAGCACCGCCTTCTTCTGGGCGTCGGCCTGCTCCTGGCGGCGCTGCTGGGCCTCGGCGTCGCCGCCCTCGCCCTGTTGCTCCTTGAGCTGTTCCATCTTCTTCTGGCGAAGCTCCTCCAGTTCGTCCTCGTCGGGGCTGTTGCTCATCGTGTCCCGAAGTTACGTAGCTGACGGCAAAATCATTACGGACTGGTGTGTCGGGTCGCTATCGGCGCGCGGTGGCGTACAGCACCGGGCCGACGACGAGCAACACGATACCGAGGTAGCGGAAGGTGATCGGGGCCTCGCTGCTGGGCGTGATAACGAAGAGAAGCCCGAACGCCACCGCGTTGGCCGACAGCACTTTCTGGGACTTCAGCGGCAGCGAGCCGAGGATCGACAGCACGAACAGGAGCAGCAGAGCGTGCCCGACGTGATAGTTGAGCAGGAAGTTGTCGAGCGCCTGCAGCGGTATCTCGGTCATCCCTATCGAAAGGTTGCCGCCGAGTCGGCCTTTAAACTTGTTATTCTACCCCGAACAGGCGCAATCACCACGGCCTGAAGGCCGTGGATACGCGCAGTCACTTAGTGACACATTCCACGGCTGATTTCATAGCCGAATTTCTAACCCATACTTTGAACTTCCAAGAACCGCTATCCGACGGTAAGGTCAGGTCGGAGCGGAGCGGGTTCCGAACGGCCTTCGGAGGCGGCCTGTCCGCCCACGTAACGAGGCAGTATCCGAAAGGGCCGTCGGTGAACGCCACATCCTTGAAGGGTGTGCCAACGTGCCGACTGCTCAAAGCCCGCGCTACGATACCCCCGACTCCGCTAATGTCTGCCGGCGTCCCCGTGGAAAAACCAACACTGGGACGCCGTATATGGTCGAGGATAGGGGTAACGGCGGCTTGGCACCGCCAGCAGTCCACCAGTCCGATACTGTGGGACTACCCGGACCCGAACGGTCTGGTAGTCCGGTGACTGGACTGCATACCTGAAACTCCCACCGCTCGGGATTCCTCCGCGCCTACGCGGAAGAGGATGTCAATCCGACCCGATCGGGCCGGTGATCTCCAGCGGGCGGAGCCACACGTACCAGATGACGAAGACCATCGTGCCGAAACCGAGCACCCAGATCAGCGACCCCAGATCCGGATAGCCGGCGCTCGACAGGAAGTACTTCGCCAGCCCCGGGATGATCACGCCGCTCGCGAGCACCGTGCCGAAGGCGACTTTCTCCGAGACCACTACCGGTCACCTCCGTGGCCGCCCCGCCGTTCGGCCCCGCCGCCGTCGCTGATCCTCGTGTCGTTCATGCGCCACCGTTGGAACTGGAGCGGCGTGAATCTCTCGATCACAAAGGGGGTGGACGCACGATGGAGCGTGTGACACTGTGCGTCCGTGCGGATCTAACAGCTCGACAACTATAAATCACGTTAATTGGTTTCCTGACGGGACGCCCGCCGCGCGACGGACCGAAGCGACGCTCCGCGAACCGGCTCCCGACGGTGCCGTCAGATGGTCCCTAACGGCACAATGACCGGCTAATCGTGGCACGGGCCGAAAAGTCGCCGGACCGTGCTGATACGGCGGTAGTGGCTCTGGTAGCGTTGCTTTCCCCCCGCCACCCGTCCGCCGACACCGCGGGACCGGGCGCTAATCCCTCCATTACAATGCCCGTCCCCGGGGTACGGCCGTAGCAATGAGCCAGACGGTTGCACGCGGATCCGGCGACGAGTACGCCGTTCGATGGTACGAGCCGGGGGACCGCGACGGGATCCTGTCGCTGTACGAGCGGGAGTGGGGGCGACGGCCAAGCCGGGAGTGGTTCGACTGGAAGTACCTCGACGACCCGTACCTCTCGCACGTCCCGGTGAACGTCGCCGTCCGGGAGGCCGGCCCTGACGACGCACCCGAGGTAGTCGGGGTGCAGGCGTACGTCCCGTTCCGGCTCCGCCACGGGGACCGGACGGCGCTGGCGCTCCAGCCCGCCGACGCTATCGTGGACTCGGACCACCGCCGCAACGGGCTGTACACGCGCCTGACCGAGGCGGCGATAGGCCGGTACGAGACGGGCCGCCCGGCGTTTTTCTTCAACTACCCGAACCCCGGGGCGTTCCGCGCACAGCAGGACCTCGGCTGGGTCGGCGTCGACCGTGTCACCACGCACTACCGCCTCCAAGACCCCACGGCGGTCACGGACGACGGTGGGACCTCGGAGACGCTCGCCCGGGGCGCTCGGCCGCTCGTCGACGGCGTGCTGGGCGTCTGCGACCGCGTCGCGCCCGCGGCGGAGGACCTTGCCGTCGCCCGCTACGACGGCGCGCCGACCGAGGTGCTCTCGGAGGTGGCCGCGACCGCCCCGGACGGACTCCACGCGGAGCGGGACGAGGCGTTTTTCGACTGGTGGTTCGCGAACCCGTCGTTCGACCACACGACGTACGTCGCGCGCCGGAACGACGGGCCGGTCGCCGCGTTCGTCACGCGGACCCGCGACGGCGACCGCGTCAGGCTGCTCGACGCGCTGCCGCTTTCGGATGGTGACCGGGCGGCGTACTGTCGCCTGCTCGAGTCGTGGGTCCGCGACGACGCGGACGCGGCGGTGCTCTCGGTCGGCGAGTCGGCGGTGCCGTCCGACCTGCTGGCGCGGTTCGGGTTCGTTCCGGACGACGCGCCGGTCGTCTCCCGGTTCTGCACGGGGGTTCGGCTCGCGGCGCGGCCGCTCGCGGGCGACGGGGCGTCGCCCCGGTTCCCGCGGGCGACGCTCCGGACGCCGGCGAACTGGGCGCTCACCTTCGCGGAACAGGACCGGTTCTGAACATGGGCGAGCGACCACCCCGTGTGATGGTGCTCGACGGCGACTTCGACAACGCGATCCAGGTCGCGACGGAGCTGTCGACCGACCTGAACGCCACCGTCGTCGGCGTCGGCACGTCGCCGGACAGCAGGCTGTTGCGCTCGACGCACTGCGACATCGCGGAGACGGTCGCCACGACCGGCGACGGGTACCCGACCGAACTCCTGACGGCCGCCGACCGGCACCGCCCCGACGTGGTGGTTCCGGTCGGCTACCGGTCGGTCACGGCGATGGACGAGGTCCGCGAGCAGCTCCCCGACGGCGTCGCGTGCTGTCTGCCGCCGTCCGACTCGCTCGCGGCCGCCGTCGACAAGCGGCGGACGCTCGCGCTCGCCGACGACCTCGGGATCGACACGCCCGCGGACTTCTCCGCGACGCTCGCCGACGCCGAGCGCACGCCCGCCGCGGTTCGGGACCTGCCGTTCCCCCTCTTTCTCAAGGCCGGACACGAGTCCGGCGAGAACGTGACGGCCGTCGTCGAGGAGCCACGCGAGTTCTGGCCGACGTACGAGGATCTGGACGCCGAGAGCGACGACGTGCTCGTCCAGGAGTACGTCGGCGGGTCGACCACGTACGCCTGCGGCGCGCTGTTTCTCGATGGCGCGGTCCGGACGCTGTTCGAACACGAGGAGCGCCGCTCGATCCCCCGGCAGGGCGGAAGCGGCACGCGGGTCGGGGTGTTCCGCGACCCCGAACTGGAGGCGGCCGCGATCCGCCTCCTCCGGGAACTGGACTGGCACGGGTTCGCCCTCGTGGAGTTCAAGCGCCGGGACGACGGCTCGTACGCCCTGATGGAGGTCAACCCGAAGCTGTGGGCCTCCTACGCCCTCGCGAGCCAGGCCGGCTACCGGTTCGTCTCGACAATGGTCGCGGCGCTGCTCGGCCTCGACTGGCGGCCGCCGACGCCCGACCAGCGCCGCGAAATGGTGTTTCCGCTCCGGGAGCTGGACTTCGCGCGCCGCGATTCCGATGGGTCCGTCCCGCGGGCCGCGCTGTCGATGCTGTGGCCGCCCGCGCGACCCGATTTCAATCTCCACGACTATCGGGCATGGTTCACGCCGCCCGCCGACGGGACGGACCCGGACGACGGGTCGACGGAGGCGGACCCCGATGACGAGTCGACGGAGAGGGCCGCTAACATCCGGGGGCGCGTCGAACCGCTGCTGGCTCGCCTCGACCCGCGGGAGGGACGATGAGCGAGACGACCGACGCCGTGGCGGTCGACGCGACGGAGACCGTCCGCCGGATGAGTCGCACCCTGCGCGAGACGCTGGCGTACTCCCGGGCGCGCAACTACGTCGGCTGGGACTACTGCGACGGCCTGAGCAGCCGCCTGCTGCGGGCGCTCCCCGTCGACAACAAGTGGGTGAACCTCGCCTTCCAGGAGACGATCAAGCGCGCCCCGGTCAACGTCCGCCCGCTGTTTCTCGTCGAGCGCCGCCGCAACTTCATGAGTACGGGGCTGTTCGCGGCCGCCAACCTCGCCGTCGACCGCCTCGCGGCAGGGGACTTCCCCGAAACCGACCCGAGCGTCGACTACGCCGGCGAGGCGCGACATCTCGTCGACTGGCTGCTGGACAACCAGTCGACCGGCTACCGCGGGTTCTGCGGCGGCCACAAGCACCGGATCCAGACGCTCGACACGCTCAGTCACCCGGCGGACCCCTCGGTCGTCTCGACGGCCCCACCGGTCCGCGCGCTGCTCGCCGCGTCGACGCTGGACCGGGAGTACGCGACCGTGGCCCGCACCGCCGCCGACTTCGTCGTCGAGGACCTGCGCTACCGCGAGGTCGACGACGGCGCGGTCATCGACTACCACACGAACGACGCCGACGAGTACTACACCATCAACGCCGGGGCCATCGGCGCGCGCCTGCTGGTCGACCTCTACGACCACTTCGGCGACGCCGACCTGCGCGACCGCGCGACGGCGATCCTCGACCACGTCGCCGCGCTCCAGACCGACCGCGGCGGCTGGCACTACCGCGACCCGCCCGAGGCGTCGCATCTGTCGATGGACAACTTCCACAACGGCTTCGTCGTCGAGTCGTTCCTCCGCTACGAGGACGCCGTCGGGGACCGGTACGCCGACACCGTCGACGACGCGCTCGCGTTCTACCGGACCATGTTCGAGGACTCGGGCGCGCCGCGCTGGGACGAGTCGTCGGCGTACCCCCGCGACGTTCACGCCGCCGCGCAGGGCATCCTGACGTTCACCTACGCCGGCGAGCACGACCTCGCCCGCCGGATCTTCGACTGGGTGCACGAGGAGCTGTACGCCGGCGACGGTCGGTTTCGGTTCCGCAAGGGTCGGGTCGTCTCGAAGCGGTACACGCTCATGCGCTGGTGTCAGGCGTGGATGGCCTACGCGATGGCCGAACACCTCCGCGTCGTGGCGGGCGTCGACCTGCCGGGACTCCCGTCGCCGGCGGTGGCCGACAGCGACCGCTGACGGCCGCGCTCGGCCGCGACGGGTGACCCCACAGCGCGTCCGAGACGGGCCGTCGTCCCGCCCCGAAGCTTTACTGTCGGCTCGCCGAAGGGTTTGCCATGCACGCAGACGAGATCGATCCGCAGGCGAAGGCCGCGGTCGAGCGACAGGCCCTGATACCGCTGCCCCACAGCCGCCGCGGGCTGAAGCTGCTCCGGCAGTTCTCCCGGGCGATGATGTGGGTCCGGAACCGCAACCCGCCGAGCGTCGGCGCGACCGTCGACGGGACGATCCCCGGGCCAGCCGGGGATCTGGACGCCCGGCTCTACGTGCCCGACGCCGACGGCCCGTTCCCGACGGTCGTCTTCTTCCACGGGGGCGGGTTCGTGCTGGGGAGCATCGCGACACACGACTGGCTCTGCCGGCACCTCACCCGGGAGAGCGGCTGTGCCGTCCTCTCCGTCGACTACCGGCTCGCCCCGGAACACCCCTTCCCCGCGGCGGTCGAGGACGCCTACGCCGCCGTCGAGTGGGCGGCCGCGAACCCCGACTCGGTCGCGGGCGACGGCCGGCTCGCGGTGGCGGGCGACTCCGCCGGCGGGGCGCTGGCCGCCGTCACCGCGCTCATGGCCGCCGAGCGCGACGGGCCCGCGATCGACCACCAGACGCTGCTCTACCCGGGCGTCGGCGTCGAGCCGGACCAGCCCTCCGTTCGGGAGCACAGCGGTATCGTCCTCGACGAGGCCGATCTGGACTGGTTCCGGGAGTGTTACTACGAAAGCGAGATCCACGAGCGCAACCCCTACGCGGACCCGACGAACGCCGGCGACGTCGCCGGCGTCGCCCCCGCGACGGTCGTCACCGCCGGGTTCGACCCGTTCCGGGACGGCGGGAAAGCCTACGCCGACCAGCTCGCCGGCGACGGCGTCGACGTGCGCTACGAGAACTACGAGGCCATGGTCCACGGGTTCCTGACGCTCCGCGGCGTGGACCGCACCCACGACGCCATCGCCGAGATCGGCGGCGAACTCGGCGACGTGCTCAGCGGCGAGTGACCGACCTTCTATGGAGGCTGAGAAGCGTGAGAATTCGGGATGGGCCAACGCGGTCTGTGTCTTCCGATTTTCCCACGGGTCGCTGACTCGCTCTGTTTGGGGGTTCGCAGGCATGGTTACAGGTCCTCCGGGATGTGTTCCTGACGCCGGCGCATCCGCTGGCGCTTCGACGCCTTGTCGTAGTGCTTTTCCAAGATCTCCTCGCTCACGTCGCCGCGGTCGCTCACCACCTGCCGGGGCGTTCCCTTGTCGCGGTGGGCAGTGATCGACCCCGTCCGGACCGGATGTGGAGACAGCGACGACGGGCACGTACTGGCGAAGTCGTTGTCCATCGCCTTGCACGTCTCCGGGTCGCGGTCGTGGGGGCACGGGTCCCCGATGACGCACGGGCGAGTGATGCGATAGACCCAGTTCTGTATCGTCGAGAGCGACGGGCGGCCGTGGGTGGTCGTGATGAGCGGCCGCCGCCCGTGTTCGTCGGTCACCTGGTCGCGGTTCGGACTCTGGATGTAGTCCGCCAGCACGGCGGCGGTGTGCTCGTGGATCGCCACGTCGCGCTCGCCGCTCGGCCCGTTCTTCAGCGGCGTTCCCTCCTCGGGGCGGTGGCGGAAGCACAGCGCGTTCTCGTCGGCGTCGAAGTCGCCCACGTCGAGCGCGCGGATGCCGCCCCGCCGCGCCGCGGTTCGCCACATCAGGAGCAGGGTAACGTGGACCTTCGACGCGTACCGGTACTGCCGGAGGAAGTCAAGCGTCGCCTGCGCCTGCTCGGGTTCGAGCTTGGTGTCGTCGCTCTGGTCCTCCGCCCGGACCGTCGGGAGCCGGATGCGGTCGGGGAGGCTCTCGGGAACCGCGTGCAGGTCGACGCACCGCTCCATGAACTTCCGTATCGTGGACATCTGCCCCTGCATCGTGACCGCGTTGCAGGGGTCGTCCTCCCCGTTGTCCTCCCGCTTGTACACGCGGTAGGAGTGGAGCGTCCGCAGGTCCACGTCGTTCATGTTGTGGATGCCCTGGTCCTCCAGCCACTCGATGAACGAACGCAGCCGGGCCTCGTGGCTCCGGTACGTCGAGTCGGCGAGGTCGTACCGGCGGTCGTCGAGATAGTACTCCAGCGCGGCCTCCGGCGTGATGGGTTCGAGGTCGTCGGTCACGCTTCCGACCCCCATTCACTCGCCGCCGTCTGCTGTGCTGGTACCCACGGTTCGACCGTCTCCGGGTCGAAGTTCATCAGGAGCCGCTCCTCGGCCTCCTTGCCGTTGCCCGCAGCGGAGTGGTGGGTCGTCCTCTCGACGGTGTGCCAGTCCTCGTACAGCCCCGGCGGGATCTCGGAGTAACTGACGATTGCGTAGCCGTCGATGTCCCGGAGCGTCTGCTCGAGGGCAGCGTGATCCGCAGCCTCCCGATAGAGATCTTCGTTCCCGAAGTACGGAGGGTCAAGGTAGTACACCGTCTCGTCGGAGTCGTACCGTTCGATGATCCTCTGATAGTCCTCGTTGACCACGGAGACGCCGCGGAAGCGGTCGGCTACCTGGTCAATCCGGACAGGGACGTTGGCCCAATTTCGTGCGTTCTTACTGCCAGTCTCGTAGTTTGGACTCTCACGCTTGAAGCCGCTCTTCCCCGATACCTTCGAAGCGTACTGGCTGTAGCGGAGGAACAGCCACCGCCCGGCGTGCTTGAGTTCGTCGTCAGGGCGGTCACCGCCGAAGAACTGATCAGCCCACTCACCGTGGAGCTGTTCGGAGAACGGCGTCATCCGGCACCAGTCGGCCAGCTCCTCCGGGCGCTGGCGTACAACCCGGAAGAACGTCACCACGTCGTCATCCTTGTCGTTGAACACCTCGACTTTGCTTCGGGGCTTGTTCAGCAGCACCGCCCCGGAGCCGCCGAACGGTTCGACGTATGTAGTGTGCGGCGGCAAGTGGTCGGTAATCCAGTCCGCCAATCGGGTCTTACCGCCGATGTAGGGGAACGCGCTCAGCGTCACGCAGATCCCTCCTGGTCGTCCTTCTTGATTCGCGGGGCGAGCATGTACGTCGCCTCGAACCCCCAGTCGTCGTGTTCGATCTCGAACTTCGCGGGGAACTCGTCGCCCCACTTCACGAGGAGCCGGTCGGCCTTCCCGCGCTTGATGCCGGTTGCGATGTCCGTCAGGTAGTCGAGGCTGAACACCGTCGAGAACGGTTCCACGTCGTCGGTCTCGGCCCACGCGCAGTTGGCGAACATCACGGCGTCCTCGGGGTCGGTCCGCCCGTCCTCGTCGTCGGAGGGCGTCGTATCGCCGCCCGCCTGACTCCCGAGTACGAACGTCGAGTCGTCGCGGGTGACAAAGGCGTGGTCGTGGTTGCTCTCGACGGCCTTGATGCCCTGGTTGAACGCCTTCACGCTCGGGTCCGCGCGGCAGGGGAGCGTGAGATCCGTCGGGATGTGGGGATCCTCCCGGAGCATGTCGGGGTCGACGCCGAACCACTCCGTGACGCGGGTGATCTCCTGGTCGGGGCGAGTCACCCGGACACGCATGCGGGCCGGGTCGTCGAACACGTCGATGGCGACGGGGTCGCCGTCGCCGCCGCGCTTGCGCGCCCACGTCACGGCGTTCTCGAAGGCCGGGAGCGACAGGCCGAACGTCGTGGGTTCGTGGACATCGAACCGGTCGAAGCCCTGGGCGTGGGCGGTCAGGTCGACCAGCGCGACGTTGGCCGGGTCGACGGCCCGCGTGTGGATGCCGTCCTCGTCGAACCGCACTCGGAACTCGTCGGCGACGGGGTCGAGCAGTTCGGTCAGCGACCGGATGGGGTCGCCGTTCGTGAGGATGCTGACGGCGGGATCCTCGTCGGCGTCGGCGGCGAGGTCGTCGGTCCGGTCGTCGGCGTCGACGGCGCGGCTCATGCGTCCACCTCCTCGCCCGGCAGGGGCGGCGCGTCGGTGGGCACGGCCCCGATCGCCTCGGCGTCGAAGGTCTCGACTTCGGCGACGGGCGCGCCGCTGTGATGCTTGTTGTTGTGGATCTTGCGGTCGACCTTCGCCCGGACGCGAAGCGTTGACGGGCGGTTCAGCCCGTTCTCGGTGTCACAGGAGGGACACACCGCGCGGTGGAAGGTCTTCGTCTCGCGGGTCGCGTCGGCGTCGCTCATGCCGTCACCTCCTCGCGGGTGGGCGTGGTGTCGACGGGGACGTGCTCGCGGTCGGACTGGACGACGCGCTCGGCGTGGAGGTACTGGTTTTCGGCGTCCTCCGGGCTCTTGTCGTAGCTCTCGGTCCGGAGGTAGATGACCGTACACCAGCGCCACTCGGGGACGACCTTCGTGCGGCCGTCCCACTGGCGGACGCGGGCAGCACCGGAATCGAGTACGTCGACGTTGGCGACGCCCACCTTCTCCGTGACTTCCTGGCCGTTGGACCGGGCCTTGGTCTGGATGACCGCGGGGTCACAGTACGACGGCAGGTCGAGCGGGTTGATCGACTGGTCCTCGGGTTGACCGCTGCTGGAAGACTCGTTCAAAATTCCATCACCTCGTTCACCTTCGCGTCGATAAGAACGGCCGTCCCGCACGCAGCGCAGTCTGCTTCGAGACTGAGATCTCCCCGCCCATTGTGAGAATCCCCGTAAGACGGCTCCCGGAAGTCCTCCAGGTACCTCACCTCGTGATCGCACTCCTCGGCAGGTTCACCGCCGTCGGTGAGGAGCCGCGGATCTTCGTCCTCGTACTCGGCGGCGAGCTGGTCCGCACAGGTTTGGCAGACGTAGCCGTCGGGGGTGACGACTTCCTTCTCGCCGTCACAGTCGGGCGTGTCGCAGCCGTAGATATCGCGGCCGCCGTCGGTGGCGACGCGCTTCGAGGAGACGGGCGTGACGCCGGTGGCCGAGCAGTTCAGGCCGTGGGTGTCGGCCCGGCTGTGGGCGTCGCCGCGGTCGGAGCACTCGTCGATTTCGCCGCAGGTGGTGCAGCGGACGAGGAACGCCTCGGGGTCGTGGGGGTCGTGGACGTACTCGAAGGCGAGGTCGTCGACGCCGTCGGCGGGGGACTCGACGACGCGGCCGCCGTCGGTGACGACTTCGCGGGCGAGATCGGGCGCGCAGTTGCCGCAGGCGTCGAGGCCCTGCTCTCGCGCCCACGACAGGGAGACCGAGCGGGTGGGGCCGCTGGCCTTGCTGGCACAGCCGAGCCCGCGGTGGAACGCGTCGCGCTCGGACTCGGGGTTGATGAGCACCGTCCGCGCGGCGTCGGATTTATTGGGAGACGACTCTTCTCGGGTCGTGCGGGCCTTCGTGCCCGCGTTGCTTGATTGCGACATAGCGGTTTCTCCACGGAGCCGCACTAAGCCGGGCGATGTGCCAGCATCGCCCGGCACGACGAAACCGGCGAGCGACATCTGGACCGAGTCGGCGGCTCCACTCGCACAAACGGGGTCATTCTGCATATATGTTATGGTGAGGTGAATAGGGGAAACTGGACCCTAAAATCCGAATAGACAACTGATAGGGGAACAAGTGTAGAAGCACAGGTAATGCGACATTCCGGGACGTGGATGACAGTATGGGATGACCGTATATTGGAGTATATCCGCGAGACAGAAGGTGAATCCGCCTCTGTGGGGGAATTAGCCAATAGCGATATTATCCACGTCTCCAACTCGCACGTATCTCGACGGTGCCGAAAACTCGCAGAGAAGGGTCTACTTCTCCCCCTCGGAAATGGAGTGTACGGAATGACTGACGAAGGCGAGGCGTACCTCGACGGCGAGTACAATGCAGAGGAGGAAGCCTACATCAACGGCAACGGCGAGAATAACGGGCCAACAGCATCCGAAACTGGCGATATCTAAGATAAGATGACCACACGACACGCCGCTACCTGGATGTGCCCCCTCGATGAGCGCACGCTTGAAATCCTCCGCAATGAAGACATGGCGTCGCCCTCCTACATCGCTCGCGAAGTCTCGTTATACGCGTCGACGGGACGGGTGAGAGAACGATGTATCATGCTGGTACGGGCCGAACTCGCCGCGCCGGTTAGCAAGAACTGGGGACACTACGAGATCACGACGAAGGGCGAGGAGTTCCTTGATGGCGAGCTGGATGCACGTGGGCTGCCGCGCCCGCAGGTCGCGTTGCTGTAGTCGAGACTCCAAGAGCAAAATCAGTTTGCCTGGAAACACTTCAATTTGTGCTATGGGGGGTCCTGCGCCGAAAAAACTAGATAGGAGGACCTCATAGACGCCAGCATGGCAACCACAGAATCCGTCAACGAAAGTACCACGATTACTGATCTTCCGACCGACAGGGAATATGACACCGAGGCTGATGCAGAATTAGATGAAACGCTTGTCCAGGCCATTGAACAGGCACGAGAAGCCGGTAGACAGAATTTAGCAGTAGTTTTAGAGAATGAACTGAAATCGCATTACTACGCTTGCCAACTGGGCCGTTAACTATCTTTCTGTCAATTCGGTACTAGATTATTAAGTGCCCGGGGGAGAGTCATTTGTACTATGGCAGATGACCCCGCAGTAAAAGAACAAGTCAAGCAGATCCTCCTAAATCACAAAGGTGAGGACAACCCTATCTCATCCCGCGAAATCAATGAAGAAATCGGTGTGGATGACATCGGTTCTTTCCCTTCTACGAGAGCAATAATACGTGAATTGGTTATGGATGACTACCTCCCCGTGGCTGCCTCCACTAAAGGATACTTTGTTATTCAGGATGAAGATGAATTGGAAGACTACATCGACCAATTAGAAAACCGAGTCATGAATATAACTGAACGAAAGTTCGCAGTCCAGAGAGCTGTTTTGGAGTGGGATGAGGAGATCGTCGACGAAGATAGCGACTTACTGTAGTCTCTCCTCACCAACGGAACCAAATCTTGCGAGCATAGCATTCTACACTTGGAGGAATTATCCCGACAGTCGAGAAACCTTTTGACCCCCCAGTATGGACAGCGGGGCCGGAGGGTGGCTCCTCCGAGTCGAGCCCACTTCTGGACCGAGTCGGCACTCGACTCTCTGGTTTTCACGGTGAACGATTTATTACCTGTAACGTGTATGAACCAAATATGGGATTTGGACAGGCATTCGAGGATGCTGGTGCGATTATAACGCTAATTGGGCTTATTCCTGCGTTTATTCTGCTCTTTGTTATGACTCAACAGATGACAAATCCCGAATTCAATATGATCGCTGCTTCCCGAGCGGGTATCAATGCAATCGCTAATGCTATTCAGCCGGCTATTTTTATCACGGTGATACTGGCAATTGTGATTTCACTTGTCAGGAGCGGTCAACGCTGATTACTCTTTGTGGGCTGGTTAATTGCAATTAGCCCGATTCAACGTCTGAAATCCTGGAATAGTCGATACTGTGTGTCTGTAGTTGAATACTCTCGTCGTATGCGTTGTAGATGTTTTTCTCGATCTTCCCGCCATCGCGGTCCTCGTACTCCATTTCGTGCCACCAGATGTGTTTCAAACACTGATCTTCTTCGAGATCTCCGATGCCCGTCGTCACCTCGAATAGAATTTCGGCGAAATGGAGGTCATCGAAAGTGGGCATTTCGGGATCGGGATTCGCAGGCGACGGATATTCGGTAGGGAACACTACCAGGTCTGGGATGACGCGACCGTTCTCAGTTCGGGCGCCTGCCGGCGGGTCGCGGATGATCATGAACTGCGGATCCTCGGCTTGGTTCAGACCCCACCGGACAGCTCGGTTGATGACTTCGTTCAACCGCGACGCTGGCGATTTGGTGTTTCGGGCGTTCCGTTCGCTCCACAGCATCAGGGAATCCGTGTTCTCCGGCACAAGCAGGTGACCGATACTTTGGCCTTCACCGCCCTTCACGTCCATCGCAAACACGTCTCCGGTACTCTCGATACGGCCTTTGAAATCGATACGTTCGCTACCGCGCTGATCGTCGAAGGTGAGGTATCCCTGCTCCGCCGCTGGTTCGAGGAAAACGTCTCGGACGATATCCTCGTTATCCGCGCCGTGAGATTGCCGAAACGTCCCGCCCAAAGAGAAAACGGCGTCCTTCAATTCGCGTTGGTAGTCGCCAGCGTCGATATCCCGGCCTTCGAAGATTTCAGGGTGTTCGTTGCCGAGGGTCTTGATTAGATCCTTGATTTCCTCTAACGTCTGCTCGCGTTCTTCAGTTCCTAAATCGGTGAATCCGAGATCGTCAGTCCAAGGGTTCTTATCAGCCACATAGAATCCCGGACACGGCGGTGGGATAACGAATAAATCCGCGAATACCTATGCATAGGCAAATATCTCTGTATATCCAAGGTAGTCACTCATCACTTCCTGCTTCGGATTCCCGAGTGGCCGTCTCAGGCAAAAAACTGGGACTTAGAATTCGGTGAGTGATCGCTGCTGTAAAGAGGCGAGCCGCTCAGCTATCACCGACTCGAACTCCTCGTTCAACTCGTATCCGATACAGGCGCGGTCAAGGCCAAGTGCGGAAGCGGCAGTAGTGCCACTACCGAAGAACGGATCGAGGACAGTGTCACCTGGATCTGTGGAAATTTCGACGATACGGTTGATCAGGGAAGCAGGATACGGCGCCTTGTGAAGAACATTCTGACCCACTGAACCGCGTTTCACGGGATGTCGCCATACGTTCCCGAGTCGGTGCTCTTCCGATATGGCCGGGTCTTCAAGCCCATTTTCTACCCCGTCTTCTCTGAACTTGTGATCCCGGTTCTTCGAGAGATAAACGACGTACTCTTTCTTGTTGACGACGTTCCGATCCGTCATCCCCGCGATGGCGGTGGGCTTGTACCAGGTGACGAAATCCTGTAGGACGAATCCGATATCTTCTGCTCGCTGAGCGATGTGGTATGGAAGGAGCTGGAGATCCCCACGTTCCATTACTGTATCAACGACGATCCACATGGTCCCGTCGTCGGAGAGTACGTCATAACACTCACTCCAGACCGCTTCCATTCGGTCGTGGTATTTCTCGTAAGACTCGTCGGAGGTCCCGATTTGATCTTCGTGCCCGTAGTCCTTCAGATCCCAGTACGGCGGTGATGTGATGACCGATTGAACGCTTCCGTCGTCAACTGCACTCATGTCCTCGCTCGACTCCCAGTGGACTTCCAGATTGTCGAAAGAATCCAGATCAGTCATTTTGTATCACCTGAACCTCCTCCGGTTCGAGCTGGTTGACCTGCCGGTTCTCCCCCGTGATAACGCTCTCAAAGTCATTCACCCAGAGGGTATGAACAGTCTCACCCTCAGTGGAGCCCACGAGTACACATCGACGAATAGCTTCTTCCAATGGGATCGACGCGGTTTCGTCGACCTCTTGGTTGTTAGTCAAAGTTCGGTTCTCCTCCAGCCATACGTTCCCCGGATCCTTCCCGTCGGGATTATAACGTCGAACCTCCGTATCATGGTAGGCGCTATTTCCCTCTTTTCGCTCACCGCCCCATTCGTTCCCCTCGTACACGTGGGCAACTCGGATTTCGTCCTTGTGGAACTGATACTGCCTCTTGTCTTTAACCAAAAGCAGGATCTCATCGTACGCCGATTCCATGTCGGCGCCGCGTTCGTTCCACTGATGGACCGTGATCGTGTTCTTCAGGGTAAGAGAGCTTTCTTGCCGGGCATAATCCGATACTGCCATCGAAATTGGCCAGAAACGTCCATCGCGGTAGTCATTTGGAGCAACGACCCACAGTGTTTCAGTCGGCTCCATTCGATCATAGATCCCATCCCAGACCCCCCGCGTCTTCTCAAGAACCTCGTTCTGTGAGTCGGCTGCAGATACCACCCGGCTCAAATCGACGAGATACATTTGATTGGTATCCAGTTTACCACCTGGGGTACTTGACCGTTTCACCATTCTCACCAATACATAGCTGTACGCCTATGCATAGGTATTCGGGTATCCATCGCTTATCAGCAACCCATTCCAACCCTGAAGGAGATGGGGCTGACGTTGACTGATGCAAAGCGTAGGATTCTCTCTCTATTAGATGAAGAACCCCGCCACGGCTACGCTCTCGCCAAAGATCTTGGAAAGCAAGGCCCTACCGTGTACGAGCATCTTCAAGAACTGGAAGAAGCCGGTTACGTGGAGAGTAGAGAGGACGGTCGAAGAAAGGTATATTCACTCACCGAACGAGGAGAACTGACCCTTCAGGCGGAACGTGCCGGAGAGTAACCACGGTATCGGTTGGTTCAGAGCTCAGTTACTGCCATAGTGTCAATGATGTTCTCCTCCGTAGGAGCAGCCAGATATGGCTCTATCGCATCGTACGACGACCACCCACCGAGCGCCATCACGATCCGCGGACTCACGTTCTCCTCGACGAGCAGGTGGTTCGCCCAGCAGCGCCGAAGGTCGTGCGTCGACAGCCGCCGGTAATCGTCGTCGCCGGTCGCCGCCGCCGCATCAGCCGCGGCCTCCTCCACCCAGTACTGCACGGTCCGCTTCGAGCGGTCGATCAGCGCCTCGTCGTCGGCGAGCCCACGCTCCTGGACGTAACGATTGATGACCGCCTCGAACTCGACGGGGAGCCACGTCTCGCGGTGCTTGCCCCCCTCGTACTCGCCGGTGGTGTCCTTCCCGCCGACTACCTCCAGCTCGTAGTGCCGCCCGTCGCTCATCCGGTCGATGTGCTCGGGCCGCACGTCGAGCACCTCCGCGACCCGGAGCCCACAGTCGCCCATCAACCGCACGGCGATCTCGTGCTCGAAGGTGTCCGCCGCTCGGGGTAGCTCGCGGTACTCCTCCCGACTCATCCACACGTTCCAGCTCCCGTCTCTATTGCGTTCAGTACGCATGGCGCTTCGCACTTTTCTTGAGTTACGTGCACTTCGTTCCACCGGACCAGTCGACCGACTCACTCAGAACGGCGGAATAGCGGGGGTTCGTGGGCTGTGGGCCGCGGTGGTTGCACGTTTCTACAAAAACACGCAATTGATAGGTACCGTGTAGTTACCTTTCAAACATCTTCGTTTCTAGCTCAGGACTTATAGTTTAGATCAATCTGGGCATTTCGCAGTCGTCTGTCCGTCCTGACATCGGACCCGACCAGAAATTGGTCAGTCAGTTCGAGCATCGTCGTACACGAGAACGGTACTGAAACGGAGAGATCAAACACCGGGGAAGCACCAGCCGGAAGTGCGTCCTCTATTGGTTCAAACTGGGCTTCATCATCACTTATGTCTATTTCTGACTCGCCAGTCAGGAACCATGTGGCGGTGATAGTCGGGTCCTCAACGGTTGCTTCCTCGGAAACTTCGCTGACTTCCCATTCATAATCTCCTCCAACCTCATCGGAGATCGCTTCAGTGACACGCTCTGCGACTCGAGAAGCACTGGTTCCTATCTCACCAAGCACTTCGTCGGTAATACTGTCGATGAATTCGTCTTCCTGAGCAGTCAGTTCCCGTCCCTGAAACATCAGGCCATATTCGCTGTAGACTGCCGGGAGGAGAGCGGTCAAGCGTGATATGTACTCCTCGCGTTTGCTTTCGGAGAGGGATTTTACAGTGCGCGCACGAACCAGTTCGACTGTCACGAGTTCAAATAACTTATTCCCGGGGACATAGATCACCTCGCCATCGATTGGAGGATCTGGTGCTCCCTCTACACCGATATGTTGCGACCCTGCACCATCGGTACGGAAATAGAGGTATGATGCCGGGATAGGATAGCCAGCTTGACCAAGTGGATACCCATTATATCCTTTTGGTGTCGTACCAAAGTTTTCCCGGGCAGTTTCTAGTAGTTCAACCGCATCCTTGATCGGGTACGGGTTCTCACTAATAGGTTTATACGAACCGGACTCCCCAAACGTTTCGAGTTTCCGTTTTGCTTTCGGATCGGTCTCAATCTGTCCATCCATCGGCGGCATTAATGGCACGATGGCACAGACATACGTGCCGCTAGCTGGGGCTCCGATCCCGTCAGCGTACCCGACACTTACGTTCGAAAGTGCGCCTGGTGCGTCTTCATCTCGTAATGGAAGTTCTTCACCGGTCTCCCTATGGAAGAGCGATGATACGGATCGGTGCGGGACTCTCACCGATGCCCCATCTATTGTCTTCCGAGATACTGCCTGGCCCTCCTCCAGCGAGATCGTTGCCGAGAGGTCGCCTGGTTGGTAGATTTTTTTAACAGTGTTCGTCCGACTGCCGCGGTCTAAGCGTGCTGTGATGGAATTACAACCGGCCAGACCAATCAGGGATCCTGCTGTTAAAGTACCAAGTATTTCACGGCGGGACCATCTTGAATCCATTTCACCACAGGATGGCGACTCTGGATTAGTATATATTTCTGTTCCAACCATATGAGAGAGTATAGAGTGTCATACAGGGGGACGAGGAGTATTACTCACTCCCCCCTTTCAGCAAACGAATGAAACGGTTATCGGAATGGGGAGCATGCCCTCTCCACTTACCACCATCGTGGCTAGCATCTCCTGAGATACGGCTCTACTCTCACGTTTCTGTACAAACACGCAGTTGAGAGACACCGGTGAAGGACGTACTGAACGTGCATTGCGGCTGGCCACGTCGGTATTCACCGTTCACATTCGCTCACAACAGAAAGTAGAGACTCCCGTGGACGAGAACGAAGAAGGAAATGACCATAATGATGCCAGCAGGGGAGTACATCCAGAGTGCTGAAAAGTCGCCAGTGTATCCGCGTTTCCGAGAGGAACTGAGATACGATCCAATATCGAAGAGAAAGTACGAGCCGGATAGGAGAATCGATAGTTCGACGAACAGTTCGGCCCAGAGCCGTTCGCCGACAACGAGACAGAGTCCTCCGATCACTGCAACCCCGACTGTCTGCCCTATCAATCCCCCAGCGATGTATAGATCGATGTGTTGGAATTGTGCTCTCTCAGCGTTGTATTCGGAATATGCTTCGCCATATCGAGGCTGTTCGTGTGGTTTCACCCAATCGTCTCCGTCACGTAATGCAACGTGCTGGGGGAAATCGAGAAGAACGATCCTGATGTCAGATCTCGGAATCCCGACAAGCAAGCGTCCGACACTATAGTGGCCGAACTCGTGAATGAACACGATGAGTCCGTACACGCACACAAATGCAACGAGTGACGGGATGGACTCGGCCATCGACAGCTACAGCGAACCGTCTGATAATAATGGTTGTGCAACCACTGATAGAAATGTACCCGTTTATCGACCACAGTCAGTCAGTCTCTTCTAACGTTCTCGGGTTCGAAATTACTCAGTTCGTCCATCCACTTACCACTCGGGTCATACCACCAGCAGGCTTTTCCAAACAGCAATCCAATCAGCCGGTATGAGCCTCACCACGGACGACTTCACCGAGTTCATGGCCGAGGACCCCGAGGACGATCCGAGTCTCCCGCTCGGTGACGCACTCGACGAGCTGGCAGTAGATGTCGAGGTCGACTCCGTCGAGGAAGTCCGTGATGTCCGCGAGCGGCTATGAGACTCCTTCTGGATACGAACGTTCTCGTCGCCGCCGTCACCCGTGACACGGAGCGGTCCGACGACGCGGTGAAGCTCCTCAACGAAGCCGACGAGACGTACGTCTCCGTGCTGAACCTGATGGAACTCCGTAGCGTCCTCACGAAGAAAAAGCAGTTCGAGCGCGACCGGATCGAGCAGATCGAGAACCGGATCACCTCCCGCGTCACGGTCACGTTTCCCGACGCCTCCGATATGATGGAGGCCAACCGGCTCCAGTCCGAGATGCTCCTCTACCCGATGGATGCCCTCGTTCTCGCCGCGGCCGACGCCGTCGACGCTACTCTCGTTTCGTTTGACGCCGAACTTGTCGACCATGGCGCGGAACACCCGAAAGACGTAGTGTAGGGACTCTGCGCGCTTCTGTAGGAAACAAAAACAGATGAAACCCTGTTCGGACCCATCTTATGTAACTAAATCAAAGATTTTTGGTTTCTGCTCCAAGTGTTCTCTGTCACCGTGGCTGATCACTCACTGATTTCTCGGAGACGGGTTGTAGCAATTGTTGGTTCTGGTACGGTAGTAGCCTTGGCTGGCTGTTCAAGCGGGGGCCGAGATAGTGCTGGTGATGAAACTACGGAACCTGAGAACACGTCGGCTGAAGCTGACCAGACTACTGAAGACCAGACCACAGAAACACAGGGGACAGAGGCTACAACTGCAACAGAGTCGCGATTCGCTACGGAAGGGGACGATTCGGTACCTATCGAAAAAGCCCCTGAAGAATTGGTTCTTAATATGTCCGAGCTGCCAGGGGATGGGTGGGAATCCAAAGAGCCGCCCGTCTTTGCAGGTGCTGAGCGACAGTCAAACCGGGCCTTTGCTCGGGGAGACAACAAGTCGGAGGTTCTGCACTGTAGTGCGGTATTAGCTGAGAATGTAGAAGATGCGCAGGAGTTCTATAACTACATCAACATTCGGAGAATAACGGGAGGTATAGAAGCCGACGAAACAATACAGCTCGATATCGCTGTGGATAGCCAATGGAGTTTTGCAGAATATGATCATCCCAGTGACGAGTCCAAAACGATAAAATTCCATCTACTGAAATTCAGAGACGCGAACGGATTTGGGATGATTCGGTGGAATCGAATTGATAGTAGCATCACAAGAGATGAGATCGGTCCATTAGGTGTGACTATGCACGAAAAATGGCGGTAGAAACCATATTGCCGGCATTCCTTACCGACTAAAATACCGTATCAATCGCAACTTTCGCCTGCTTCGTATCTCGATGATCGCCGCCACCGTGCCACCGAAGTATCGGTAACTTCGAGGAGTGAACCGCTTTCGACTTGAGAACCCGAATCCCACGCCCCCACGGCTTGTACGCCGCGAACGCGTACATCCCGTCGTGGTCCCGGAGCCTCCCGTGATACTGCTTGTACAGTTTGAACGTGCCGGGCTGGCCGTTCGAATGTTCGATCATCGCGGCCTTCAGCTCCCACGGCCGCCCGTCGCTATCGCGGGCGTCGTGCCAGCTGCATCGGTCAAGTTCGAGGCGGTACTCCTCCGCGAGATGCCGCTCGGCAAGCGTCCCGAACCGGTTCGCCCGGTGCGACCGATTCCGACTCACGCGGACCACGCGCTTCGCGCGCCGATATATATACTACTCCGCCGCCGCGCCGACGGCGCGCCCATCGGGGTCGTCCGACGCCCGCCAGGGTGTCGGGCGACGTATGGGCTAAAGGGGGGTTGCTTTCGCTTTCGAACTTTCGAACCCGACGCTCTCATGCGATCACCTGCTCCACCGTCGAAACCCACTCGCGTTTCTCGCCACCGTCCTGGTAGTCGTCGAGCCAGTTCTTGACGGTAGTGCGCGTGTACGGCACGAAATCCTCGATTTCGTACGGCGACATCCCCCGGTCCCGACACGCCTTCATCGTCCACATGGCCACCCGCTTCACGTCCTCCTCGGCGACCGCCTCGCCGTCCTTCTCCTCGCCGCTCGGCGCTTCCCAGGACCAATCTGACGCCTCTTCGGTCGCCATGTTCCAATCAGTCGGCGGGATGCCTTCGAGCGGCCGCGGGTCGACGTCGACGAGCTTCCCGCCCGAAATGCGGTCCGCGACGACGGCTTTCTTCTTGGACTGCTTCTTGATGATCGTGCCGACGCGCCAGAGGAGCGGGTGAATCGAACTCTCGTCGTGGCCGATGTAGATGAGCGCCCCGCCGTACTTGCGGATCTTGAACACCAGCGGCCCCATCAACTTCCGGACCTTGTGCCCTTGCTCGCCGGAGCCACTGGCCGCGCTGCTGAACTCGTCGCCGATGAACAGCTTCGGCTGCTGGGGGTTCTCGACGGGGTCACCGTCCTGTGCGACCCACTTGGTCAGCAGCGGATAGTTCGGTATCCAGCCGTCGTCGACGCTCCCGCCCTCCCGAACCCAGTCGTCGTTGCGGTCCAGCGTCCGGATGTTCGACCCGACGAGGAGGTTCCCGTCGACCCACCGCTGTCGGAGCTGGCCGAGAAGTCCCGCGAAGTCGGATTTCCCCGCACCCATCTCGCCCAACACGACGATGACCGGGGCGGGGCCGGCAACGATCTCCTGGAGCCGCGTCACCGTTTTGATGCCCGCCATGTCGGCCTGCTGGGATGGGTCGCCGATGTAGTGCTTCAGTGTGACTGTATCACCGTTCTCCAAGGCGTTCCGCGCGGTGTCGCTCCCTTCGGCCCGGAGGATGTCACGGTTCTTCTGCACCTGGAGGTAGTCGGCCGCGGCCTTCCCATCCCACTTCTCTGGGTCGTGGTGGACTGCCCGCATGGCTAACTGACGGTCGACCTTCTCGTCTCGGACGAACCCGGTGTGTGGGAGTACCTCCTCGGGGTCGCGCTCGCGGTTGCCGTCCTGGTACTCCCGAAAGCCGCCGACCGTGTAGTTGTCCTGTTCGTCGCTCATCGGTCGGTCCCTCCGTCGGTTGCCGCCTGGTTCGTCGAGTCGTCCGCCGCCACAGGTGTCCTCGGGCCGTGGGCTTCGGTGTACTCTTCGACGTACTCAGTCACGTCCTTGATTTCGTCTACGTCGCGCTCCTCGGCGTCCTGCTTGGCGTCCTCGAAGTGGTCCTTCACGGCCGTCCGCGGGTGCATCAACCCGCGCTCGTCGGCCTCGGCTTCCTCGTTCACTACGTCCCGCTGTATCTCCAGCCCCATCTTGGAGATGCGACCCCGGAGCCGGTTGTACTCAAGGAACGCGTCGACGAGGTCGCCGTGAATGTCCTCCAGCATCGCCTTCGTGGTGACGAGTTTGGAGTCGGCGAGTTGACTGAAGTAGCACCCGCGGACGACGAGCTGATCGGCGTCGTCGTGGTGGGTGAACTCGCGGACTTCGTAGGCGTCGCCGTCGTTGCACACGTACGGGCTCGGCCCTTCGACGGTTTTCTCATCCCACAGTTCGGGAGCGACGTACAGCTTTCGGCGGGTGTCGTCGACTCCGTTGATGTGGTACACCTCGACCATGTTGCGCCGTCGGAGCCACCGCGCCCCACTTACGAACAGACCGAACAGCGGGGGGCCGAGCAACAGCAGCGCGGCGAACATTCCGCCTGCGACCGGCGGGATACCCGGCACGGTGGGTTTGTACCACAGGAGGACGATCCCGACCGACACCAGGAGGCCGGCGACGAGTAGCTGTGCTTCCGCGATGATAAAGGTGAGACGGTCGCGCCAGTTCTGAAACGTCCCGCTGGTGTCGGTCATGCCTCGACCACCCCGCTCGCCTCGGTGCGGATCGTGTACCACGCGGCCAGTGCGGCCACGATGACGGTCATGCCGACTCCCCAGAACAGACCGGACTCTCCGCCGAACGTCTCGAAGGGGTTGGCTTCATCGTCCGGTGGGTCCATCGCGTTGCTGAGTCGGTAGGAGCCGCCCGCGGTGGCGACCGTCACGGACGACCCGCCGCGGACATGCTCGACCGGCATCGTCAGTTCATGCGTACCGCGGGAGAGGTCCCACGACTGCGACGGTGGCCGGGTCGCTCCAGTGGTGTTCACCCCGGCCATGCCGTCTGTGATGACCACTGTCCGGGAGATCTCCAGTTCGACCGTGACGTGAACCGTGTCGTTCTGAAACTCCCAGTCGGTGATACGTGCCGCGTCCGAGAGCGCCAGCGTCCCGTTCGGCGTCGACGGCGGCGCGGCGGTCGTCTGATTGGAGCTCTGATTTTCCTGCGCGGCCACCGGCTCGACCGCGGCCCACGTGCCCATGCCCATCGCCAGAGCCACCGCTGTCACCAGCAGCAGCGCGGAAAGAATACGGCGCATGGGTTAGCCTCGCAGGACGACTAAGACGACGGCTCCGGCGGCGACGGCCATGATTGCCACCCCGCCGAAGATGCTCCCGGCGTTGAACCCGTCAGGGAGTTCGATCGACGCCCCTCCGCCGCCCGCGGACGGTCCCGATTCTTCTTCGCTCAGGGCATCTTCCCATGCTCCCGTCGACTTGTTGATGTAGGTGATGTACTCAGTCGAATTGTAGGAATCGTACTGCGGTTCGTCGTAGTCCGTCTTGTTGACCGAGTTGCCGGACTCATCAAACATCGATTTGATTACAAATTCGCCCTTCTCAAAGCGTTCCTGCGAACCGGCTGTCTCGTTGGCCATGACGACGGTTCCGCCGAGAGTCGTCGTGTTGTACGTCGTTCCCGTCGAGAACCCGCCAGTCGGAACGTTCTGAGCGAATAGGAGGCCCTGATACGTCCGGTTCTCGACGTACCCGGTGTACTCCCACTCGCCGGTCGTCGCATTCCGGGTTCGGTCAGTATAACCGCTGTACTCTACGACCATCGTAGAAGTCTGTGACGCGTTGGGTTGGGCGATGCCGAGCAGGGTCAGCGCCGCGGTCTCGTAGCGGTCACTCGTCACGTTCGCGTCGTCGTCGCCGATGAGATGACGCGCTTGGCCGTCGATCCCGCGAAGGTCGGAGACGGAGATCTCCCCGTTGTCGAGCGCGGTGTAGATGTCTTCGGAGAACCCGCTGACGTAGTTTCCTGCGACCGTTGACGCCTGTGTCTGGATTTCTTGGCTGGTTTCATACCACTGCTCGAAATCGTACACAGTCGCCGATTGAAGGCCCGACCCGGTTACGGACTGGACGGTCATAACCGGCTCAACTTCGATGTAACCCATAATGTCCGCACTCTTATTTTCCGAACCAACGTTCTCGAACTTCGCAACGTCGTTAGCATCGAACCGAATCCGCCCGTCGTCCGTGACTGTGTACTTATCGGACAGGGGGTCAAGACGGAACCGGATATTAACGACCTCATCGAACGAATTGTCGTCAAACTGAACGGCAAATTCGGGGACGAGATACGTGATCTCTGTCCCGTTGTTCAGCGTCCCCGTGTTCTCGTGAACATCGACCAATGCAGTCGTATTCCACGAATCGTATTCGTCGTCCTCTCCGTGGTCGGTCACAGGCGGCCCGGAGATAAACGTGTCATCTATCTCTGAGGAACTCTGTGCAATGTCCGCGCCCTGATTGAGTTGAGCCACCTGCTTGTTGTGGTAATTTACAAGATTCTTTTGATGAACGGAATAGTAATCACGGATTGCTGACCGGGCCATCTGGTCCGCTTGAGTCGTCGTGTTCCCCTGCTCGTACGCGGTTGCGATTGCGTTCCGAGCATCGATAGACGCGACCGTTCCGGTATCTTGCAAGTAGTTCCCAAAGAGTGAGAAATACGCCGACGCGCTCTCGTACTCTCCGGTACCAATGCTGTGAATGCTGACCTTGGTGTCTTGAGCGGTCACACCCGTCGAATAGCTCGCCAACGCCGCACCGGAAGCGCAACCCACCGGGTTCGTGACACATCCGACGCTCGCGGCCGTGACGATCGCGTAGTCGACCGCTGACGTGTTATCCTGCGCGGTCGCCGTCGTCGCAGTCGGCGTCGAGGCCGTCGCCGCACTCCTGGTGTCCGCGCTCGGCGCGGTCGCCGCGGCCGCCGCCGGTCCCGCCAGCGACGAGACGAGCAGCAGCCCGACGAGCGCGAGAGAGACGATCCGCCGCGTCATCGGTTCCCCCTCTCAGCTTTGGGCATGGGCTGATGGGCTGTCATAGTCCCCCCACTTGCGCCAGCAGTGTCGCAGCGAACGCAAGCGCGGCCGATGCGCCGCCGTACGCCGCCAATAGGATGTCTTCGTTCTCTTCTACGAACGTCGAAAAGCGGTTTATCATGGTCTGAATCCTCCGAATCCAGGTTTACTTGTAGGCGATCAGGTAGAACGCCGCGCCGTTGAGGAACACGCTGAACCAACCGATGTACCACATGTCGGCGACGGCGACGCTGACGGCCGGAACCAGCGCAGTCAGGACGTTCAGCAGCACCGCCAGGAGCATCACGATCGTCTCGATGTCCGTGTAGTCCTCAGGCGTGTTCTCGTTGGTGAGCCACCCGACCACCAGGACGGACATGCTGACGATGAACGCGAACGTGATCTCGGTGCCGTGAGCCGCGTACAGTGCGTCCGACAGCGCGAGGTTCAGCGGGTCGGAGAACTGAAGCGTCCCGACCGCCCCGACGCTGAACGACGCGAGGACGAACAACGGCGCAAGAACGCTGTCTGTGAGGTCGATACCGTCCTCCCGGCGAAGGCCGGAAGGCACGTACTGTTGGGGTATGTTGAGTGCCATACCGCCGCGCTGTCCGAAACCGGCTAGGAAAAGGATATGCAGCAGGGTGGAAGTTAAACGCCCTCGGCGCGGATGTGGTAGAGCGTTCCACTCGGGGGCTGTCCGTCCCGTACTTGGGAGTTGCACCACGGGCAGTCGGTCACCACGCCATCGACACCGCAGACACGGGCGTATTTCGAGCTGACTTCCTCACCGCAGGAGCGACAGGTTGGCACGCTAATCCGCCCCCGTGGCCTGTCGCTGGCCCTTCTCGTCTTCGACCTTCCGGTACTTCCACTGCTTCGGGTCGGCGCACTTCGGCTTGACCCGTACAGCTACCTCGGAGTTGAGATTCCGCCCGAAGACACCGCTACACTGGATGCGGACGTACCCGCGCTTTTCGAGCGGGCGGAGCGCCCCGACCAGATCGTTCCGGTTGTACCGGGTGTCCTCGGCGACCATTCCGCCTTTCACCCGCAGGTTCAGGATGAGCTTCTTGTTGGCGTGCCGGAGGCAGGCCCGGTACAGCTCGGTCAGGTCCTCACGGTCGGGCCAGTACTCGCCGCCCACGTCGCGGGTGGCGTCGCCGTGTTCGTCGAGGATGTCGTCGACGGCGTCCCGGAGCAGCCGGGCGCGGGAGATGTCGAGTTCGTCGGCTACCTCGTCGAGTGCGTCGCACTTCGACTCGTCGACGCGGAACTTCACCTGCTTACGACGGTCGCCCTCCTCGTGGATCTGCTTACTCACGGCGAACCCCTCCGTTTCTCTTAGCTTTGCTTACAGGAATGGTACCACTCTGGTACCGCGGTGGTACCACGGCAAAACCACGGGACAGGGAGCGGCCGACCCCCGTGATCGCAACGTGGGTACCACACCCCCCAGGGGATGCGGTGGGGGTGTCGTGCGCGCTCTCGGGCGTGCCCGCGCGTGACTGCCGCCGCGTTCGGCGTCGCACCGTCATCGTTCACCCCCGACAGAGAGCCACCAGGGCGGCGAGAGGTGCGTCTGTCCGGTGTCTAGGTCGGTCACTGCGAGGTCCGAGCGGACCCACCGCCACCAGCACGAAGCGACGTGAGCGCACCAGCCGCGGTAGTGGTAGCCGTCACAGTCGCACTCGGCCCGCAGGGTACCGTCGTAGATGGTGAACAGCACGCGGTGGGGATCTCCCTCGCCGAGCAACACGACCCGCTCAGCGGCCGAGACTGGCCCGCCAGCGTCAGCCTCCTCTTGGGCGCGCCGCCAGGATGCCGACATGGTCCAGTCGTCGGGGAACGTCAGTCGGTCGGGTTCGCCGAGCTTGCGCTCCAGCTCTGCGGCCGCTTGTTCGACGGCCTTGCTCATAGCGGCACCTCGCTCGTCTTCGTGAGGCACCCGCTGACACGGTCCGAGACGCCGCCGCCGAACTCGTAGGTCCCGACGCGGCTGCAGATCTCGCACTCGTACTCCTCCCAGTGGCGGCCGTCGCGGTCGGGATCGCTGCCCTCCGTGACGCGCACCGGCCCACCGCACTCACACCGGAGCGTCACGCGGACCACCTCCGCGTGGCTACGGGAAGTGAGGGACTGCGAGGGGTACCGGGAGAGGTGCTTCCGGGCTGATTCAGATCGGCCGGTTCCGTTTTCGCTGAGACGACCGAAAACGGACGGTTACGACGCTGTAGACGCCGCTTTAGTTCGGCTGAAAAGCGGTAAAATTGAAGATGGGCCAACGCGGATTTGAACCGCGAACCTCCCGGTTATCAGCCGAGCGCTCAACCTGATTGAGCTATTGGCCCCGAACGCACTCAGTCGTTGTCGGTTGGAACCTTTAAGCGTTTCCTTCTTGCACCACGCCGCCGTCGTCCGGTTAGCGGTCGTCGTCCTCGAAGTCCACGTCGTACGCGTCGTCGCCGAGATCGTAGGTGTCGTCGGGGCCGTCGCGCTCCCGGTCGGCGTCGCCGTCGGGGAACCCGAACGTGTACACGTTGCCGGTGGCGAAGCCGCCGGTCTTCTCGTCGACGTACGGCGTGACGACCCAGCGCTTGAGCGCCATCCGTATCAGCGCGCGGGTCGGCGGGAGCGCAAGCAGGAGGCCGACGGCGTCGGTGACGAGGCCGGGGGTCAGGAGGAACGCGCCGGCGGCGATGAGCAGGCCGCCGTCGAGCAGGGCGTCGGTGGGCGGTTCGCCCTGAGCGAGCGAGCGCTGGATCTTCGCCATCGTGCGGCGCCCCTCGGCGCGGACGAGCAACATCCCCACGAGCGCCGTGAGCACGACGAGCAGGACCGTCTCGACGGCACCGAGCAGTTCGAGGGCGACGTAGATGAGAAACAGCGCGTCGAGCAGCGGGATGAGCAGCAGCGCCAGCAGCCACCAGATCATACTCGTCCTTCCCGGGCCGGCCTCAAAACCCTTTATACAGCCGCGACGGCCGCAGGGCCGGTGCGAAGGCCTTACGCCGCGGGCCGCCTACCCCGAGGTATGGACGACAGCGCGGCGGCGACGCGGGTCGAGTGGCGCGAGTGGGGGCCGGCGGCGTTCGAGGCGGCCGACCGCGCCGGCAAGCCGGTGTTGCTCTCGCTGGCGGCGACCTGGTGTACGCACTGCCACGAGATGGACGAGGCGACGTACTCCGAGCCACGCATCGCGGCGAACGTCAACGACGGGTTCGTCCCGGTGCGGGTCGACGTGGACCGGCACCCCCGGGTCGGCGAGCGGTACAACATGGGCGGGTTCCCCTCGACCGTGTTCCTCACGCCGGACGGCGAGGTGCTGACGGGGGCGGGCTACCTCGGCCCCGACGGGATGCGACAGGTGATAGACAGCGTGCGGAAGACGTGGGACGCGAAGGGGACGAGCGCGGGGAGCGTCCCCCGCGCCGTCCAGGGCAACGACACGCCGGCGGGCGAACTCACCGACGACGTGGAGGGGCGGATGGTCGGCCAGCTTCGCGCCGCCTACGACGAGACGGCCGGCGGGTGGGGGACCGACGCGAAGTTCCCGATGCCCCGCACCGTCGAGTTCGCGCTGAAGCGGGAGCGCGAGCAGGCGCTGCGCTCGCTCTCGGCCGTGAGCGCGAACCTGCTCGACGACTACGCCGGCGGCTTCTTCCGGTACGCCACGGAGGCCGACTGGAGCGGGATCCAGTACGAGAAGGTGCTGGACACGAACGCCGCCCTGCTGCGCGCGTTCGCCAACGGCTACCTCTACACCGGCGACGAGTCGTACCGCGAGCCGGCCGAGCGCACGCTGGAGTACCTGACGACCACGCTGTGGACGGGCGAGGCGTTCGCCGGCAGCCAGTCGGCCGGGGCGAGCGCGGAGTACTACACGCTGGACCCGACCGACCGCGAGGACGCGGACGCGCCCCCGGTCGACGACACGGTCTTCGCCGACTGGAACGCGGTCGCGGTCGACGGCCTGCTCACGCTCCACGCCTACACCGACGACGAGCGCGCCCGGCAGTACGCCGAGCGTACGCTCGACCACCTCCGGACCGAACTGGTCGACGGCGACCGCGTGGTCCACTACCGCGACGGCGACGAAACGGGCGAGCGCGGCCTGCTCGCGGACCACGCCCGCGTCGTCGCTGCGCTCTCGACCGCCCGGCAGGTGCTCGGCGCGGACACCCTCGCCGACGCCGAACGGCTCGCCGACTACGTCCTCGACGACCTCCGTTCGGCGGGGTCGTTCACGGACGGCCCGGCCAGCGGCCCGGCGCTGCTGGACCGCCCGCTCCGCCCGCTGGACGCCAACGTCGAGTTCGCCGACGCGCTGCTGGACCTCCACGCGCTGACCGGCGCGGAGCGCTACCGCGAGGCCGCCCGCGAGGCCGTCGAGGCCTTCGCCGGCGCGAGCGACCGGTTCGGGCCGCAGGTCGCCCACTACGCCGCCGTCGCGTCGCGCGTCCGCCGGGGGGGACTCACGGTCGCCGTCGCCGACGACGCCAGGTCGGACCTCCACCGCGCCGCGCTCCGGATGGCCGACCACGAGAAGGTCGTCGTCCCGGACGCTACCGGCGACGCCTACGAGCGCGGCAGCGCCTACGTCGTCGAGGGCGGCGTCCCCGACCCCGAGACGGTCTCGGAGCCGGCCACGACGCCGGACGAACTTGCTGCCCTCGTCGCCGAGCGCGTCCAGTAGACCGCCAGCTGGTCGTCGCCGGCCGTCGCGGCCGTCGCCGGATTCCCGTGCCACATCTGTAACCGAGCCTACAAACCTTCGGTGCGTTTATGGTGTTGTAGCCTGAGAACGGGACGTATGGCGAGTTTGAGGGACCTGGGGCTGTCGGAGTACGAGGCGCGCGCGTACCGTGCGCTGCTGAACACGGGACCGACAACCGCCAAAGAGTTGTCACGGGCCAGCGACGTGCCGATGGGCCGCATCTACGACGTGCTGAACAGCATCGAGCAGTACAACCTCGTCCGGAGCCAGACGGCGAGCCGGCCGAAGAAGTACGTCGCCGTCGAGCCGTCGACCGCGCTCGACCGCCTGCTGGAGGACAAGAAGCGCGAACTCGACGAGAAGGCCGAGCAGTACGAGAGCATCGTCGACGACCTGAGCGACGAACTCGACGCCGCCGAACCCGTCGAGGAGCAGTTCTGGACCGCCGCGGTCGGCCCGGAGGAGACGACCGACCTCCTGCTCGAACGCCTCTCGGCGGCCGACCGGCGGGTCGTGATGGTCGCCTCCCACCAGTCCCCGCAGTTCGACATCAGCGAGGTGGGCGTCCTGATCACCGAGCAACTGGAGGAGGCGCTCTCCCGCGGCGTCGAGGTCGACCTGCTGATGACCCCCGGCCTCGTCGACTCGCTCCCCCCGGCCGTGGGCAAGCGCTACCGCCGGTCGCTGTCGGACCACCCCGACTTCAACGTCCGCACCACCGACGCCATCTCCGGGACGTTCAACCTCATCGACGACATCGAGGTGTGCATCCAGGTGCCCAACCCGCTCGACGCCGACGAACCGTTCGCCATGATCGACCTCAAGGACCCCGAGTTCGCCGCTGACGTGCACGAAACCTTCCAGCCGACGTGGGAGGAGGCCGAACCCCTTTCCTTCTAAAGAAAGCCCTTGCGCGCCGCTGGCGCGGCGCGCTGCGCCCTTTCAATGTCCTCCACGACGCGCTCGCGTAGCTCGCGCGTCGGTCCAAGCCCGCTAGTTTGCGCGAGCGCTGACGGTCGTCAGCGCACGCTTTGAGTGCCTGCCCTTCCCCGGACGCTCGCCCGCGGCGCGTGCAAGCGCCGCGCGCTCGCGCTGGCCGCGTGGCAATGTCGAATACCGCTACGTACAGCGGTTTCGTGACTGGATCGGTGACCGATGTGGTAACCATATCGGTGACCACAACGGTTGAAACCAAAACGGTCTGGATACGGCGGTCGCTCCAGGCAGTGCACGTCGGAACCGAAGGTGAGAAACGAGCCGCGTTACTCGAAGTCCGCGGCCAGTTCGCGGCGGACGGTGCCGACCTCGACCTGGCGCTCGGCGTGGGCGTTGTGCTGGTGGATCGACTCGTCGTTGGACTGCTTCATCGTCACGATGGCCTCGTCGGGCAGGTCCGGGAACTCCCGGACGACGCCCTGGGCCATCGAGCGCACGCAGTCCTCGACGAACTTCGCGTTCGCGTGGGCCTGATAGGTCATGTGGTCCTCGTCGGGGCGCTTCGCGAGGTTGTAGATCCGCGCGCTCATCGAGTCGCGGGCCACCTCGATCAGTTCGTTCAGGTCGACCTCCGGCGCGCCCTCGCTCTCGACGGTCAGCGTGGCGTGGCCGCGCTGGGCGTGGCCGGCCTGGGGAACCTCGGCGAGGAACTCCCGGACGTCGTCCTCGGCGACGTCGAGTTCGCGGAGCTTCTCCCGGGCGCGCCCGCTCATCATCTGCTGGGAGCAGGGACACACCGTCATCCCCGTGACGCGGGCACCGATCTCCTCGCGGGTGCCGTCCTCGCTCGCCGTCGCGCTGGCGATGATGTCGACGGTGTTCTGGGTCGGCTTGCCGCTCTCGGGCGTCTCGTCGCGGACGACGTACTCCGCCTCCATCGACACCTCCGCCTTGGTGGTGTAGTCGTGCTTGTCGAGCAGGCGCTCGGCGGCGTCGCCACAGACGTCCTCGACGCGGTACGTCTCCTCGCTCACCGCCTCCTCCAGTATCTCGTCGACGACCTCCATGTTGCGGGACATGTCCGCACCCTTCCGCCAGCTCGGCAGGTCGACGAACACCTCGAACTCGGCGTTCAACACGATCGGGCGCTTGCCGTTCCGTGCGATCTTCACGAGCTTCTCGACGCCGGTGACACCGACCTGACTCAGCCCGACAGTCACGTCCGGACTGGCGGCCTGCACGTCCGGCAGTTGCTCACTCATCGGACACTGTTAGGGAAAGAACGCGATTAGGCCTTTCGGAACCGGGAGTCCTGCCGAGATCCGGGACGTGCCGGTCAGTCGAGCTTATCGAGCGCCTGGAAGAAGTCGACCGGCGGCCCGGCGATCCGGACCGGCGTCTCCGCGGTCGTCACCCGGACGGTCGCCGGCGGCGACAGCTCCTGCTGTGTCCGGCCGTCGCTGATCGCGTAGCCGATTTCGGCGTCCTCGATCCGGACCGTCACCTCGCTCCCGTCGTCGGTCACCAGCGGCGGCATCCCGTCCTCGGCGCACATCTCCGTGACCACCAGCGCGTCGACGCCCGGCCGGACCAGCGGCCCGCCCTCGCTCAGGTTGTACGCCGTGCTCCCGGTCCCGGTCGCGATGAGGACGCCGTCGGCGTGCCCGCTCGCGTACGCCGCCCCGTCGACCTCGACCGTGATCGTCGCGCCGTTGTCGGGACCGCGCTGGCGGCCCTGGACGACCACCTCGTTTATCGCCGGCTCCAGTGACCAGCCGTCGCCCGCCGCCCGCAGGCGGGGCTCCTCGCGGTATCTCGCCGTCCCGGTCTCGCGGAGCCGGGCGACCTCGTCGCGGACCGCGTCGACCGCCTCCGCCGGCGGGACGGCGTTGAGAAAGCCGACCTCGCCGAGGTTGACGCCCATGATCGGCGTCGACCCCGCGCCGCGGGCCGCAAAGAGGAACGTGCCGTCGCCGCCGATGCTCACCACGAGGTCGCAGTCGGCCATCCGGTCGACCGCCACACCGTCGACCGACAGCGCCGAGGCGGTCGCCGCGTCGACCAGGCAGTCGACGCCGTCGGCCGACAGCGTCTCGCGGAGGTCGGCGACCAGTGTGGCGGCGCGGTCGTTACCCCGCTGTCCGACGAGCCCGACGTGCATGGCTCCCCGTTGCCGTCGGCGCGTGAAAAACTCCCCGTTGGGCAACAAGCATTATTTATCCCGGGCGGTCAATCCTCCGGTAGTACTGTGGCGACCCAGCGCGTTACGACCGCGGCGACGACGGCGGAGTGGCCGACGGCAACACTCCCCAGCGACGCGGACACCGTCGACGCCGCCGGTCGACCAGGGTGGTCGCCGTGAGCGACCGCCTCGACGACGACTGGTTCGAGAGCGCCGTCGATGACGGCTCTGCGGACGAGACGGACGAGGACGACACGGAGCCGAGAGCCGACGACCCGGCCGACGGCACCGCCGAGGCGGAGCCCTCGACCGACGACGCTCCACCCGCCGACCCCGACACCTCGGCTGACGACACCGACACCGACGACGACTCGCTGTTCGAGGACGACTTCGCCGACGCGCTGTCGGACGCCGGCAGGACCGACCTGCCGGACGACGACGCCGAGGGGTTCGGCGAGGCCCTCGACGTGCCGGACGAACCGTTCGGCGAGGACGACGGCGACCCGGTGAGCAACGAGTTCGGCGTCGGGGGCGGCGACTTCGGCATGGGCGCGGTCGGCGGCGACTTCGGCGGCGGGTCCGCCGGCGAGTTCGACGACGAGCGGCTCGACTCCGACCTCCCGCGGATCGAACTCGGCATCGACGGATTAGACGAGATGATCCAAGGCGGCGTCCCCGAGCGCTCGCTGATGGTCACCATCGGCAGCGCGGGCACCGGGAAGACCACCTTCGGCCTCCAGTTCCTCAACCACGCGCTGGAGGCCGGCGAGCGCGCCATCTACATCACGCTGGAGGAGAGCCGCAAGCGGGTGATCAACAGCGCCACCGAGAAAGGCTGGGCGTTCGACGAGTACGTCGACGACGACCGCCTCGCGATCGTCGACATCGACCCCATCGAGATGGCAAACAGCCTCGCCTCGATCCGGAGCGAACTCCCCCGGCTCATCGAGGAGTTCGGGGCCTCGCGGCTCGTGCTGGACTCCGTCTCGCTGCTGGAGATGATGTACGACGACCGCGCGACCCGCCGCAACGAGATCTACGACTTCACCAAGAGCCTCAAGCGCGCCGGCGTGACGACGATGCTGACCAGCGAGGCCAGCCAGGACAACGCCTACGCCTCCCGGCACGGCATCGTCGAGTACCTCACCGACGCCGTGTTCGTCCTCCAGTACGTCCGCCCCTCGGACTTCCGGGAGACCCGGCTGGCCGTCGAGATCCAGAAGATCCGCGACGCCAACCACTCCCGCGAGACCAAGCCCTACGAGATCACCAACGAGGGGATCAGCGTCTACCGGCAGGCGAACATTTTCTAAAACGACGACCTTTTTCCCGGTCGGGTGTCCTCGCGGGGCTTCGCCCCGCTGCGGGCACCCTCCCGGCAAAAAGCTCGGCCAAAAACTCCGGGCGCTCCCGCCGGTCGCTCGCGGATGCTTGGATGCGGGTCGTCAGCTCACAGCCGCCGCAGGAACGTCCGGAGTTCGGCAGTTGCGGCGTCGGACGCGTCGCGGAACACGTAGTGGCCGGCGTCGGGGATGTGGACGAGCCGGCCGTCGGTCAGCCGGTCGGCGGCGTTCAGGTCGTCCACGCGGTCCGGGACGTCGAGGTCGCGGCGCAACACGAGCGTCGGGCGGGTGATCCCGTCGAACGCCGCCGCGACCGGTCGGTGTTCCTGCGCGAGTTTCGCGATGTGGGGGCTGCAGTCGTCGACCGCTGCCGCCAGCCGGCGCGCGTGGTCGGGGTCGCAGTCGTCGTAGTGTTCGTCGATCCGTTCCGCCACGGACTGCGCTTTCGCCTCCTTCAGGCGCTCCCGGGCGGCCGACCGTGCCGCCTCGACGCTCATCTCCGGGCGTCGCCGGAATCGCGACGGGTCTTCGAGCACGAGGCCGCGAGGCAGGTCAGGATGCTCCGCGGCGGCCAGCGCGACCGTCGCAGCCCCCATCGAATGCCCGACGAGGACCGGATCGGCGAGGTCCAGCCCCTCGACGAGTCCGACGAGGTCGGCGATCCGCGAGTCGATGTCGTACCCGGACTCCGGGGCGTCCGACCGGCCGTGACCGCGTGCGTCGTAGGCGATCACCTCGTGCTCGTCGGCCAGGTCCGACCCCAGCGGCACCCAGCGTCGGCCGCTGTCGAACATCCCGTGCGCGAGAACGACCGGCGGCCCCTCGCCCGTTCGGTAGTACCCGAGGTCGATACCGTTCGCCCGGACGGTCCCCGCAGTCCAGTCGTCGGGCAGCGTCATGCGTCGGTCTCACGCGCTCGTCGGAAAACGCCTTCCATCGCGCAGCTGTCAGCACCGGTCCCCGGCCGCGTGCGGGGCGGTCGGGACATCGTATCAGTCGGGATCTTTGACCCGCATCGAGAACCCCCACGTGAACGACTCAGTCGATCCGTCGGAGTCGGGCGACGGCTCCCCGACGGTCACCGCCGCCTCGAACCGGTACTCGTCGGATGACAGGTAGCCGTCGACGCGGCCGTCGTGCAACACGGCGTAGTCGGTGGCGACTGACTCCCCCGAGGCGTACGTCCGGGCGGCGCAACCGTACCCGCCGAACCCGCCCGGCGACGCCGGCAGGTCGGTCGCGACCCACCGCGGTCCCACGTCGTCCGACTGGTCCATCCCCGCGCGGCGTCGGAGCCACAGTCCTGCCGGGTCGCTGCCCTGACGCTCCCGGTTTAGCAGTACGCACCCGCCGGTGCCCACCGAAAGCTCCCGTGGTTCCCCCTCGTTCGTCGTCGTGAGGCGCACCGTCGCGGTGCTCTCCCCCGTTATCCGTCGGTCGAGTAGCTCCGCGCGGATCCGAACGCCGTGTCCGTCCGGTACGGCGTTCTGGTCGATGATGGCGACCCGCCGCTGGAGACCGTCCGTGACGGTCGGCGTCGACCGGAGCGGTTCGGGGACATTCACGCAGCCGGCGACGCCGACGGCCGTCCCGGAGCCAAGCAGCCCGAGCAGCGTCCGACGGTTCACAGCGGCGGCTTGGACCGACACGTCGAAAAAGGTCGGGGTGGTGGCGACGCCGGGGGTCGCCCCCGGTAACCGGCGCATTCTTTTGCCGGAATCCGTCGTATCCGGCGGCATGGTTCAGCGGACGGACGCCACGCTGTCGATGACGCGCGAGGAACTGAGCGGGTATCTGCGACGGCTGGCCGACGAACTGGAGGGGGAGGGGAACGTCACCGTGCCGGTGGACAACCGGAAGGTACAGCTCCACCCCTCGGACTCGATCACCTGCGACGTGGAGGTCGTGGAGCGGTCGTCGCGGCTGCGGAGCGACCGCGAGACGGTGAGCATCGAGATGCGCTGGAAGCCGCGGCGAGAGGGGACGTAGCGGGCGACGAGAGCAGCCCTGTGGGTCAGCGCACGACCGTCACCGGCACCGGCGAGCGCCGGATCACCGCCTCCGCGACGCTCCCGAGCAGGATGCGCGTGACGCCGGACCGGCCGTGGCTCCCCGTGACGATGTGGTCGATGTCCTCCGCCTCGGCGTACTCCACGATGGCGTTGGCCGGACCGCCGACCTCGATGGCCGTCTCGGCGTCGACGCCGGCGGCATCGGCGCGGTCGGCTGCCGACGACAGCGTTTCCGCGGCGTCCTCGCGGGCTTCCTCGTACCACTCCTCGGGGTAGCTCGGGGTCGCCGCACGGCCGCCGTAGCCGGCCTCGCCGGGGTCGATGGCGTACAGCAGGACGAGTTCGTCGCCGGCGTGCTCCGTCAGCGCGTAGTCCAGCGCGTCCTCGGACTGGGGCGAGCCGTCGTACGCCACGAGTATCCGCTTTCCCATGCGCGACGGTAGCACTCCCCATGATGAAAAATCCCCGACCCTGCGCCCCGCCGGCTCGACCGGGAAGTCTCTCAACTACGCGGTCCCGCGCTACTCCCGGCCATGTTTCGTCACGCAGGTCGGCAGGCCGATCAGCTCGACCGGCTCGGAGTTGTCCGGCGAGTAGACGACCATCTGCCCCTTCTCCATGTACGGCACCTTCCCCTCGAGGTTCGACGGGATGTTCACCGAGGAGATGGCGTCCTCGTCGCCGAGGTTCAGGACGACCGTCGTGTTGATCTGCTTGAACACGGGGTCGGCGATGTCCTGCGGGTCCTGCGTGATGAGAAAGAGGCCGAGTCGCTCCTTGCGGCCCTGCTTTGCGGCGTCGGTGAACTTGCCGATCACCTTCCGGGCCTGCACGCTGTCGGCGTCGGTGAGGAAGTTGTGGGCCTCGTCCATCCCCACCACGAGCGGCGTCTCCTTGATCCGGTCGTACGTCGGCGCGTTCGACAGCTTCTGGTCGACGAGCAGGGAAGACACCGCCAGCACGACCACCTCCGTCGCCCGCGTGTCGTTGATGTGGTACGTCGGGACGACGCTCAGGCCGCCCGGCCGGACGAGTTCCGGCACCAGGTCCGTGATCGGGGGGGCGTCGCCGTCGAACACGCTCCCGAACCCGCGGACGCGGCGCGTCACGGCGTCGAACGTCGCCTCGTGGACGCGCCCGCTCTCGTGGAGTTCCTCGCGGAGCGCCGGGTCGTCGAGGAAGGAGCAGAACTGCTCGTAGGTCCCGCTGTCCCCGTACTGCCGGAAGAAGCGGTCGACGAGCACGTCCAGCGCGTTGAACTGGTTGTCGTTGAGGCTCCCGCCCGCGATGAGCCAGCGGTTCGTCCGCACCATCGAGAACGGTATCGTGAACTCCACCTGCTCGGCGCGGTGGTGGTCCGCGCCGTAGCTGGTCCCGTCGACGACCGGGACGAGCGCCTTGGTGTCGTCGTGGCCGCCGTGGGCGATCCCCTCGCGCTCGAACCGGCGGCGGTCGTCGTCGGTCATCGCGGGGTTGTCGTCGTGCATCTGTGCGTACTCGTCCTGCGGGTCGAACTGCACGACGGCGGCCCGGGCCTCCCGGCCGTCTTCCATGTCGTACGTGCGGTCCGCGGCGAGGAACTGCCGGAGGACGTTCTTCGAGGCGTGGGTCTTCCCCGACCCCGTACCGCCCGCGACCAGCGTGTGCCGGAAGACGAGGGGGTCGCCGTCCTCGTAGTCGTCCTTCAGCCGGTAGTCGATCGTCGGCGGCTCGGCCGCGGTGCGAACCTTCTCGCCGCCGACCGAGAGGTGGCCGAGGAACACGCCGTCGTCGGGCATCTTCAGCCCCGTCTTGATCTCGGAGGCGTCGTCGGCCTCGCGGACCGGCGTCTCCGGCTTCGGGACGCGGTCGGTCATCCGGCGCTTGAGGTCGCCGTCTTCCTCGTACAGGATCGCCACCGGCTCCAGCGTGGCGAGGAACTTGAAGTCGGCCTCGTCGATGCCGTCGCTGCGCATCGCCCGCCGGGCGTGGATCTCGGTGGCGTCGTCGCTCCGGTACTCCTGGACGTACTCCAGGGCTGTGATCCGGCAGAACAGCTTCTCGCCGCGCCCGGCGCTCCCCCGCCCGCCCTCGTCGGGGTACGGGACGAGCAGGTACTTGCCGATGCGGACGTTCGGCCGGTTCTCGGCCGTGACGTACGCGCGCAGGGTGGTGTCGTCCTCGTCCTCGCCGATGCAGAGGCCCTCGGAGACGGCGACGGTGCCGATCCCCTGGTCCTCGCCGACGACGGTCGCGTCGACCGGTTCGAACGACGCCGCGTCGTCGCTCCCGGTGTCGGGGTCGTCGGCCGCGGCGTCGTCCGGGCCGTCGGCGGCCGCCCCGCCGTCCGACCCGTCGCCGTCCGCGCCGTCGTACTCGGTGTAATCTCCCAGATCGGCCATGTTCCCGACATGCGAGCGTTCCGATAAAACAGTTCGCACACTCGGTCGCGCTCCGAACCGCCGGACCCGTGGCCTTATTCGTCTCGCCGCCGTACCGGCGGTTCATGCTACTGGTTCGCGGCCGTGCTGGCGGGACCGAGCTGACCGGCACGCTGTACGAGCGGGGGGAGCGCGCCCCCTCGTTCAAGGGCGCGCCCGACGAGGACGCGCCGTACGTCTGGGTCTGCGACGAGTTCTACGAGGTCGAGAGCGGCGGGACGACACAGGAGGTCGACGGCCGCGAACTGCGGATCGCGTTCGAGTCGCCGATGCCACGCGGGTTCGACACCCGCGAGCAGGCGCTCGACGCCGCGAAGGACCACGTCCGGACGCAGTTCGCCCGGCTGGGCGTCGACGGTGCGGACGTGGACGTGGAGGTCCGGAAGGAAGAGCCGGGCGCGGAGGTCTGAGACGGGGGCTACTCCCGGAGCGCCGCCGGACAGACGTGACACGCGGCGACGGCGTTCGTCTCGGCGTCGTACTCGATCGCACCGAGGTCCGCCATCATCGGCAGGTGGTGGTGGTGGAGCGCGGTCGCGGTCTCCCGGGCGGTCCGACCGTCGGTCGTGTCGTCGGTTGGTTCGGCGGCGACGGCCGCCGCCAACTCGTTCAGTTCAATCGGGACCGACCGGTCCGCGAGGACACCGACCACGGCACGCCGCTGTGCCGACGCAAGCAGCCGGTGGCGTTCGCTGTTCGACAGGGTTGTGCCCGAATCGTCGGCCGCGTGAGTGCTCTGTGACATCGTGGTCTGGCTCCGTTTCGCCGGTGGCTGCCGGCAGTACCTGTACCGACGGGCCTGCCCACCGTAAGCGATCGCTATAACTGATTAGGCCCGCCCCGGCACGGCCGTCGGCAGGATACGTACCAGATGGCAACCGCTTCGAACGGGTTTGCGGCCTGTATATCGCTAATTACTCCAGTAGCGGGCCGCTACGCACCCTCCACCGGCGGAGCGTTGAAATAGGTAAGGCGCTGTTATGGGGTATGGCCTCCGAAGCGTTGACCGACAGCCTCCGGGAGACGCTCGCACGCTTCGACAGGGGTGGGGAGCCGCGGACGACGAGCGAGGTGGCGGACTCGCTCGACCTCGGCCGGCGGAGCACGTACGAGCGGCTGGAACGGCTCGTCGAGCACGGCGAACTCGACACGAAGAAAGTCGGCGCGAGCGCCCGCGTCTGGTGGCGGCCGGGGGCGACCGGACCGCCAAGCGGCTCCGCGTCGGCCGCCGAATCGGTCGTCGAGGACGTGCTTGACGAGGCGGCCGTCGGCGTGTTCGTGCTCGACGCCGAGTTCGACGTCGCCTGGATCAACGACGCCGTCCAGCGGTACTTCGGCGTCGACCGGAAACGGGTGCTCGGTCGGGACAAGCGGTCGCTGGTGCGCGAGCGGATCGCGCCGGTCGTCGAGAACACGGAGCGGTTCACCGACCGGCTGCTTTCGGCGTACGACGACAACGCCGCAACCGAGCGGTTCGAGTGTCGCGTGACGACGGGCGAGCACCGCGAGCGGCGGTGGCTCGAACACCGGAGCAAGCCGATACCGTCCGGCGCGTACGCCGGCGGGCGCGTCGAACTGTACTACGACATCACCGAACGGAAACTCACCGAGCGGGCGCGTCGACAGGAGCGGAAGCAGTTCGAGTCGATGGTCGACGCCGTCGAGGAGTACGCCATCTTCAGGCTGGACCCGGAGGGACGGGTCCGGAGCTGGAACCCCGGCGCGGAGCGGATCAAGGGGTACGACGCCGACGAGATCATCGGGGAGCACGTCTCCGTCTTCTACACCGAGGAGGACCGCGTGTCGTCCGTCCCGGAGCGGAACCTCGAAGCGGCGGCCAGGCTCGGGTCGGTCGAGGAGGAGGGCTGGCGCGTGGCGAAGGACGGCTCGCGGTTCTGGGCGAACGTCACGGTCACGGCCATCCGCGACGACGACGGCGAACTGAAGGGGTACACGAAGGTGACGCGGGACATGACCGAGCGACGGCAGCGCGAACGGCAGGTCCGCCGACAGCGCGACGAGTTAAAGCGCGAACTCGACGACGTGTTCGACCGGATCGACGACGCGTTCGTCGGCCTCGATACGGAGTACCGCATCACCTACGTCAGCGACCGCGCGGCGGAGTTGCTCGACCGGACGCCGGGCGAACTCGCCGGACGGAAGTTCGTCGAGGTGTTTCCGGAGGTCGTCGGCACGCGGTTCGAGGAGGAGTCGTTCCGGGCGATGGAGGAACAGGAACAGCGCTCGTTCGAGGCGCAGTACGAACCGCTCGACGCGTGGTTCGAGACGACGATCTACCCGTCCGACACCGGGCTCTCGGTGTACTTCCGGGACGTGACCGAGCGCAAGGAGCGCGAGCGCGAACTGGAGCAGTACGAGACGATCGTCGAGACGGTCGACGACGGGATCTACGCGCTCGACGACGACGCCCGGTTCGTCATGGTCAACGACGCGTTCTGCGAGATGGCCGGCTGGGAGCGCGAGGAGCTGCTCGGCCGCCCTTCCTCGACGGTGTACGACGACGACCTCGCGGGCGAGGCGGCCGACCGGACGGCGGCGGTGGTCGAGGGCGACCGCGAGGCGGCCGTGCTCGAGTTCGACCTCCACACCCGGGACGGCGACCAGTTCCCGGTCGAGGCCCGGTTCGGCCCGCTGCCGACGAGCGACGGCTACGGTCGGTGCGGCGTCGTCCGCGACGTGTCCGACCGCCTCGAACGCGAGCGCGAGCTGCGGCGGCGCGTCCGCCAGCAGGAGGTGGTCGCCGACCTCGGCCAGCGCGCGCTGGAGGACACCGACGTCGACGACCTGATGGCCGCCGCGGCCGCGGAGGTGGCCGAGACGCTCGACACCGACTACTGCAAGGTGCTCGACCTGGACGCCGACGCCGAGGAGCTACTGCTCCGGCAGGGCGTCGGATGGGACGAGGGGGTCGTGGGCGAGGCGACCGTCTCGGCCGTCGACGACGACTCGCAGGCGGCCTACACGCTGGCGTCCGCGGAGCCGGTGGTCGTGAGCGACCTCGCCACGGAGACGCGGTTCAGCGGGCCGGACCTGCTGACCGACCACGACGTGCGGAGCGGGATCAGCGTGGTCATCGGGCCACGGGAGGAGCCGTGGGGGATCCTCGGCACCCACGACACCGCCACGAGGGAGTTCTCGGAGCACGACGTGACGTTCGTGCAGTCGGTCGCCACCGTGCTCGCGACCGCGATCGGCCGCCACAGGGACGAGCAGGTGCTGCGCCGCCAGCGCGAGCAGCTCGCGGCGCTGAACGGGATCAACGAGGTCGTCCGCGAGATCACCGACGCGGCGATCGACCAGTCGACCCGCGAGGAGATAGAGAAGACGGTCTGTGACCGCCTGGTCGAGACGGAGTCGTACCTGTTCGCGTGGGTCGGCGAGGTCGACGTGGCGACCCAGGAGGTGACCGTCCGCACCGAGACCGGCGCGGCGGAGTACCTCGACGACGTGCACATCTCGGCCGACCAGACGGACGAACGGGGCGAAGGTCCCACCGCGCGGGCGCTGCGCACCGGCGAGATCCAGACGGTCAGCGACGTGCGGACCGCCGCGAACTACAGCCCGTGGCGCGACACGGCCGAGGAGTACGGGGTACGCTCCTCCGCGGCGATCCCGATCGTTCACGAGGACACCGTCTACGGCGTGTTGAACGTGTACGCGGAGCGCCCCGACGCGTTCGCCGAACCCGAGCGGACGGTCGTCGGCCAGCTCGGCGAGGTCGTCGGCCACGCGATCGCCGCGACCGAGCGCAAGCGCGCGCTGATGGGCGACGAGGTGACCGAACTCGAGTTCCGGATCGCGGACGTGTTCGACGCGGTCGAGGCGGACGGGGACCGCGAGGGCCGCATCCGAATAGACAGCGCGGTCCCGGTCGAGGACGGCGAGTTCCTGGTGTACGGAAACGCGACCCCGGACGCCACCGGGGATCTCGAGACGCTGGTCGGCGCGATACCCCACTGGACCGACGTGACGTTCCACGGCGACCCCGAGGCGGACGACGAATCGGGGTTCGAGCTCCGGCTGTCGGACCCGCCGGTGCTCGCCGCCCTCGCGTCGATCGGCGGGTCGGTCGACGAGGCCGTCATCGAGGACGGGGACTACCGGATGCGGCTGCACCTCTCGCCGGGCGCGGACGCCCGGCAGGTGATCGACGCGGTACAGGAGACCTACCCGACCGCGGAGATGGTGAAACGGCGACAGCGGACGCGCGCCGAGGTGCCGGACGACCGGGGCCGGGCCGGCCTCGAGGCGCTCACGGAGCGCCAGCGAACCGCGCTCGAAGCCGCGTACCACGCCGGCTTCTTCGAGTGGCCCCGCGACAGTTCGGGCGAGGACGTGGCCGAGTCGCTCGGCGTCAGCCCGGCGACGTTCCACCAGCACCTCCGGAAGGCCGAGAAGGAAGTGCTCGGAGCGGTGCTGCCCTGACGGGCCACCCGCGGGAGCCGCCGTCCCCGGAAACTACGGCTCGGCGTCCCACCGCACGTCGTCGTACGTCCGCTGCTCCTCGGTGTCCATCGACCGCTCGAACGTCCGGCGGAGCGACCGCTTCTCCTCCCGGCTGATCCGGGCCAGCGAGTCGGCCTTGTGGACGGCGGCGGGCGGGCCGCGCTCGGCCGCGATCTCGGCGAGCAGGTGGCGCTCCAGCCGGTCCCGCACGTCGGGGTCCGACGTGACCGCGTACGGCGCTTCGACCTTGTACAGCACGTCCTCGCGGGGGTCGTACACCACGAAGAACGTCACCTCGTACGCCGACGGGTCGAGTTCCCGGTCGATGCCGAGCGCGTCGCCGTCGGCGGCCAGCGTGCGGTCGGAGCCGCCCCGCGAGACGAACCAGTTCGTGAAGGTGAGCTGGTCGGTGCGGCGCTCGCCGTCCTCGCGGCGCTCAAGCAGGCGGACGAAGAGGGCGGTGTCGTCGACCCACGGCGCGGGGTGGCCCTTGCGGTCGACCGTCCGGGTGATGAGCTTCGAGGAGGGGTTCTTGACGAAGCCGACCAGCGGCGTGTCCGCGGCGACGAAGCGCTCGACGAGGCGGACGTAGTTCTCGACGATGGCGCGGGGCTTTGCGTCGTGGGCCAGCTCCCGGAGTTCGGCGTCGCGGTCCTGCCAGTTCAGCAGCTCCTTCGGGTACAGCGGCCCGTCGAGGATGAGGAGGTCGTCGACGCAGTCGGCGTGTTCGAGCGCGTGCTCGCTCTCGGCGAGGTACAGCGCCAGCGCGTGGACGACCCCCTCCATGAACCGGTTCACGGGCGGGGCTTGGAGCACGCGCCGCCGACCGTACCCCTCGTCGTAGGTGACCCACTCCTCGGGCAGTTTCACGGCGTCGTCGCTGGCGTGAACCGTCGCCACGAGGCTCCGGGACCGGTGGAGGTCCAGATCCGAGGGACAGCCGCTCATCGCGGCCTGTGCCACGTCCAGCACCAGCCCGTTCTTGAACGTGGTCGGGTTGATCGTCCCGGAGTCCAGCCCGTGGGTCGAATCGAACGGCGACCCCCGGAGTGCGGCGGCCTCCACGTCGATCGACCGCCGCCGCCGGTCGTCGAGCGGGGTGACCACCTCGCGCCCGTCGTCGTCGACCAGCGGTTCGAGAAAGTCCGCCCAGACGTCCTCGGCGAGTTCCGTGTGGTCGCCGTCGTCGACGTCCCGGCCGATCCTGCGGGCCAGCCGGGCGATCCCCTCGAAATGCACCGGGTCGAGCGTCATCTGTCACGGGGATTCGGGGCCGACACGAAAAAGCCAGCGGACCGAGCGGTCGGCCCCCGAGACCGTGCTGACGCGCCGCAAGCTGGGCCGCGTCGGACGCTCACGTGCCCCGGATCGAAGGGTAGTTACCGCGCCGCCGTGACACGCCGGACATGGACGCGGCTGTGATCATTCTCGACGGCTGGGGGCTGAGCGACCGAAACCCGCGACGGTCCGACCGGGCGTCGGGCAGCGCGTCGGGCGGGCGCGACGCCGTGGTCGGCGCGGACACGCCGAACTTCGACCGGCTCGCCGACGCGGGCGCGTACGGCACGCTGGAGGTGTCGGGCCGCCGGGTCGGGCTCCCGGAAGGACAGATGGGCAACAGCGAGGTCGGCCACCTGAACATCGGCGCGGGGCGCGTGGTCAAACAGGAGTACACCCGGATCAGCGACGCCATCGCGGACGGCTCCTTCCACACCAACGACGCCCTCCAGGCAGCCTCGACGTACGCGAAGGAACACGACGGCCGGGTCCACTTCATGGGCCTGGTCAGCGACGGCGGGGTCCACTCGGACTACGAGCACCTGTTCGCGCTCGTCGAGATGGCCGCCGAGCGCGGCGTCGAGGCCGTCACCCACGCCTTCATGGACGGCCGCGACACGGACCCGACCGCGGGCGCGGGCTACCTCCGCGAACTGGAGAGCGTCCTCGACGAGCACGGCACCGGCGACGTGGCGACGGTGTCGGGCCGCTACTACGCGATGGACCGCGACCAGAACTGGGAGCGGACCCGCCGGGCGTACGACGCCATCGTCAACCGCGAGGCTGAGCACGCGTCGGCGTCCTCGGTCGCCGCCGTCGAGGAGTCGTACGACCGCGGCGACACCGACGAGTTCGTCGAGCCGACGCTGGTGCGGGGCGAGCACGCACTCCAGGACGGCGACGCGGTCGTCTTCTTCAACTACCGCTCGGACCGCGCCCGGCAGCTCACCCGGCTGCTCGCGGACATCGACCCCGAGTGGGACTTTGCCACGTCGCCGCCGGACGTGGAGGTGGTGACGATGACGCAGTACGACGAGACGTTCGACCTGCCCGTCGCCTTCCCGCCCCGCCGCCCCGAGGACACGCTCGGCGAGACGCTGGCCGCGCACGGCAGGACCCAGCTCCGCATCGCCGAGTCCGAGAAGTACCCCCACGTCACCTACTTCCTCAACGGCGGCCGGGAGGTGGAGTTCGAGGGCGAACGCCGCGAGATCGTCGAGTCGCCGGACGTGGCGACCTACGACATGCAGCCGGAGATGAGCGCCCCCGAGGTGACCGACAGCGCCGTCCGGATCGTCGACAGCGACGACCCCGACGCGCTCGTGCTGAACTACGCCAACCCCGACATGGTGGGCCACACCGGGGACTACGACGCCGCCGTGACGGCCGTCGAGACCGTCGACACGCAGCTCGGTCGCCTCGTCGACCACCTCACCGACCGCGGCGCGCACGTGCTGGTCACCGCCGACCACGGCAACGCCGACGACATGGGCACGGAGGACGACCCGCACACCGCCCACACGTACAACGACGTGCCGCTGATCTACGTCGCCCCGGACGGGACGGGCGCAGGCCGTAGCGTCCGGTCGGGCGGCACGCTCGCGGACATCGCCCCGACGGTGCTGTCGCTGCTGGGCGTCGACCAGCCGGCGGCGATGACCGGCGAGAGCCTGCTGGAGTAGCTACTCCCCTCGCCACAGCAGCACGGCGACGGCGGCGACCGCGAGAACCACCGAGGAGCCGAGCGCGAGCGCGTTGGCCGTCGCCGCGCCGAGCGGTCCCCGCAGCCCGAAGTAGAGGGCCGTGGGGACGCCGAGCACGGCGACGAGCGCGAGGACGCCGGTTCGAACCGTCGGCTCGATCTCCGCGTTCATCTGCTCTACCATACCCGGGGGATCCGCCGGCAGGGTGTTATATTTTTCTTCACTATAGTAATATTAATTGCTAGCGGTAAAATACTTTTACTACCGGACACACACCGATAATGCAGTATTCACACATGAGCAAAAAAGACGCGTCATCGACAGCACGCGAGCGGATCGAGCGGGAAATCGACGACGGTGGCGGCTGTGTCGAGACGTGGGAGACGCTCTCCGAGCTCCGGGACGCCCCTGACCCGGACCGGCGGGCGTTCCTCCGGACCGTCGGGCTCTCCTTCGGCGCGCTCACGCTCGGGTCGGGCGTGAGCGCGGCGGCCGGGCCCGACGGGGATGCGGACGGGGGCGACCGCCCGGAGATAGAGACCGAGGAGGTCCGCGGACGGAAGCGGGGACAGCTCGTCTCGGAGGCGGTCCGGTCGTCCGAGGTGCGGTACGTGGCCGACGAACTCGGCGAGCAACCGGGGCTGTCGACAGTGCGGAGGTACACCGTCGACGGAGCGACGGGGTACGAGGTTCGGTTCGGCTCGGACGACGAGTCAGGGCCGGTGATAGAGTACCACAAGTCCGACGACCTGTTCGACGGGGAACTGAAGGTCCACGGCAGGGCCCGACGCGGCGACGGCGTCACGACCGTCGACGGGACCAAGCGGGAGGTGCTCGACGTGGCAACCCCGACCGTGGAGTCGCTGCTCGACGGCCTCGACGACCTGCCGGCGTACGCCGACGCCAGGGCGGCCGCCGACGGGGAGGTCGTCGAGGAGGCGACAGCCTACGTCCACAACCAGCGCGACGACCGGAAGGGGCTCGTCGTCCCGGTCGCCGACGGCGAGGACGTCGTCCGCCGGATCGTCGTCGAGTTCGCGGACGGGTTCGCCGGGCGCGACGCGGACGGGAGCCTCGACGGCCACGTACAGGACGTGACCGTCGACGCGGGCGGCGACGGCGTCTCGACGCAGGGCCACATCACCTGCGTGATGGGCGTCTGCACGGACTGGTGTTCGAAGCTCTGCACCGTCCTCAAGGCGGCCGCAGGCGGTGGCTGTGGCGTCAAGTGCGCGCGCTACATCGCGTCGTGGCCCATCGCGGTCGCCTGCGGCGTGATCTGCTTCGCGCTCACGCACGGGACGTGTTACCCGACCTGTCAGAAACAGACCGGTCACGACGTCGGGTGACGCGCACGGTCCCGCGGGTTCCGCTGCACCGCGCACCCGGCGGGCGACGGCTCACCCGGTCCGGAACGAGTAGTCCAGCGACGGCGCGGAGTGGGTGAGCGACCCCATCGAGATCACGTCGACGCCGGTCCGGGCGTAGGCCGGCACGTCGTCGACGGTGATCCCCCCCGAGGCCTCCGCGAGCGCGCCGGCCGCGGCGTCGCGGAGCAGGTCGACCGCCTCGCTCGTCTCCGCGGGCGACATGTTGTCGAGCAGGACGATATCGGCTCCCGCCGCGGCGGCCCGCGGGGCGTCGGCGGGCTCTTCCACCTCCGCCTCCACCTTCGTCGCGAATGAGGTGCGCTCCTGAAACCGCTGGATCGCGGCTTCCAGCCCCAGTTCGGCCGCGTGGTTCTCCTTGACCATCGCCATGTGCGAGAGGTCGAGGCGGTGGGTGTCGCCGCCGCCCGTCGAAAGTGCCCGCTTCTCGACCCCGCGGAGCCCGGGCGTCGTCTTGCGGGTCCCGGCCACCGCCACGTCGTCGGTGACCTCGCGGGCGGCGTCGACGGCCGCGCGGGTCTTCGTCGCCACGCCGGAGGCGTGGCCGGCGACGTTGACCGCGACGCGCTCGCCACGGAGCACCGACTGCGCCGCGCCGGAAACGGTCAGGACGGCCTCGCCCGGTTCGATGCAGTCCCCGGCTTCGGCCTGTCGCTCGGCGTCGACGCCGAGGTAGTCGAAGGTGGCGACGGCGGCGTCCAGCCCGGCGGCGACGCCCGCCTCCCGTGCGACCAGACGGCCCGTCGTCTCGCCGGGCACGTCGTTGGTGGCGTCGTGGTGGCCCAGGTCCTCCCGGAGCCAGCGTTCGACCTGCCGGTCCGTCACCGGCATCGTCAGTCCCCCGCCGGGGCCGGGTCGGGCTCGGCGATCCAGTGACAGCCAACCGACTCGTCGTGCTCGGCGGCCGCGCGGACCACGAGCAGGCTGGTCACCGCGGCGTTGCGGAGTTCGTACAGCTCCCGCGACGTTCTGGTGCGGGCGTACGCGTCGACCTCGCCCTTGAGCCGGCGGAGGACGCTCCGCGCGCGGTCGAGGCCCTCGGGCGTCCGGCGGATGCCGGCGTACTCGTCCATCACGCGGCGCAGGCGAGTGAACTTCTCCGCCGCGAAACGATCGGGGAGGTCGGGGTCGCTGTCGCGCAGTTCCGGGGACTCGCACTCGACGACCTCGTTGCCGGCGGCCGCCCGTCCGGCCCGGCGGCCCCACACCAGCCCCTCCAGCAGGCTCGTGCTGGCGAGGCGGTTCGCGCCGTGGACGCCGGTGCGGGCGCACTCCCCGACGGCGAACAGGCGGTCGAGGCTGGTCCGCCCCTGCTCGTCGACCGCGACGCCGCCACAGAGGAAGTGCTGGGCGGGCGCGACCGGGATACCAGCGTCGGGGTCGACGCCGCGTTCCTCGCACTTCGCCGCGAGGTCCGGGAACTCGTCGGCGAACTCCAGCGGGGACACGTCAAGCCGGACCTCGCCGGTCGCGTCGCGCTCGGCGGCGACGGCGCGGGCGACCACGTCCCGCGGCGCGAGTTCCGCGTCGTCGTGGTAGCCCGGCATGAACCGCTCGCCGTCGCCGTTGCGCAGGAGCGCGCCCTCGCCGCGGACGGCCTCGCTGACGAGGAACGTGTCGCCGGCGGCGTCGTCGCCGCCAGCCGCGTCGCCCGCGTACGCCGTCGGGTGGAACTGCACGTACGCCATGTCGGCCACGTCGGCCCCCGCGAGCGCGGCCATGGCGACCCCGTCGCCGGTCGCCGCAGCCGGGTTCGTCGACCGCCGGTAGCACGCGCCGATGCCGCCGGTCGCGAGCACCGTCGCGCCGGCGAAGACGGGGTCGCCGGTCGGCGCGGTGTCCAGCAGCGCGCCGCGGACCTGCCCCTCCTCCGTGATCAGGTCGAGCGCGGCGGTGTCCTCCAGCACGGTCACGCGCTCGTGGCCGTCGAGGTGGCGGAGGAACGGTCGGAGGAGGTGCCGCCCGGTGCTGGCGTCGACGTGGAGGATCCGCTCGCGGGAGTGGCCGGCCTCGCGGGCGTAGTCGTACCCCGCGTCGGTCCCGTCGAACGGCACGTCGAGCGTCTCGACGAGTACGTCCCGAACAGCAGTCGGGGCGTCCGCCATGAGCGTGTCGACGGCCTCGGGGTCGGCGGTGCCGTCGCTGGCCGCCAGCACGTCGCGCTTGAGCGACTCGGGGTCGCCCCGCGTGGTGGCGATGCCGCCCTGCGCCCAGTCCGTGCTGGCGTCCTCGGGACGCTCGGCCTTCGTGACGAGCAGCACGTCCGCACCCGCCCGCGCGGCGGCGAGCGCGGCGCTACAGCCCGCGATGCCGCTGCCGACGACGAGCACGTCGGCGGTGCGCGCCCCCGTCATGCTATCGCCAGCATGCGCTCGACGGCCAGTTCGGCGAGTTCGGCCGTCTCCGACTTGACCGACACGACGTTTCGCTCCCAGCCGGCGGCCAGTTCCTCCAGCACCCACGCGAGATAGTTGGGGTCGATCTGGCGCATCGCGTTGCAGTCCATGCACGCCTCGCCGCAGAGGGGGACGACGTTCACCTCCGGGTGCCACCACTGGAGGTGGTTGGTCAGGTGGATCTCCGTCCCGATCGCCCACGTCTCGCCGGGGTCGGCCTCGGCCACCGTCTCGCGGATCGTGGCGGTGCTGCCCGCAACGTCCGCAGCCTCGACGACCTCCCGACGGCACTCGGGATGGACGATGACGTTCGCGTCGTCGTGGTCCTCGCGGATCTGCCGGACGTGCTCGGGTCGGAACCGCTCGTGGACCTGGCAGTAGCCGTCCCAGAGCACGATGTCGCTCGCTGCGACCTCGCCGGCGTCCTTCCCCTCGGGGTCCCAGGGGTCCCACTCGGCCACGCTGTCCTCGAGGCCGAGTTCGTGGGCGGTGTTCTCGCCGAGGTGTTTGTCCGGCAGGAAGAGGACGGCATCGCCCTTCGACAGCGCCCAGTCGAACACGTCGGCGGCGTTCGACGACGTGCAGACCGCGCCGCCCTGTTCGGCGCAGAACGCCTTGAGGTCGGCGTAGGAGTTCATGTACGTCACCGGCACGATATCCCGGTCCGGCGCTGCCGCGGTGATCTCCGCCCACGCGGCGTCGACCTGCAGCGCCTCCGCCATCCCCGCCATCGGGCAGGACGCCTCCATCGACGGGAGGATCACCGACTGGTCGTCGTCGGTGATCACGTCCGCGCTCTCGGCCATGAACGTGACCCCGCCGAACACCACGTAGTCGGCGTCGGTCTCGGCGGCCTCGACGGAGAGGCCGTAGGAGTCGCCGACGAAGTCCGCGTGCTCGACGATCTCCCGGCGCTGGTAGTTGTGGCCGAGCACCACCACGTCGTCGCCGAGTTCGTCGCGGGCCGCCTCGATGCGTGCCGTTCGCTCGTCTTCGTCGAGTTCGCGGTACGCCTCGGGCAACTGTTCGAGGTTGTCGTACTTGAAGAGGCTGAGGTCCGTCTCGATGTCAGCCGTTTCCATTCGTGGCACTGTTAGTTCCCTGTCTGGAGTTCGGATACCGATAATGAAAAAATTTCTTCTTCAGAGAAAGCGCGTCAATGTCTCCGTCCCTACAAACCGACATCCAACGTCTATCAGGCTCAAAACCCGCCGATCGAACACGGATCGTGAATTAGGTCGCTACAGAAAGGTTTTGACGCCGCTGGGACCATCACTGTCCATGACCGAGCGACTGGTCGCGGAGCGTGACTTCGAGGCCGCGGTCGCTGTCGGGGCGCTACTGGCGGCCGCCGCCGTGCTGGAGGGCGAGGCGCTCTCGGTCCCGTGGCTGGCGGTGGGAGTCGTTCTCGGGCCGCTCTCGACCGCCGTCCGGCGACCGCTCGACGACCCACGGTATCGCTTCGGCGTCACGGTCGTCGGCGTCCTCTGGGTGGCGGGCGTCGCCGTGTTCGCGTCGGTCGGTGCGATGCTGTGGCTAGCCGTCGGAATGCTTGTCGGGACGGCGGCGCTCGGTGCCGGAGAACGAGTGATCGGACGGGACTGACCGGCCCCGGCGTTCACTCCCGTGCGTCGTACACCACGTCGCCGTCGACGACCGTCGCCAGCACGTCGACCTCGCGGATCGCCTCGGCGTGCTCCCACGGCGAACGGTCGAGCACGGTGAAGTCCGCCGCGGTGCCCGGTTCGATCGTCCCCAGTCTGTCCTCGTCGAACCCGGCGTACGCCGCGCCGCTCGTGTACGCGCGGAGCGCGGCCGTGACGGACAGCGACCCCGCGTCGGTCGGCGCGTTGACGGCGTGGTGGACGCCCTCCAGCGGCCCGAACGGCATCACGTCGCTGCCGAAGGCCAGCGGGAGGTCCGCCTCGGCGAGGCGCGCGAGGCGGTTGGTCCGCCGCCGGCGCTCGTCGCCGAGACGGCGGTCGTACAGGCCACTCTCGGCCGCCCAGCGGTGGAAGTTCGGCTGGACGGAGGCGACGACGCCCGCGTCGGCCATGCGCTCGATCTGCTCGTCGGTGGCGAGTTCGACGTGTTCGATCCGGTGGCGGGCCGCGCCGGGGTCGTCGGTGGACTCGTACGCTGACAGCGTGACCTCGATCGCCTCGTCGCCGATGGCGTGGGTCGTCATCTGCAGGCCGGCGTCGTCGACCTCGTCGACCACGGCGCGGAGGTCGTCGGGGTCGACGACCCACGTCCCGGTCCCGTCGCCGTCGGCGTACGGCTCGAACAGTTTCGCCGTGCGCCCGCCGATGCTGCCGTCGGTGAAGGACTTGATCCCGCCGACGCGAACCATGTCGCTCCCGTGGTTGGTCCGCAGACCCAGTTCGCGGACGGCGGCGAGGTGGTCGCTCCAGTAGTTGATCCGGACGCGGAGCCCCAGCTCGTCCGCGCGGTCGAGTTCGCGGTACGCCCGCGGCGCGTGGGAGTCCCGCACCATGTCGTGGACGCCGGTGACGCCGAGTTCGTGGGCGCGGTCCCGCGCCGCGGCGATCAGCTCCCGCGTCTCGGCGGGACCGGGCGCGAAGTCCTCCCGGACCGCCTCGACGGCGTCCTCGACGACGACGCCGGTCGGCTCGCCGCCCGCGGTCTCGACGTGGTCGGCGGGCAGGTCCAGCCGGTCCAGCGCCGCCGAGTTCAGCGACGCGGTGTGCATGTCGACCCGGATCGCCGCGACCGGGCGGTCATCGCTGACGGCGTCCAGGTCCTCGCGGGTCAGGTAGTCGCCGCCGGGCCACTCGCTCTCGTCGTAGCCGAAGCCCAGTATCCACTCGCGGTCGTCGCGCGCGCCGTCGGCGAGGCGCTCGACGGCGTCGTCGCGGTCGCTCGCCGCGCCCAGGTCGGCGTGGACCCGGAACTGCCCGACCTGCTCCATGTGCGTGTGGGCGTCGACGAAGCCCGGCAGCACGACCGCGCCGTCGAGGTCGCGGACGGTGGTGTCGACGCCCTCCAGGAAGTCGACCTCGTAGGCGTCGTCGACGCGGACGATCCGGCCGTCGCGGACGGCGACCGCCTCCGCCGTCCCGTCGGAGTCCGTCAGCGTGTGCACCTCGGCGTTCGTCAGGATCAGGTCCGCGGCCTCGGTCATACCGGCGACGGCGTGGGGGAGCGGCAAAACGGTTTGGGAAGCGGGCGGGCGCGGGCGGTCGGAGAGGCGGGCGGCCGCCGCCCGGTGCGGCGGGACCGTCAGGCGACCCGCATCTGCCGGTAGAACGCCAGCGTCGCGGCGACCGTCAGCACGCCGAGATAGGCGAGTCCCCAGGCGAGCTGCGCGAGGTCGACGCTCCCGGCGAAGCCGGCGTTCATCGCCAGCGCCAGCGGGAAGTGACCCGGCAGGTAGGTCGCCAGGTCGGGGCGGCTCGTCGCCATCGGGTTCTGGAAGACGAACAGGTCGATCATCGACCCGAAGAGGATGAGGTAGACGCCGGGGAGCTTGTCGAGCAGAATCCCGGCAAGCACGCCCACCATCCCGTACAGCAGGGCCGTCAGACCGGTTCCGAGGAGGAACCAGCCGAGCGCCGACGGCTCGAACGCCGTGAGCATGACCCCGACGGAGACGGCGCTGGCGACGGCGGCGACGACGGCCAGCAGCCCGAGTCGCGAGAGGACGACCTGCCGGGACCGGTAGCCGGCGACGACCAGCCGGCCGTCGGCGTCGGCCGCCGAGTGCATCAGGAACAGGCCCGCGATGCCGGCGAGCAGGGCGGCGGTCATCGGCGTCGTAAAGGCCGGGAACGCCTCGGGGAGCGTCGTGCGGACGGTGTCCCCGCCGACCAGATGCAGAACGGCCCGGCCGTCGGGCGCGGCGAGCGTGAACACGCCGATGACGTAGGCCGGCGCGACCACGAGTAGCGCGACCAGCAGTGGGGTGCGCCGGAACTCGCGGGCACCGAGCCGCAGCGCCGTGCCGACGCGGGTCACGCGCCCCACCTCCCGAGGACGCCGTCACCGGTCGAGCGCACGTAGGCGAGAAACGCCGCGACGAGCAGGACGGCGACCCACGCCAGCGCCGGGGCGAGGTGGCCGGCCGCGAGGTCGCCGTCGAGCACCGCGGCGGTGAACAGCTCGTGGGGGTGGTACAGCGGCACGAAGTCGGTCGCCGACAGCTCGCCGACGAGCGGGAGCGAGGCCGACGCGTCGACGGGAAACAGCCCCGAGGACAGCGCGTTGTCGATGTCGGCCAGAAACACCAGCACGATCGACCCCTCCAGTTCGCGCGGGAGCAGGCTCCCGACGACGACCCCGAGCAGGCCGTACACCAGTCCCGCCAGCCCGAGCACGCCGAACGCCAGCGCGGGCGCGGCCACCTCGACCTGAACGGCCAGGACGGCGAATGCGACGACGGCCGCGAGGACGGCGACGACGACCATCGTGACCAGTCGGGAGGCCAGCAGCGCCGACCGGGGGAAGCCCGCCACCGAGAGCCGCTCGTCGCCGTTCGCGGCGCTGATAACCTGAAAGAGCCCGACCAGCCCCGCGAGAAAGGCGACGGCGAACAGCGTCCCGGACATGCGTCCGACGGTCGCCGGGTCGGCCGACGTGCCGAGCACCTGCGGGAACGACTCCATGGCGACGCCGTAGGTCTCGATGACGACGGGCGGGAGGAGGACCAGCATCGCCAGCGTCGTCGGCTGCCTGACGAACTCCGCCAGCCGCGACCGCGTTCCGGTGGCGAGCCGCCCCATGTCACTCACCTCCCGCGTCGGCCGCCCCCGCCGATCCATCAGCGTCGGGGGCCGCCGCGTCGTTCCCGTGGGCCGCCGAGCGGGCCTGCTGCGGGGCCTCCGCTTGCTCCGTGAGGCTCCCGTCTTTCAGTTCGAGAACCCGGTCGAAGCGCTCGCGCTCGCTGATGAGGTGGGAGATGATGGCGACGGCCGTGCCACGCTCGCGGAGATCCTCGGTGAGCTCCCAGAACGCGAGGTACGTCTCCCAGTCGAAGCCGGTGTAGGGCTCGTCGAGCAGGAGCACGTCGGGGTCGTGCAGCAGCGCGACCGCGAGGTTCACCTTCTGCCGGTTCCCGCCCGAGAGGTGGTCGACCCGGTAGTCGAGGAACTCCTCGAAGCCCAGCCGGTCCGCGAGTTCGTCGCGGCGCTCGGCGACCCGGTCGTCGGCGAGGTCGTACGCCTCGCCGAACAGGTCGAACGTCTCCCGGACCGTCAGCCGGTCGTACAGTAGCGTCTCCTGGGGGCACCAGCCGACCGTCGTCCCCCGCGAGACGGTGCCGTCGTCGGGCTCCAGCGCGCCGACGAGGATCTTCAGCAGCGTCGACTTGCCGGAGCCGTTCGCCCCGACGATGCCGACGACCTCGCCGGGGTACAGGGAGATATCGGCCCCGTCGAGCACCTCGACGGTGCGGCCGACGAACGGGAGTCGGGAGCGGTACGTCTTGGTCAGTCCGGTCGCACGCAGCACCGGCTCCGCGCCGGAGGGCGACGGCCGGTCGGTTCCTCGTTCGGCCTCGGGAGGGGAGGGATCGGTACCGTTCATAATATTCGCTGTTTATCGAATATTCCGAACACAACGTATTAGACGTTTCGGTGCCAACTCCCGCCGATGAGCGACACCGAGGACGAGGGCGTCGAGGCCGCACGCGAGCGAGTCATCGCGGCCATGGAGCGCAGCGCGGAGGTGTACGGGTTCCAGCGGAGCTACGGGCGGCTGTACGGCCTGCTGTTTTTCGCGGACGAGCCGCGGTCGCTCGACGAACTCGTGGCCGACAGCGGCTACGCGAAGTCGACGGTGAGCACCGCGATGAGCGCGCTTGAACGCTATCATCTCGTCCACCGACGCTCGATGCCGGGTGAGGGCAAGCGTGCGTACTTCGAGGCCGAGACGGACTTCTGGCGCGTGTTTCAGGAGTTCCTCCGCAACGAGGTGCTGCGCGAGGTGACGGTGATGAGCCGCGCGCTGGCGGAGGCCGAGGCCGAACTGGAGGCCGCCGACACGGAGCAGGCGGCCCGCGACCTGGAGAAGGTCCGGCGGCTCCGGCGGATGTACGACCGGAGCGAGACGATGATCGACGCGCTGACCAGCAGTTCGCTGGACCGGCTCACCGACCTCGTGAGCCGACTGCGCCGCGAGTAGAAAACGTTAGGCCGCCCCCGGGACGAACGGCGGGCATGGACGACCCCGAGATGCTGGCCGAGCGCGTCCGAGAGGGCGATATCCGCCTGCACGAACTCGACGACCGAACCGACCCGGAAACGGCCGCTGCCGTCCGGCGCGAGGTGGTCGCCGACGAGACGGGGGCCGAGTTCGACGCCGTCGCCGACTACGCGTTCGACGCCGCCGACGCGGAGTCGGCCATCGAGAACATGGTCGGCGGCGCGCAGATTCCGATGGGCGTCGCCGGGCCGGTCCCCGTCAACACCGACGAGCGAAGCTCGACGAGCGATCGGACCGGCGGGTCCGATCACGGCGGCGCGGCCGAGGGCGACTACTACCTGCCGATGGCGACGACGGAAGGCGCGCTCGTGGCCAGCGTCAACCGCGGCCTCTCGGTGATCCGCGGGGCCGGCGGCGCGACGGCCCGCGTCACGAAGTCGGGGATGACCCGCGCGCCGGTGTTCAGCGTCGACGGCGTCGCCGAGGCCAGCGAGGTGGTCGAGTGGGTCGGCGACAACGCCGACCGGCTCCGGGCGGCCGCCGAGTCGACGACGAGCCACGGCGAACTGCTGGAGGTCGACCCCTACGTCGTCGGCGACTCGGTCTACCTCCGGTTCGTGTACGACACGAAGGACGCGATGGGGATGAACATGGCCACCATCGCCACCCGCGAGGCCGCCGGCGTCGTGGAGGACGAGACACCCGCCGACCTGGTCGCGCTGTCGGGCAACCTCTGCTCGGACAAGAAGCCCGCGGCGATCAACGCCGTCGAGGGCCGCGGCCGGACCGTCACCGCCGACGCCGTCCTCCCCCGGGAGACCGTCGAGGAGCGCCTCCACACCACGCCCGAGGCCATCGAGGAGGCGAACACCCGGAAGAACCTCGTCGGCAGCGCGAAGGCCGGCAGCCTCGGGTTCAACGCTCACGCCGCCAACACCGTCGCCGCCGTCTTCCTCGCCACGGGACAGGACGCCGCGCAGGTCGTCGAGGGCGCGAACGCCATCACCACGGCGGAGGCCCGCGAGGACGGCCTGTACGTCAGCGTCAGCCTCGCCAGCCTCGAAGTCGGCACCGTCGGCGGCGGGACGAAGCTACCGACGCAGGCCGAGGCGCTCGACGTGCTCGGCCTCAGCGGCGGCGGCGATCCCGCCGGCTCAAACGCCGACGCGCTCGCGGAGGTCATCGCCGCCGGCGCGCTGGCGGGCGAACTCTCCCTGCTCGCGGCGCTGGCCTCGCGCCACCTCTCCAGCGCCCACGAGGACCTCGGCCGGTAGAACCACTTTCACCGTCGACTTGGAAGTGCGAGAACTGCGTCCTGCTGATAGCGACCGCCTCGGTTCGGATACCGGCGACTTCTCCCACCGAACCCTTCAGTTTCACTTTCACTGCGCGTCCAAGACCGGCGCTTAACCACCGAACGGACGTAGGTTCGAGTGCGTCCGTCGGACGACCACCCGCGGGCGTTCCACTCACCATGATCGAACACGCTCACGACGACGAGCGACCGGTGTCCCGTGCGCAGCGGTGGCTGCACATCGTCAAGCTGCTGCTGACCGTGATCGCCATGCTGATCGGTATCCTCGAAACGCTCGGGCTGCTATGACCCGCGCCGACGGGCCGCCTCCGCCCCGAGCGTGAGCGCGCCGGCGACGACGACGAGCACCCCCGCGACGACGAGCGTCTGGCTGCCGACGCTGGCCCCGGCGAACAGCGCCAGCCACGCGAGCGCGCCGACGCCGTGGACCCGCGCCGCGGTCCGGCGGCCCTGCCGCCGGAACAGCACCGCGCCGAGGGCGAACCCGACACCGAGGACGCCCGCCGAGAGGACGAACGGGGGGACCGCGACGCCGCCGACCCGGACGCTACCGACGAGGGGCTGTGCGAGAAACAGCAGGCCGGCGAGGCCGACGAGCGTCCCGACCGCGGCCCCGGCGGTGTCGAAACGGGTCCCCGCCACCCTACAGCAGGCGGTACTCGCCGCGGTGTTCGCTGACCTCGCCGCGGCGGGCGAGCTTGTCGAGCGCGTCGCGGACGTAGTCGCCGGGGACGCCGTGCTCGCCGGCGTACGCGACGACCTCGTCCTCGGTCGGCCGGTCGAGTTCCCGCAGGGCCGACAGCACCGTCTCCTTGCGCGACTGGCCGCTCCCGCCGCTGCCGGACTCGGCGCGGTCGCCGGCGGCGGCGACGGCGTCCGGGTCGACGCCCGCGCGGTCGAGGTACTCGTCGTCGTCCATCCCGGCCTCGGCCGCCTGTTGTTCGAGCTCCGAGAAGGAGTCCAGGTCCGCGAACGCCTCGCCCTCGTCGCGGCGGTTCGCGAGCATCGAGGCGCGCACCTCCCGGGCGTGGTCCTCGTCCTCGGTGGTGACGAACTGCCGGCGCTTGTCGTACTGCCGGCGCGAGCCACAGCGGGGACACTGCGAGGTGTCCGGCCGCCCCTCGACGATCCAGAGGGCGCTGCAGTCGCTGCACCCGACCACGGCGTACATGGTCGGCCGTTGGCGTCGCCGGCAGTTGAACGCTCCGGCTCCGCGAGGCGAACGCTTAGGTCGGTTCATGTGAACACGGACCTATGGAACGCGTCTCCCTCGCGGACCGCGACCCGACCGAGGCCGTCGACGGCGTCGACCTGGCGGTGCTCGCCGGCGGCGACGAGATGAACGTCCAGCACTTCGAGATCGAACCGGGCGCGACGGTGCCGGCCCACAGCCACCCCCACGAGCAGACGGGCTTTCTCGTCGAGGGCACGCTGACGTTCGTGCTCGACGACGGCGAGGAAATCGTCGTCGAACCGGACGACTCCTACGCGATCCCCGGCGGCGAGACCCACGCCGCCGAGAACCGCGGCGACGAGACGGTCCGCGGCGTCGACGTCTTCAGCCCGCCCCGCGAGAACCCCGACTGGCGGGACTGAGCGCCGCCTGCTCGCGGTCCGCAGCGGATCCGTAGCACCACCCGTCACCCCCGAACGAACCCGAACGCGGAGAGTCGTGCTAACCGGTAGCAGGCCGATACAGTTAGGTACGCGCCGAACGTATCGCAAGTATGACTCGTTCACGGGGCACCGACAGCGCGGAGCGCCCCCAGCAGCCGATCCTCGACGACACCGCGGCGGACGACGGGCCGGCGCCGGACGGGGTCGCCGTCGGCGTGGTCGGCCCGGTCGCAGATGGTGTCGCGACCGCCCTCGAACAGCAGGGGTTCGACGTCGTCGCGTACGGCACGCCGCCGACCGACGCAGCCGTCGACTGCCTCGTCGCGGCCCACGACCCGCCGGCGGTCGACGCCCCCGAACTGGCCGCCGATTCGGGCCCCGGCGGGACGCCGGTCCTCCTGTACGACCGCGTTCCGCCGCCGACGGTCGAGCAGTTCGTCAGAGCGGGCGGCACGCACGTCTCACCGGACGCCGACGACGGGGAGCGGCGCGTGCTCGCGGCGACGGTCCTGCGGACGGTCGGGCGGGCGCGGGAACGCAGCCACCTCGAACTGCAGCGCAGGGCGATCGACCAGGCCCCGGTCGGCATCACGATAGCCACCGCCGACGGCGACCAGCCGCTCGTGTACGCCAACGACGGGTTCGAGGCGATGACCGGCTACCGGGTCGAGGAGGTCGTCGGCCGGAACTGCCGGTTCCTCCAGGGCCCCGAAACGGACGAGTCGACCGTCGCGAAGCTCCGGACGGCGATCGACCGCGGCGAGCGCGTCGCGGTGGACCTGCTGAACTACCGGCGTGACGGGACCCCGTTCTGGAACCAGCTCGACATCGCACCGGTCCGGGACGCGAACGGCACGGTCACCCACTTCTTCGGCTTCCAGAAGGAGATCACGGAGCGCAAGGAGCTAGAGGAGGAGCTACGGCGGCGAAACGAGCGGCTCGACCGCTTCGCGGATATCGTCAGCCACGACCTGCGCAACCCGCTGAACGCCGCGGTCGGTAACCTCGACCTGGCCCGTGAGACGGGCGACGAGGGGCACCTCGACGACGCCGAGGCGGCGCTCGACCGGATGGACGCGCTGATAGCCAGTATGCTCACCGTCGCACGGGAGGGAACCGCCGTCGAGGAGCCGGAGCCGGTCGACCTCGGAGAGGTCGCCGAACGGGCGTGGGAGGTCGCGGGCCCGGCTGACGGCGAACTCGTCGTCGAAACCGGGGTCGGAAGCGTCGAGGGCGACCCCGACCGGGTCCGGTCACTGTTCGAGAACCTGTTTCGCAACGTCGCGGACCACGGCGGGGAGAAGCCCGTGGTCCGCGTCGAATCGACGCGGACGGGGTTCGCCGTCGAGGACGATGGTCCGGGGATCCCCCCGGAGGACCGGAAGGCGGTGTTCGAGTGGGGCGTCTCGGACGGCGGCACGGGGATCGGCCTCGCCATCGTCGACGCCGTCGCCGAGGCACACGGCTGGTCGGTTTCGGTCGAGGGCGGGCGCGCGGGCGGAGCGCGGTTCTCGTTCGACACCGGGCCCAACCCCGGCGGGCCGTGAGTCACAGGTTCTTGACCATCTCGACGTGCGGGATGCCCGCCTCCTCGAACTCCTCGCCGACGCGCTCGTAGCCGCGGTTGTCGTAGAACCCGGCTGCGCGGGTCTGGGCGTGCAGGACGATCCGGGCGTAGTCCCGAGCCGCCGCGACGCCCTCGACCTCGCGCATGATCTCCGCCCCGTGGCCCTCGCCGCGGTGGGGCGGGAGCACGGCCACGCGCTCGACCTTGGCGTCGTCGCCGTACTCACGGAGCCGCGCGGCCCCGACCGGGTCGTCGTCGAGGTACGCCACGAAGTGGACCGCGTCGTCCTCGTACTCGTCGACCTCCAGGTCCTTCGGGACGCCCTGCTCCTCGACGAACACCGCGAAGCGCACCGCGAGCGCGTCATCGTACTCGGCGTCGGTCCGGACGACCCGCACGTCGAGCCCGTCGTGGTCCGCGTGGTGGCTCATCGCGTCGCGGTTGGCGACGGTGACAAGAGAACGTTGCGAAGCCCGGCCGGGGTTTCACGGGGGCGTGGGACGTTCCGTCGCACATGGCCGACGCTGGCGACCACTACCGCGCGACCGGCGACGACTACCCGTCCGGCGTCTACCGCGTCGTCGGGACGCTGGACGACGTGACCCTCCTGCGGGTCGCGGACGCCGACGGGCGGCGCGAACACACGGGCGAGATACGACGCGTGCCGCCGTCGGTGCTGGCCGAGGCGTTCGAACCCGCCGAGGATCCGGACACCGGGTTCTCGCCGGTTCGGGCGGTTCGGAACGCGCTGCAGGGGCTGTACTGGCAGTTCCGGCGGTTCCTGTAGGTCGGCGTCGTCCGTGAAAAAGGGACTGAGAGTCCGGGTTACGTCAGGAGAGTTTCTCGATATTCCCGGAAATCGTAGATTTCCGGGCGCACGAAAAGCTGTCTATGACAGCTTTTCGATGTTGTCGACGATCGCCTCGGCGTACTCCGTGGTGCCGAGCTTCTCGCCGCCCTCGATCTGGCGTTCGAGGTCGTAAGTGACCTTGCCCGAGGAGATGGTCTCCTCGACGGCGTCGCGCACGAGGTCCGCGGCGTCGTCCCAGCCGAGATAGTCGAACATCAGGCGGCCCGAGAGGATGAGCGCGCTCGGGTTGGCCTTGTTCTGGCCGGCGCGCTTGGGCGCGGAGCCGTGGACCGGCTCGGCGAGCATGCGGGCCTTGCCGAAGTTGCCGCCCGGCGCGATGCCGAGACCGCCGATCTGCGCGCCGGCGGCGTCCGAGAGGTAGTCGCCGTTGAGGTTCGGCATGGCGAGCACGTCGAACTCGTCGGTGCGGAGCTGCATCCACTGGAGCATCGCGTCGGCGAGGCGCTCCTCGACCATGACGGCGTCCTCCGGGATGTCGATGTCGTCCTGCTCCTCCCACAGCGAGTCGGGCGCGGCAAAGACCTCGTCGTCAGGGTACTCCTCGTCGGCGACCTCCATGCCCCACTCGGAGAACTGCCCCTCGGTGAACTTCATGATGTTCCCCTTGTGGACCAGCGTGACCTTCTCGCGGTCGTGTTCGAGGGCGTAGTCGATGGCGCGGCGGACGAGGCGCTTGCTGCCCTTCTCGGTGATCGGCTTGATGCCGATGCCGACCGGACCGTCGTGGATGGTCTCGTCGAAGCCCATCTCGTCCTCGACGAAGTTCCGGACCTGCTCGACCTCGTCGGTGCCCTGCTCCCACTCGATGCCGGCGTACACGTCCTCGGTGTTCTCCCGGAACGTCACCATGTCCATCTCCTCGGGCGCTTTCATCGGGGAGGGGACGCCGTCGAGGTAGTACGTCGGTCGGACGTTGGCGAAGAGGTCGAGCGTCTGTCGCAGCGCGACGTTGAGCGACCGGAAGCCCGCGCCGACGGGCGTCGTCAGCGGGCCCTTGATCGCGACGCGGTGTTCCTCGATCGCCTCGACGGTCTCGTCGGGCAGGTGCACGTCCTCGTCGTAGCGCTCGCGGGCGCTCTCGCCGGCGTAGACGCGCATCCAGTTGATCTCGCGGCCGGTTGCCTCGGCGGCGGCCTGAAGCACCTTCTGGGCGGCAGGACCGACGTCCTTGCCGATGCCGTCGCCGTGGATGATCGGGATGATCGGGTCCTCGGGGACGGAAATCTCGTCGTTCTCCTCGTCGACGACCTCGATCTGCTGTCCCGAGTCCGGAACTTCGATCTCGTCGTAGCTCATGGTCGTTACTACGGAACGCCGACTGGGACAAAAGGGCTGCCATTTCCCGTTCGGGATTCAGGCGTCCGTAGAGGTCGATTAGCGGGCGTTAAGCGGGTTTCGGTGGTCGCACAACCCAGCGACTACCGGAGCGCGCCGAGCATCGCTCGGAGTTCCCCGGGGAGGTTCGTGACCAGCGCACGGGGGACACGCCGTCGCCCGCCCGAGAGGGCGTCGTCGAGGGCGGTGGCCGCGTTCTCGAAGACGCCTTCGCCGTGGCCGAACAGGATGCGGTCAGGGTCCAGTCCGGCAAACACGTCGGTCGGCGGCGAGAGTCGGGAGAGCGTGGGGAAGCCGAGTCGCTCGTCTCCGACGGTGAACTTCGAATGCGAGGAGCAGTAGTCCGGGACGTACAGCGTTCCGTCGCGGTCGCGGTAGGCGACTGCCTCGTTCCAGGCGTACAGCGGCCGGACGTGGGTCAACTCGAAGCCGGCGACGGAGCCGACCGACTCAACCGGTGCCGAGACGCGCTCGGCGACGCGGTCCAGAAAGCGCGGGACGTGGACCGGAACGTCGTGGCGGGTCGCCACGGCGTCGGCGTCCCGGGCGTGGTAGTCCGAACAGACGACGACGCCGGCCACGTCGCCCAGCGACGCCAGCAGGTCGTCGAGCCCGGGCGCGTCGAGCGGGTCGAACACCCAGACGCCGCCGTCGCCGCGGACGGCGTGGCTCGCCCGGCGGCCGTCCTCCTCGGGATGGGCGAGCCAGCCGACGCCGTCCGCCCACTCGTCTATCACCTGTAGCCCCGTGGGGGACTCGCGGGCGTACATTGGCATGGCCGGGGCGTCGCAGGGCGACGGCAAGAGCGTTTCGGGGACGGCGACGGGGGGAACTAAGGTGGTCGCCGCCGCGTCGGCACCCATGCAGGTCATCGTCCACGGCGGCGCTGGCGCGTCGCCCGACGACCCCGAGGCGCGACAGGCGGTGCTCGACGAGGCGGCCGCGACCGGCGTCGGGGCCGGATCGCCACTGGACGCGGTGACGGCGGCGGTCAGGGTCCTGGAGTCGAACCCGCGGTTCAACGCCGGCGTCGGCGGCGCGGTCCAGTCCGACGGCGCGATCAGGACCGACGCCGGACTGATGACCGACGACCGAGCGGTCGGCGCGGTCGCGTCGCTCCCCGGCGTCGAACACGCCGTCTCGGCCGCCAGAGTGGTGCTGGAGGAGACGCCCCACGTGCTCGTCAGCGGTCAGCAGGGGGTCGACCTCGCCGCCGACTACGGCGTCGAAACCGACTGTGACCTCTGGACTGAGCGCACCCGCGACCGCTGGGCCGAGGTGGACCCGCCGGAAGGCGGGCCGGCCGAGCACCTCGGCTGGCTTCGCGACCGGTTCGGGTCGACGGACGCCGACGGTCGGGACGCCGGCGGCGACGGAACCGACCACGACGCCGACGGACGGGGTCCGTCGAGCCGTGATCCGTCGGATCACGACACCGTCGGCGCGGTCGCACGCGCCGGCGACCGCCTCGCAGCGGCGACCTCGACGGGCGGCCGGTGGCTCGCGCTGGCCGGGCGCGTCGGCGACGTGCCACAGGTCGGCAGCGGCTTCTACTGCGCCCCCGCCGGCGGAGCCAGCGCGACCGGTGCCGGCGAGGACATCGCCCGCGTGACGCTCGCCCGGCGGGCCGTCCGCCGCCTCGAACGCGGCGACGACGCCGCGGCCGCCGCCGACGCCGCCATCGAGACGTTCGGCGAGATCACCGGCTCCGACGCCGGCGTCATCGTGCTTGGCCGCGACGGGAGCGTCGGCTCGGCGTTCAACAGCGACGCGATGCAGACCGCGACCGCGAAAGAATAGTCCGGCGGGCGTTACGCGACGACGACAGCCTCGGTTTCGGTCTCCGTGGCGTTCCCGTCGTCGGCCGTCTCGTTGCCCGCGGTGGTGTCGTCGCCGGTCGCCGTGTCGTCGCCGACCGTCTCGTTGCCCGCGGTGTCGTTCCCGGCGGTCGTCTCGTTGCCCGCCGTCGTGTCGTTGCCGACGGTTTCGTTGTCGGCAGTGTCGTCCGTCGTCGTGTCGTCGGTTTCGTTCAGCCCGTCGGTGGTCTCGTTGTCAGCGGTGTCGGTGTCGTCGTCGGCTCCGTCCATGTCGTCACCGTCGTCCGCGAGTGGCTGCTCCTCGTCCTCCTCGGCCACGAAACTGATCGTACCGAACACCGAATGTTTGCTGGTGTTCACCGACTGCGAGTACTCCCCTTCGGGGAACTCGGCCTCGTCGGTCTCGAAGGTGACGTTCGCCGTCTCACCGGCCGGAACGCCCGCACGTTCCGCCTAGTAGTTGCTCCCGCCGATGCGGTACTGCAGGAACTCGGAGATCCGTTCGTCCGTCGGGTTCAACACGGTGACAGTGACGTTGTAGCTGTCGCCGATCATCACCCCGGTCGGCAGGTCGACCCCCACGATCGCCAGGCTGTCGAAGTCGTCCGATAACGAGAGTTCGACATCCCCGGCGGAGGCCTGCGACACCGTCGCGTTTCCGACGGTCATGTTGCCGACCGTGATCTGCTGTACGTCGGCTTCCTGCGTGCCGTCGGTCTCCATCCCGTCAGTCTCGTTCGTCGTCTCGTCCGTCTCGTTCATCGCGTCGTCGGTCTCGTTGGCGTCGGTGTCGTCGCCGACCGTCTCGTTGTCGGTCGTGGTTTCGTTAGTCGTCGTCTCGTTGTCCTCCTGCGTGCCGGTCTCGTTGGTCGTCGTCTCGTTTTCCTCCTGAGCGACGTTCCAGCCGGCGGTGGTGTCGTTCGCCGTCTCGTTGTCGTCACCGACGGTCGTGTTGTCGTCACCGACGGTCGCGTTGTCGTCGGTTTCGTTCAGGCCGTCGGTCGTCTCGTTGTCACCCGTCTCGTTCAGCTCGTCCGTGGTTTCGTTGTCGTCGGTTTCGTTCAGTCCGTCGGTCGTCTCGTTGTCGTCCGCTCCACCGTCAGCCAGCGTCTCGTCGTCCGTCTCGTTCGTCGCGTCGTCGCCGGTGTCGAGGCCCGGCGCGGAAACCGACTCGACCGTCATCGACTCGACGGTCATGTTCTCGACGGACAGTTCCTCGATGACCAGTTCGCCGATCACCCGGCCGTCCTCCTGGGTTCCGGTCGCAGTGTCGGTCTCGTTGTCCGTGGTGGTGTCAGTTGCGTTGTCGGTTGCGGTGTCGGTCTCGTTGTCTGCTGTCGTGTCCGTCTCGTTGCCGTCCGTCTCGTTCGTTCCGTCCGTCTCGTCCATCTCGTCGGTGTCGTCGTCCTCGGCCTGCCCGAAGATACCGACCTCGTCGTTCTGGATCGACAGCTCCTCGACGACGAGCGTCTCGACCGTGAGCCGCTCGATCGTCATGTCCTGAACCACGAGTCCCGCGCCGTCGTCGGTCTGGGCCGTGTCGTCCGTCCCGTCGGTCTCGTTCAGACCATCGGCGGCGTCGTCATCCGTCTCGTTCATCGCGCCGTCGGTCTCGTTGGTGTCGGCGTCGTCACCGACAGTTTCGTTGTCGGCCGTTTCGTTGTCCTCCTGCATCCCAGTCTCGTTGCCGGTCGTCTCGTTCTCCTCCTGGGCGAAGGCGACCGTCACGTTGTCGTCGTCAGTGGCGTTCTCGTCCGAGACGTTCAGCGTGTCCTCCGTCATCTCGTCATCGTCCGTCTCGTTGTCCGTTTCGTTCGTCTCGTTCGTCGTGGCGTCCGACACCTCGGTCGTCTGGATGTCGTCGCCGAACAGCTCCCGGAGCGTCTCCTGCTCGCCGGTCACGTCTTCGAGGGTGACGTCCTCCAGCGTCAGCTGCTCGAACGTGACGTTCTCGAACGTCGTGTTCGTGAACGCGCGGTCGTTCGTGCGCAGCTGGTCGACGTGCAGTTCCTCGATGGTTGCGTTCTCGATGGTTACGTTGCCGACCTCCAGCTCCTCGACGGTCACGTTCTGGAGCACGACCCCGTCGGTCGATACCGTCTCGTCGGTCGTTTGCGTCCCTGTCGCTATCGCTCCCGCCGGGACGACGGAGAGCAACATCATGGCTGTGAGAAAGACAGCCAGCGTAGCTTGCTTGTTCATGCTGTGGCCTCGGAGCGTAGGATGACACCCTGCATAAACGAGCGGAGCCGTTCCGCTCCGTTCCCGTTCTCCGACGCGTCTTAACCGCGTTTGACCCAGTATACCGTTCGCGGAGGTCGCCGGTAGACGGTGCTTTGTAACCGCGGAACCCCCCGCCTGCAGGGCTGTCCTAACTGGCGACGTACCGCAGGGCGGGCGCAACGGACGTGGCGGACGTTCCTCGATCATTGGTATCGTGAGACACATAGCCAGCCCGTCGTCGCCACCGGCCGACGCGGTGAACACCCTCCGTTCGGGCGTCGAAGCGCTCGCACGCGGCCGGGCAAGCACACGGTGGCCGGTGAGACGCAACCTCTTTTTGCCGGTCCGGCCTACGGACGGACATGGCAGAGACCGACGTGGACCTGGACGCCGAGCAGTACGAGAAACACCGGGAGGCCGGCGAAATACTGGCGCAGGTTCGCGCCGAGGCGGCCGAACGCGTCGAGGTCGGCGCGTCCCACCTCGACGTCGCGGAGTACGCCGAGAACCGCATCCGGGAACTCGGCGGCGAACCCGCCTTCCCCGTCAACATCAGCATCGACGAGGAGGCGGCCCACGCCACGCCGTCCATCGACGACGAGGAGACGTTCGGCGAGGAGATGGTGAACCTCGATATCGGCGTCCACGTCGACGGCTGGCTCGCCGACACCGCGATTACCGTCGACCTGTCGGGCCACGACGAGTTAGCCGAGGCGAGCGAGGAGGCGCTCGACGCCGCACTCGACGTTGTCGAACCCGGGGTCGAGACCGGCGAGGTCGGGGCCGCGATCGAGGACGTGATCGACGGGTACGGGTTCAACCCGGTCGTCAACCTCACCGGCCACGGGCTGGGCCACTGGGAGCAACACACCGCGCCGAACATCCCGAACCGGGCGGTGTCACAGGGAACCACCCTGGAGGTCGGGGACGTGGTCGCGATCGAGCCGTTCGCCACCGACGGGTCGGGGAAGGTCAACGAGGGAGCCGACGAGGAGATATTCGCCCTGGAGCGCGAGGGGTCGATCCGAAACCGGCAGGCGCGTCAGGCTCTGGAGCAGATCACCGAGGAGTTCCGGACGCTCCCCTTCGCCACGCGGTGGCTGGACACCTCGCGGGCGAAGATGGCGCTACGTCGGCTGAAGGCAAACGACATCGTCCACGGCTACCCCGTACTGAAGGAAGACGACGGCGCGTTGGTAAGTCAGAAGGAGCACACGCTGATCGTCACCCCCGACGGGTGTGAGGTCACGACGCGTTAGGCGTTGTTCATCCGCTGGCTGGACCGCTCGCCACAGCGCTGACACTCCGCGACGCGGTACGGTTCGCGTGAGAACTGCGCGTTCTCGTCCTTGAGGCTCTCGGTCCGTATCTGAACGGACACCTCGTGTAGCGTATCCGTCCCACACGAACTACACGGCTCGGTGATCCCGTCGAAGGAGTCGTCAGTCGTGGCCATCAATACACGTTCTACAGTCGGTGGGAGATATAAAAACCCTTCTTCGTTCTGACCGTTTCGACGCGATCGCGACGCAGGGACTAGAACTCGACACGTATCGGTGCTTAGATCGTGTTTTTAGCGTTATAGAGAGCTTAGAGACGTTTGATGCCGGTCTACAATCGGATCCTGTAACCGTATAGCACCCCTTGAGACCGGCCGGAATCCGATTCGAACGCCGGTCGAAGTGAGGGGCCACTGTCATATAAATGCGCTAATATATCCGGGGCCGACCGACAGTATAACTGTCCGGCGTCCGCACCGGTCCCCCATGGACCAGGTGTTCGCGCCGTGGCGGATCGAGTGGGTCGAACGCAAGGGGAAAAACCCCGAGATAGACGACTGCGTGTTCTGCGAACTCCCGGAACTCGGTGACGACGAGGGGAATCTGGTGGTCGCCCGGAGCGACCACGCGTTCGTCCTGCTCAACAACTACCCGTACAACCCGGGCCACGCGATGGTGATCCCCGACCGCCACACCGGGGAGTACGGCGACCTGCCGGACGAAGTGCTGCTCGACCACGCCCGCCTGAAACAGCGGACGTTCGACGCGCTCGACGAGGCGCTCGGCGCGGACGGCTTCAACGCCGGCCTGAACCTCGGCGACGGCGCGGGCGGGTCGGTCGACGACCATCTCCACACCCACGTCGTGCCGCGCTGGGAGGGCGACACCAACTTCATGCCCGTACTGAGCGATACGAAGGTCATTGTGGAGGCGCTGGAAGACACGTACGACCGCCTGCACGACGCGTTCGCGGCACAGGACGGCACGACCGTATCGGAGTCGGGAGCAGTCCGGATCGACGGCGGCTGAACCCCGCGGCGTAGTCGACACGCCCTTAGGGGGGCCGGGCGTACCCCGACGCGATGAACCGCGGCGCGGCGCTCCGGGCGGTCGGGATCGTCGTCCTGCTCGCCAACCTGACGCTCGCCCTCGCGAAGGGCGGCGTGTGGGTCTGGACAGGGAGCCTCGCCGTCGGCTCCGAGGCCGTCAACAGCCTCGCCGACTCCGGGTACAGCGTCGTCGTCCTCGCTGGACTGTACCTGACGACCCGCCCGCCGGACTTCGAGCATCCACACGGCCACGAGCGCATCGAACCGTTCGTCTCGCTGTTTATCGCGCTCGCGATCTTCGCCGTCGGCGGGTTCGTGTTCTACAGCGCCGTCACGGATATTCTCGCCGGCACCGTCGCCGTCACCCACGGCTGGGCCGCGGTGACGGTTCTCGTCGCGACGGCGGTCGTAAAGTACGCCCTCTACCGCTACTGCCTGCGGGTCGGCGAGGAGAACAACTCCCCGGCGGTCCGGGCGGCCGCCCTGGACAACCGCAACGACATCCTCACCGCGGCCGCCGCGCTGGTCGGGGTCGTGGGAGCCGGCGCAGGGGTGCCGGTACTCGACCCCCTGGCCGCAGGCGTCGTCTCGGTGGGCATCGTCTACACCGGCGTCGAGATCGTCCGGGACAACGTCAACTACCTCGTCGGCGCGGCCCCGCCGGAGGACCTCCGCGCTGAGATCGTCGCACGCGCGCTCGACCACCCGGACGTGGAGGGTGTCCACGATGTGATCGCCCACTACGTCGGCCCGGAGATCGACGTGAGTCTCCACGTCGAGGTGGAGGGCGACCGCACCCTCCGCGAGGCCCACGCCATCGAGACGGCCGTCATCGAGTCGATCCGGGAACTGCCACAGGTCGACGACGCCTACGTCCACGTCGACCCGAAGGAACTCGGCGAATGGAAGGAGGACGAGGTCGCCGACGAACTGCTCCGGGAGTTCGGGGGCGGGGAGTGAGCGGCGGACCCGTCAACACCGGGTAGCCGTGACCGTCGCGCGGGTGCCTATGAGCAGTCCTCCTGTGCGATGTCGATCGTCGGATCCTCCAGTAGCGTCACCGTTACGCCGCGGTCCGTACAGTCCGTGTCCGCTACATACCGGTGTCGTGCCGTTTCGCCGGTGTCCAGTGTAACGGTCACTGCGTACACCCGTCCGGTCAGTATCTCGTTTTCGACGATCGAAGCAGCCGGGTCCACGGTGTACGTCTCCGCGAACGCCGTTTCGTCGTCATCCTCGAAGGTGATATCGACGCGGTGGGTGGTCGAGGTGTTGTTGATGAGATCGAGGTCGAGGGCACCGGTATTCGGCGACGAACAGCCGGCACCGGCGGCCGCGACCAGCGTCCCCAGAACGTGCCGACGGGAGAGGCGCATCCCTCACATCGGCTCCGCCAGCGCGTACACGGTGTTGTGGCCCGTCACCTCGACCTCGATGAACTCCCCAACCGCGAAGTCGTAGTCGGAGGCGTTCTGCACGATGATCTGCCGGTACGCGCCGTCGCGGCACTTCACGGAGTCGCCGGTCCCCTCCTCGGCGACGAGCACCTCGCGGGTCGTGCCGACGAGTTCGTCGTACGCCTCGGCGACGACCTCGCGCTTGAGTTCGGACATCGCCTTCGAGCGGTCCTTCTTTGTCTGCCCGCCCAGTCCCTTCATGTCGGCGGCGTCGGTGCCGGGGCGCTTCGAGAAGCGGGTGACGTTGACCTTCTCCGGGCGGACCTCGCGGAACAGGGCCATGCTCTGCTCGTGGTCGTGCTCGGTCTCGGAGGGGAAGCCGACGATGAAGTCAGTCGACAGCGTCCAGTGGTCGAGGTAGCGATCGAACGTCTCGACGACCTCGACGAACTCCGACACCTGGTGCTGGCGGCGCATGTCGCCGAGCACGTCGTTCGACCCGCTCTGGACGGGCGCGTGGATGAAGTTGTACAGCTTCTCGTTGTCGGCGAACACGGCCGCGAGCTCCTCGCGGATGCCGTGGATCCCCTTCGGGTTCGCCATGCCGACGCGGACCCGGAAGTCGCCCTCGATGTCGCAGATCCGGTCCAGCAGGACGTGGAGCTTGCGCTCGCCGTCGTCCCAGCCGTACACGCCGGTGTCCTGCCCGGTGATCCGGATCTCTTTCGCGCCGGCGTGGACCAGCGCGCGGGCCTTCTCGACGTTTGCCTCGACCGGCGGCGAGTCTATCTTGCCGGTCGCCTGCTTGGTGATGCAGTACGAGCAGTCGCTCATACAGCCCCGCGCGATGGGGAGGATGCCGACGACGCCGTCCAGCACCGGCTCGGTCCCGCTCTCCGGGGTGGGACACTCGCCGTTGCGCACCGCGGTCGGCACGTCGTCCCAGTGGAGGACCCGGGCGTCGATGCCGGCCTGCTCGAACTCCTCGCCCTGGGCCAGCGCCATGCAGCCCGTGACGATGAGGTCCGCGGCCTCGTCCTCCAGTTCGCGGGCCCGGCGGAGCATGTTGCGCTCCGTCTTTTCGACGACCGTGCAGGTGTTCATGATGGCGACGTCGGCCGCCTCGACGCCGTCGACCGGTTTGTGGCCCGCGTCCCGGAGCTTCCGCTCTATCTCGCGGCTCTCGCCGCGGTTCGACGTGCAGCCGTACGTCTCGATGTGGTAGCGGGCCATTCGCGTGTCCGTCGTTGCGGCCGCGCGGGCAAAAGCACGACGGATCGGGGAGCGGCGTGGGGCGAGGGAGCGGGGCGAAGTAACCCGGTTCGGCCCGGGCGCACTGTTTCAGCGCGTGAAGCTAGTCGGTGGTATTATTATTCGGCAGAAACATTCTCCGATATCTATGGGACCACATAGAACGACGTGGGCCGCCCTCACGTTCGCCCTCCTCCTGGTCACGAGTTCGGCCGGGGCGATGGCGATGGGCGCAGCCCCCGACGACGGCACGTTGAACAGTACGCAGGAAGGCGACTCCGTCGAACCCGCCGACGAGGTGTACGTCGACGGCGACGGCGACGCGGTCCTCGTCTACCGGAACGAGGCGGACAGCGAGACGGCGAACGGTCACTTCGGGGCCGACCTCTCCGAGGGACTGTTCCACATCTTCATCAACGACACGGTCGACGAGTCGATGGAGAACGACTTCGCCGGCAACGCCTCGTTCGTCCTCGGGCCGGAGTCGATGAACGCCTCCGGCGCGTTCTCGATGGCCCAGCCGGAGTCGGTCGAGGAACTGACGTTCGACGCGTCGGCGACCCAGACCCGCGAGGAGTCCACCGGGTCGATGACGCTCGATGCCACGCTCGTCGACGACTCCACGACTGGCGCGACGACGACGACCGGAAGCGTCTCGACTGAAGGGTCGATGACCTCGACGGCATCGATGTTCAGGACGCAGGGCACCGTGTCGGTGACCCCCGACAGCGACCAGGCGATCCCGAGCAGTACCCGGATGAGCCAGGCGTTCACGCTGTCCGAGACTGACGACGGCTACACCCTCACCGCGGCACAGGAGTACACCGTCGGGACGTACAGCGAGGCGTCCTGGAACACCCGTGAGAACGCGACGCGCACCCTCGAAGCGCAGTTCAACGCCGTCGCCTACCAGCTCGACGGGAACGCCGACGTGAACGTCGAGGCGTACTCGTACGACGAGGCCGAGAACCGCCTCGACATCGAGTACACCGTCGAGTTCACCGGCGTCGACGAGGCCGTCTCCCAGCAGCTCGCGACCTCGCTTTCGGAGTCCCGGGAGCTGGACCTCTCCGAGAGCGAAGCCAGCGACCTCGCCGACCGCATCCAGTCCGTCGAGCTGACCGAGCTGTCCGGCTCGGTCGACGTGCAGGCCGACGGCGCGACCGCGAACTGGAACGTCCGGATCGACAACTACGACGAGGCCGCCACCGCGACGCTCGACATCCTCGAAGCCTCCGAGATGGACACCGAAGGGATGGACATCGACACGGCCCGCAGCCGGCTGGAGGCCCAGCAGGCCGCCGAACTCGAACAGACGGTCACCTGGGAGGGCGAAGTCGACATCCCCGACCCGGAGACGGTGACGATGCAGTTCAGCATGGACAGTTCGACCGAGAACTGGGCGGCGTACGTGAGCGAACTCGAAGAGCGGGGCGTCGAGTGGAGCGGTGACACCACCTTCGAGGCCCACGCCGAGACCCAAAACGGCGAGCTGGTCGCCAGCGGCTCGGCGACGTTCAGCCAGGAGGGCCTGATCGACAACGCCATCGACAGCGCGCTCCAGAACACCGAGTCGTCGACCGGACCCAACGAGCAGGCGCGGTCGTTCCTCCGCTCGTTCCAGCAGTCGGAGTTCGAGACGGCCCGGATGGACGCAAGCGTCGGTGACGGCGAGGTCACGTTCGAAGCGGGCGCGAGCTTCGAGAACGTCTCCGCGTTCCGCGACGTGATGGCCGAGCAGTACGGCGACGACGTCGCCATCGCCAGCGCCGTGGGGCAGTACGAGGGCGACGAGACCGTCACGTACGTCCGGATGCCCGGCGCGGTCGGCTCCGACGCCAGCGAGTCCGACGTGCGCGAACTCTCGATGGTCGGCGACGACACCGAGGTCAACATGCCGGACGACTGGAGCCCCGACGAGAAGAGCTTCCCCGAGATGGACACCGAGGAGGCGCGTAACTACCTCGGCATCCAGACCGACGACGGCGGTGAGGACGGCGACGACGGCGACGAGTCGTCCTCCTCGCTGCCCGGCTTCGGCCCGGTCGTCGCGCTGGTCGCGCTCGCCGCGGTGGCGCTTGTCGCCCGGCGTCGCGCCGCGTAACGACCCCGACTACTTCTCGAAGCTTTCGACGATCGCGACGCCGCTCGACGCGCCGATGCGCTCGGCCCCGGCGTCGAACATCGCTTTCGCCCGTTCGTAGTTCCCGACGCCGCCGCTGGCTTTCACCGGGAGGTACTCGCTCATGACCTCGACGTCCGCGACCCGCGCGCCGCCGTCGGCGAAGCCGGTTGAGGTCTTCACGAAGTCGGCGTCGGCGTCGACGGCCGCCTCGCACGCCCGCCGGAGTTCGGATTCGTCCAGCAGCGTCGCCTCGACGATCACCTTCACGGGGATGGGGACGGCGGCGACGACGGCCGCCAGTTCCTCGCGGACGGCGTCGTCCTCGCCCGCCCGCAGGCGGCCGACGTTCAGCACCACGTCGACCTCGTCGGCACCCTCGTCCCAGACGGTTTCCGCCTCCGCGGCCTTGACGCCGGGGGCGTGCTGGCCGTGGGGGAAGCCGACGACCGTGGCGAGGGTCACGTCGGGAGCGTACTCGGCCGCCTCGGCGACGTAGCAGGGCGGGATACAGGCGTTCATCCCGTACTCCGCGGCCTCGTCGAGCACGCGCCGTACGTCGGCGGGCGTCGTTTCGGGACCCAGAACAGTGTGGTCGATGCGTTCCGCGAGCGTCTGGCGGTCCATACCCGGCCCTTTCGCGCTCGGATAATAAGTCCCGTGACAGGGCCGTGACCGTTCCTGTCGTGTTGTATTCAACTCGTCTATCGGAAGATTTTCATCGTTGCCGGGCGGCCGGATCGATATGGTCTTGCCGGAAGGGTTCACGCTGCCGTCGCTGCCGTATCTCGTGGGGCTGGGGATCGGACTCGCCGCGACGGTCGCGTTGCTCTGGGCGATCGACCCGCCCGTCAGCGACTGGACGGTCGTCGCGTTCGCGCCGTGGATGGCCACCGGCGCCGTGTTACACGTCCTCTACCAGCAGGGTGCGTTCCCGTCGATACTCGAACCGCTGTTCAGCACGGGCGCGGTGTACGTCACGACCGCCATCGTCGCCGGACTCGTCTGGATCGTCGCCACGCTACTCACGGCCATGCGCCGGAACGCATCGACGGCGCGGCAGGTCGGGACGATCGGCACCGGGGTCGCTATCACCTTCACCATGTTCTCGCTGTATCTGGGTGCACAGGGTGGCTCGCTGAACCCGTTCTGGCCGGTCGTGGGCGCGGTCGTGGCCGGCGTGGTCGCCGCCCTCGCTTGGGTGTTCCTGAGTTTCACCGTCACCGAGGCGGCCGCCGTCACCGGCAAGAGCGGCGCGCTGGTCGTGTTCGCACACTCGCTCGACGGCGTCTCGACCGCCATCGGCGTCGACGTGCTGGGGGCCGGCGAGCGGACGCCGACCTCGCAGGCGGTGCTGGACCTTGCGGGACGGCTCCCGGTCGCCGACACCATCGGCGTCGGCTGGCTGTTCGTCGTCGTCAAGGTCGCGCTCGCGCTGCTCGTGGTCTGGCTGTTCGAGGAGTACGTCCGGGACGCCCCGCGACAGGGGCGAGTGCTGCTCGGTCTGGTCGCCGCGGTCGGGCTCGGTCCCGGCGTCCACAACCTCCTGCTGTTCGCCGTCAGCGGCTGAGCGCCGGGATCGTGTCCATTTTCGGATAGTTGTCCGACAAATACTGTCGGTTATTTTATGACTGTCTGACGAAACTATTTATTCGGGGACGTGTCACCAGTAGCCGAGGGACGCCCGAAAGGGGGGATACACAATGAGTGGGGAACTATCCGATGCGCGACCCGACAGCACAGGCTTCAAGCGCGGCGACGCTGCCCATCGCTGCCGGGCGGACGACGGCGAACCGCCGAGCGTGGCCGTCGCGCGAGCGATCGCGGCGGTTCGGAACGAGCCGCCGACGGCGACGACGACGCGGCTGTACGACCACGTCGACCCGGACGCGCTTGACGCGCTGTTCGACGGGTGGGAGACACCCGGCAGCGTGACGACAGTCCGGCTACAGGTAGACGGGTACACCGTCGAGGTCCGGGGGTGCGGCGAGATAACCGTCCGCGAGTGACCACCGCAGGGAAGCACACGCTTTTTCTCGGCGTCGCGCGAACGCCGTGATATGGCCAAACAGCCGCATCTGCTCGTCGAGGAGGGCGACCTGACCGACATCGCGCTCGTGCCGGGCGACCCCGGCCGCGTGGACCGGATCGCGAACCTCTGTGACGACCACACCGTCGTCGCCGAGAACCGCGAGTACAAGGTCGTCAACGCCGAGTACGACGGCCGGGAACTGACCATCTGCTCGACCGGGATCGGTAGTCCCTCCGCCACGATCGCCGCCGAGGAACTGCACGCGGTCGGCGTCGAGACGCTGATCCGCGTCGGGACGACCGGCGCGCTCCAGGCGGGCATCGAGATCGGCGACATGGTCGTCGCTACCGGCGCGGCGAAAGACGAGGGGACGACGAAGCGCTACGAGCGCGTCTCGCTCCCCGCCGTCCCCGACTACGACGTACTGACGGCGCTCGTGGATAGCGCCGAGGAGAACGACGAGGACGTCCACGTCGGGGCGGTCGCGACCGACGACGCGTTCTACGCCGAGACCGACGAGTACGTCGAGGCCTGGGAGGACGCCGGCGTGCTCGCTGTCGAGATGGAGGCCGCCGCGCTGTTTACCCTCGCCCGGCGCAAGGGGATGCGGGCCGGCGCGATCTGTACCGTGGACGGCAATCTCGTGGAGGGGACACAGAAGGGCGCGACCGACGACGACGAACTCCCCGAGAAGGCCAAGAACAACGTCGAGCGCGCCATCCAGATCACGCTGGACGCGACGACCGAACTGTAGGCGGTCGCGGTCGCCGTCCCGCGGCCCCCAGCGGAACAAATATCCTGCCGTCGACCGACCGTTCGAGCATGCGCGACGCGCTCCGGAGCCGCTGGCGGTCCCTCGTGCGACGGCTTCGACGCGTCGAGCGCCGGGAGATCCGGGCCGTACACCGCTGGCTCGAACACACCGAGAACCTCGTGCGCGTCTCCGCGGTCGTCGCGGTACCGCTGCTCATCGCGCTCGTCACGGCCCTGTCGAACGCGGTGCCGACGCTGTCGTACCTGCTCTTCCCGCCGCTCGCCTCGGGGTCGTACACGCTGTTCTCGGACCCGGAGGGACAGTACGCGTCGCCCCGCAGGTTCGTCCTCGGCCTGACGGCCGGTGCCGCAAGCGGCTGGCTGGCACTCGAGATCTCGACCCTCGCGCTTGCCGACCCCGGCGGCCGGTTTCAGGCCAGCGCCGCCGGGGCCGCGCTGGCGGTGTTTCTCACCGGACTCGTCACGTGGTCGCTCGACGCCGAGGAGCCCTCCGCCTACGCCTGCGGCCTGCTCGTGTTGCTCATCGACGCGTCGCCGGGGGCGTACGTCGTCAGCGTCGCGGCGTCGTCGTCGCTCGTCGCGCTGGCCTTCGTCGTCTGGCGGCACGAGTTCTACGAGAACCGCGCGAAGTACCTCTACCGCTCGACGAAGGGCGACGACCACGTGCTGGTCCCGGTCCGCGGGGGGAACGTCGGCGCGACGACCGCCCTCGGCGCGCGACTGGCCGCCGCCCACGAGGCGGGGAAGGTAGTGTTGCTCGGACTCGCGGACGGCGAGGACGACCCCGACGACGTGGCGGCCGACCTCGAATCCCGCGCCGAGACCGTCCGGACGCGAGTCGGCGTCCCCTGTCAGGTCGCCGTCGTCTCGACGGAGTCGCCCGCCGTGGCGACGCTCCGGGCCGCACGGGAGGAGAACTGCGACCTGATCGTCGCCCCCTACGAGCAGCGCCACGGACATCTCTCGTCGTACGTCCGGACGCTGTTCCGCGGCGACATGGACGTGGTCGCCGCCCGCCTCCCCGACGAGGACCGTCGCTGGCAGCGGGTTCTCGTCCCGATCCGGTCGGCCGGTGAGGCAGCCCACGTGAAGGTCGACTTCGCCTGCCGGCTGGCGGGGCCGACGGGTCGCGTCACCGTCGCGACGTGTATCGACGACGAGCGCAACCGGCGGTCCGCCGAGGAGACGCTCGCCGACGTGGTCGAGACGTTCGACGGGTCGTTCGAGACGCGGGTCGTCAACGACGCCGTCGAGTCGTTCATCGCGCGGGACGCCCCGAAGTTCGACCTGACGCTCATCGGGGCGAGCACTGACCGGAGCGCCGCCTCGCGGTTCGTCTCGCCGCCCACGTTCGAACGGATCGACGAGGTCGACGCCGCCGTCGGTGTCGTGCACCTAGCATGACCGTCCCGTTCACGGGTCGTCGGGCCACGGCCGACCACCGCGCCGGTCGCACGCGTGTGACGGTTACGCCTCGCTTCCCGTCACTTCGTACGTCTGAATGAGGCTCTCCTCGTCGCCACGAACGGCGATCACCAGCACGCGTCCGCCGTCGAGGTCGGTCAGCGTGACGCTGCCACCGGCCTCGTCGAGCCGTTTCGTCCGCTCGGTGGTTTCGACTCGGATGTGGTCGGCATTGAGCGACTCCAGCGTGACGGTCACGTCCGTCGGGAGCGTCTCCTCGTGTTGCTCGATGGTGAGGGCTGCTGCCGGGGCCGACCGGTCGTACGTGTCAGTAGCGTCTACCGTTGTGTCGGGGGACGCCGCCGTCGTGTCGGCGGAAGCCGTCCCGGTTGCTGTGTCGGTCGCGGCCACGTTCGTCGCCGTCCCGTCGTCCGTCGTCGCCGCGTCGGTAGAGTTGTTCGTCGCCCCCAGTTCCCCGAGGCAGCCACCGACCAGCGCTAGTGAGCAGCCGGCCAGCCCAGAGATGAAATCCCGTCGTTTTTTTTTCATTGATAGAAGGAAATATAGTGAAGTAAAAATTGCTTTCGGAGTCGGGTCGGCCGGCAACGCAAAGTCGGTCGGCGAGGGACACGTACTGCCTCACGTCTCCTCGATCAGTCGATTCGCTATCGCCTCGGTGTCGTCCTCGCCGAGCGCGGACTGCATGAGCAGGTGGCCGCCGATGGAGGCGGGGCTTATTACCACGTCCGCGCCCGCCCGGCGGAGCTTCTCGACGTTCTCGCGGTCGGTTGCGGCGGCGACGATCCGGGCGTCGGGCCGCAGTTCCCGGGCGCTCAGGATGCTGAGGGCGTCCTCGGCGTCGTTGTTGGTCGCGGCGACGACGGCGCGGGCGTCGCCGAGCTGTGCGCGTTCGAGCGTCTCGTCGTCGCTCGGGTCGCCCTGGATCACGAGGAAGCCGCGTTCGCGGAGCGTCTCCACCTGCTCCGGGTTCGGCGCGACGACGACGAACTCGACGTCGCCGTCGGAGAGTTCGGTCAGGAGCGGTTCCGTCAGGTCGCCGTAGCCGAGGACCAGCACGTGGTTCTCGACGAGTTCGAGCTCTGAGTCTGTCATCTTTCCGAGTGCCTTGGTGAGGCGGGCTTCGATGGCGGGGCCGAGCAGCGCGCCCAGGGCGATGGCGAAACTCGCCGTGCCGAGCACGACGACGGAAACGGAGAACAGCTTCGCCTGCTGCGAGGTCGCGGTCACGTCGCCGTAGCCGACGGTGCTGGCCGTGACGATGGTGTAGTAGAACGCGTCGAGCGCCGTCGAGACGCCGTCGAACTCCTCGCGGAGCGCGTACGCGCCGACGGTGCCGTACACCAGCACGCCCGAGAGCGCGATCCCGGAGGCCAGTTGCGGCGTCGTCAGCGACACCTCGCGGTCGAATCGCCGGTAGTTGAGGAGGACGGCCGGCAGCGCCGCCAGCGAGAGGACGATCAGCGGGAAGGAGAGTTCGCTGGACTGGGCGAACCCCTGTCCGGCGGTCACCGGGAGCAAGACCACGGTGGTGTACCAGGCGGCCCGGAGGCCGCGGCGCAACCCCAGCGCGCTCGCCAGCATCAGGAAACCGGTCAGCGCGCCGGTGAAGCCGGCGAGCCGCTGAATCTCCGGCGGGATCCGGTCGGCGAAGGGGCCGAACACCACCGTCGTGTCGGTGATGTTGGCGATCCCGGTGACGACCGACAGGACGGCGACCGCAAGCACCAGCCACACCGTCGCTCGCACCCCGAACCGTTCCCTGAGGGTGGCCATACAGTCGTCCCTCACGGCGTCCGGAAAAAAGCCCGTCGGTGTCGGAACCCCACTGCGGTCCCGCGGAGGGCAACTGTCTTACCGGTCGCCTGCCATACCGGTTCCATGGCATCCCTCCCCGTCGAGGCGCTGCTCGGGATCTATCTGGGCCTGCTCACCGGCATCTTCCCGGCGCTGGTCTCCGGCGCGCTCGGGTTCGTGTTCAAGTACTTCACCGGCGTGACGCTTCCGGGACTCGGCGTCGTCGTCCTCGCGGTCGCGGTCGCCGGCGTCAACGGCGGCCTGCTCGGGCTGATCGACCCGACGATACAGGGGTCCCCGCGGCTGATCGTCGCGGTTACGATCGTGATGATGCTGTCGCTGTACGCCCACAGCCAGGGCGACAAGCTCGGCGCGACGCTCCCCAAGCGGTTCTCGCTGCGCTCGATCGGCCGCACGACGCTCTCGATGGACGTGGTCGAGTTCGTCGGCGGCATGGGGCAGGTGACGGTCACGGCCGCCGGGAGCGTCGGCGACATCGAGGGCTACCCGCCGCTGCCGGAGGACGTGCGAGCGACGATCCGGGACGGCTCGTGGCGCTTCCCCGCCGACCTGCCGCTGCCGGAGATCGAGCGCCGGCTGGCCGAACGCATCCGGTCGGAGCACGACCTGGCGGACGCGACCGCGTCGATCGACTCCCGGGGGCGCGCGACGATCAGCGCCGCGCCGTCCTCGGGCGGACTGTCGCGCCGGGTCCCGGCCGGCCAGCGCGCCGTCTCGATCGCCGCGCTCGTCCCGACCGGGATCGCCCGCGGCGACCGGGTTCGTATCGTGACCGACGGGGAGCGCGTCGAGGGGACGGTCGTCAGCGCGAAGTCGGATCCCGAAGGGACCGGGCCGGCAGCCCAGCCCGCCCGTCGCGACGGGGACGTTGCGACCGACGGCGGCACCGACGACGAGACGGAGGAACGGGACGCCGAACCGGCCGCGCCGACGACGACCGGCGGCGAGGGCCGGGTGACCGTCGCCGTGCCGAAGGGGAAAGCTCCCACGCTCCTGCGGGCCGACCGGGGCCGCGTGGTCGTCCTCGCACGGGGGGTCCGCCGGGAGTACGAACTCGTCTCCCTGCTGCGCCGGGCCGGCAAGCGGATCCGCCGGCTGACCGTCGCGTCCGGGAGCGACCTCGACGGGCGGACGCTGGGCGAGGCGAACGTCCGGGCGACCGACGGCGTGGCCGTGCTCGCGGTCAAGCGCGACGGCGACGGTCGGTCCGGCCCCGCGGCCGACGGCTGGACGTTCTCGCCGGACGGCACCTCACCGCTGTCGCCCGGCGACGAGCTGTTCGTCGCGGGGACGACCGACGGTTTCGACCGGTTCAGGGGGGCCGGCCAGTGATCGGACAGGTCGGGCCGGCCGTCGCGGCCGGGACGCGGATCCTCGTGTTCGCGGCGATCGCCGGGGCCGTCGCGGCGATGGTCGCGTTCGCCTACCGCTGGTACGGACGGGAAGCGGTGCCCGACGGGATCGCGATCCTGCTCGGCCTCTCCGTGATCGGCGCGTGGCTCAACACGGACGCCGCGCTCCGGGACGCGATCGTCGGCCAGTCCGACCTGCTCGACCCGACGGCCGCCGCGTTCACCGTCCTCGCGTTTCTCGTCGGCGGGATCGCCTCCGACGTCGGGCGGCGGCTCGGCGACCGGCTGGCGACCGATTCGCTGTCGGTCACCGGCACGCGCGACGTTGACCGGGAGGTGAGCCAGCTGGTGCGAGCGGCGGGCCGGGTCGTCCGCGTGGAACTCCCCGAGACTGTCGAGGACATCGACGGGTACGACCCGGTGTCGGCCGAGACGAAGGAGGAGGTCGCCGGGACGGTCTTTCTGTTCCCCCGCCGGCTCACCGTCGCCGAGCTGGAGGACCGGATCCGGGCGCGGCTCCGCGACGACTACGGCGTCGGCCACGTCGACCTCGCGGTCGCGGCGGACGGGACCGTCGAGTACCTCGCGCTCGGCAGCCGGGCGGCGGGGCTCGGGCCGACGCTCGCGCCCGGCAGCGCCGCCGTCGCCGTCCGCGCCGACCCGGCGTTCTCGGCCTCGCCCGGCGACCTCGTGCAGGTGTGGCGCGACGGCGCGGAGCCGGAGCGCGTGACGACGGCCGAACTGCGCGCCGCCGTCGGCGACGTGGCGACGCTCGCGCTGGACGAGGCGGAGGCCCGGGCGATCGACCCGGACGCGAGCTACCGGCTCGTGACGCTCCCGGCGGAGCGGTCGGCCGACCGCGAGTTCGCGTCGCTGCTGCGCGCCGCCCCCGAGACGATGGGGGCTGCTACGCTCGCCGACGGGAGTCCGCTGGTCGGCCAGCCCGTCGGGGCGCTCTCGGTGACGGTGGCGGCCGTGACGGGGACGAACAGCCGTGTCGAGGCACTGCCGGCCCGCGACCGGGTGCTCGCCGTGGGCGACACGGTGTACGCCGTCGCTCGCCCCGCGAACCTCCGCGCGTTCGAGGCCGCCGCCGGACCGCCGGAGGCGGAACTTACTTCCTGACGCGCCGGCCACCGTCAGGCATGCAGTGGAAGCTGTTCGCGGACCTCGCCGAGCGCGCCGGGACGAAGGAGGTGCCGGTCGACGGGGACGCCGACACCGTCGGGGCGGCACTCGACGCGCTGCTGGCCGAGCGGCCGGCGCTGGAGGGGCGCGTACTGACCGACGACGGCGAGCTTCGCGACCACATCAACGTCCTCCGGAACGGGACGAACGTGCTCGTCGAAGGCGACGGATTAGAGGAGCAGGTCGAGCCGGGCGACGAACTCGCGCTGTTCCCGCCGGTCAGCGGCGGGTAGCGGGCGGGAGCCGGAGTCCGGCGGTCCCCGCCGCCGCGTTCAGCGGTCGGTGAGGTCGACCGCCATCACGAAGTCCGGCTCGTCGGAGACGCGGGTCCGCGTGGCCGCCACGTCGCTGACGTGGCGGGCGGTCTCGGGCACCAGCACGCGGACGCGGTCCGCGCCGAGTTCGCCGGCGTCCCGGCGGACCGCGGCCAGCAGGTCGCGGCAGGCGTCGGGGTCGTCCCACGCGCCGACGCCGTACTCGGCGCGGTGTTCGACCTCGCCGTCCTCGTTCTCGCGCTCGTAGTCCCGGACGCGGTAGGCCATCCCGCGCGTGCCGCCGTCCTGCACCGCGAACGTCGCCGTCTCGTCTGCGGCGCGGTGGAGCAGGTCGCGGGTCAGGTCCTGCACCGCCCACGTCTCGTCCATCGCGAGCGTCAGCCCGCCGAGGTGGTCGCGGGCGTCGCTGTCCGTCCAGTACGACCAGGCGGCGTCGGGGTCGTCGGTCACCGTCGCCGCCGGTTCGGCGTCGGGGGCCGGCTCGGGGTGTGCCCAGCGGAACTCCGTCGCCGGCTCGAAGCCCATCGCGCGGGAGTGCCCGAGGCCGGCGACGTTCCACGAGAACACCATGTTCCGGGCGACGACCGCGCCGCGCTCGCGCGCCCAGTCGAACAGGCCGTACGTGACCGCTTCCCCGACCCCCTCGCCGCGGTGCTCGGGGGCGACGCGCATCCCCTGACACCACGCCTCGTGCTCGGAGAGCATGACCGCCTGCGCGACGCTGACCGCGCGGCCGTCGACGACGCCGACGAGCGTGCGCTGTCGCTCGCCGCCGTCGGGGCCCTCGATCCAGTCGTGGTAGATCCGGGGGATGTAGTCGCTGGCACCGCGCTCGGCCCACGTCCCCTCGGTGAACGCGACCACGTCCTCGTAGTCGTCGGCGGTCGCGGGGCGAACCGCCACCTCGCTCACTCCCATGGGACGGAGCGCTCGGTGAGTTCGCCGGCGACCGGCTCCGCCATCGTCGTCTCGGGGTCGGAAGTGTGTTCCAGCGCCCACATCAGCTTGACCATCGCGGTGCCGGGCAGGGTGTCGCCGGCCTCGACGACGCCGGCGTCGAGCAGGTCGCGGCCGGTGTCGTACACGCGGTCGCAGACCCGGCCCTCGATGCACTGGCTGGTCATGACGACCGTCGTGCCGTCGTCGACCAGGTCCTCGATCCGCGGAATGAGGTCGGTGTGGACGTGGCCGAGGCCGGTGCCCTCGATCACGAGGCCGTCCTTGCCCTCGACGGCGTCGAGGAAGCTCGTGTCCATCCCCGGCGCGAACTTCAGGAGTTCGACCTCGGGGTTCAGTTCGGGCGCGATGGCGAGGTCGGCCGCGCCGCGCTCGGCGTAGTCCCGGCGGAAGGAGACCTCGGGCCGCTCGCCGGTCTCGTAGTCGACCTCGCCCAGCGGCTTCGCGCCGACGGTCTCGAACGCGTCCCGGCGGGAGGTGTGGTTCTTCCGGACGCGGGTGCCCCGGTGGAGCGCGCAGACGTCGTCGCTCTCGGAGGCGTGCATGCAGACCATGACCTCGGCGGCGTCGCTTTTCGCGGCCTCGACGGCGCAGACGGCGTTCATCACGTTGTCCGACGAGGGCCGGTCGGCCGACCGCTGGCTCCCGGTGAACACGACCGGGACCGGCGTGTCGAGCATGAAGGAGAGCGCGGCGGCGCTGTACTGCATGGTGTCGGTGCCGTGCATCACGACGACGCCGTCCGCGCCGGCCTCGATCTCCTCGTGGACGGCCTCGGCGAGCTCCCGCCACACGTCGGGGGTCATGTTCTCCGAGAGGATGTTGGCGACGACGCGGCCGCGGTAGTTCGCCAGCCCCGCCAGGTCCGGGACGGCCCGGAGCACGTCCTCGGCGTCGAACTGCGCGGTCACCGCGCCGGTGCGGTAGTCGACCGTCGAGGCGATGGTGCCGCCGGTGCTGATCAGCGACACCGTCGGGAGGTCCTCGTCGAACTCGACGGTCGAGGCGTTGCCGTCGCCGCCCTCCTCGATCTCGTGGGCGTCGGCTTCGAGCACCTCGACGTCGGCCGCCGCGCGGTCGATGCCGACGTTGTAGCCGCCGTCGAGCTTGACGACGAGGTGGTCCGCCGTCGTCGAGGGGAGCAACACGCCCTCGTGGGTCTGGTCCGCGCGTTCGACGCGGACGCGGTCGCCTGCGTTCATCTTGCCCGTGGGTTCGGCCCGCGGCACTTCAAGCGTTGCGTTCCGGACGGCAGGGGTCGACCGTCCGGCGGAGGTCAGCCGTCGGTGTCGCCACGTTCCGGCATCTCGGAGACTTTATGCGTCGAGCGCCGCTCCGAACCGGCATGAGCGTCGTCGCACACGCGGCCGGAGCCGAACTCCGGGCGGTTCCCGTTCGGATCGCGGTCGCCGTGCTCGCCGGGTTCGGTGCCGCCGCGATAGCAAACTTCCCGATGGCTGCGCTCCCCGAGGGCGACGTGCCCAAGGAGGTCGCGCTCGCGGCCGTCTGGCCGGACGTGCCGGACGCGGTCGTCCCCCTCGGGAGCCACACGGTTCACTACCTCGCCGGCATCCTCGTCGCCGTCGGCGTCGAACTCCTGCTGATCGCGACGGGGGACCTCCGGGACGTGGAACTGCTCGTCTTCGGCTTCGTGTCCGTCTCGCGGCTCCTCGCCGCGGCGGCCGCGGCCGCCTTCGCCGTCGTCCTGTTCGGCGCGGTCGTCCTCCCGCGGGTCGGCCCGCGCCGTCTCGCGGACTACGACGACCGGGGCGGCGGGATCCGCCTGCAGTGGGCCGTCTCCGCCGCGGTGTACGGGCTCGCGGTGGCGCTGCTCGTCCCCTCGCTGTACGTGCTCCTGCCCGTGTAGCGTCGTTCAGGCGGTCGATGGTGCGGGGAAAAGACCTTGCCCGTCGGCCACCAACCTGTTTCCATGAGCGAGCGCACCGAACAGCGCACCCGGTCGAGCGACGAGCCGGTCGACGAGTCGCTCGACGACACGTTCGGCGGCGGGGGCCTGCGGTCCGGCACGGAGTCGGATACACGGGCGGAGTCCGAAGACGAGCCGTCCGGACTAGAGCGCTGGTTCGACCCCGGCACCTTCCTCGTCTCGGCCGTCCTGCTGACGGTCGGCCTCGTCGCCGGCGGCGCGACGATCCCCTTCTTCGGCCGGGCGCTCGGGATGTTCGCCGTCGCCTTCGCCGTCGGGCTGGCGAGTTCGGAGCGGCGGTACGCGGAGGTCGGGCTAGCCGGGATCGCCGTCGGCGGCGGCGCGTCGCTGCTCCGGAACGCGCTCCTGACGCTTGCGGGCGTCGGCGTGCCGCTGATCGCCATCAGCGCCGTCGTCGGCGGGGTCGCGGGGCTGCTCGGCGTCTACTTCGGCCGGGACCTGCGCGACGGGCTGACCCGGGAGATCTAGGCGAGCGTCCAGCCCTCCTCGGTCCGGCGGACGAGGTCGGCTTCGGCCATCGCGGCCAGCGTCCGCTCGACGAGTTCCGGCGACGCGTCGACCCGGTCGGCGAGTTCGGCGACCGTGTGAGGGCCCTCGGACAGCGCGCGCAGCACGTCGGCCGACAGCCGGCTGTTGACCTCCTCGTCGGTCGCCGCCGAGATGCGGTCCAGCAGGTCGGTCAGCCGGCCCTGCACCCACCGCTGGGCCATCGAGAGTTCGTTCTCCAGTTCCTCCAGCCGTGCGATCGACGCCGCGAGTTCGGCGGGGTCGTCCGTGTCCGGGTCGCCGCCGTCGCCGGAGTCGTCGTCCGCCACGGCGTCGGCCGGGTCGATATCGAGCGAGAGGTAGCGCCAGGTCGTGATGTCGAGGCTCCGGCTCGCCGGGTAGGCGCTCTTCGTCCCGAAGCCGTACGGCGAGACGTTCACCTCCAGCCGCAGGTTCCGCGCGATGTGGAAGTACTTGCGCCGCTGGTCGTCGGTGTGGCTCTCGACCAGCCCCGCTTCCTCTAGCTTCCGGAGATGCTCGATGACCGCCTTCGGGCTGACGCCGAGGTATTCGCTGATCTCGGTGACGTAGCAGGGCTTGCGCGCGAGCAGCCGCAGGATCCGCCTGCGGTTCTCGTTGCCGAGCAGGTCCAGCAGCGCGGCAGAATCCATTCGACCGGGGGTTCGCGGCGAGCAGTAAAAAGGGTGACTGCTTTCCCCGCCCGCTCGCGGCGTCGCGCGTGGACCGCCCGACGGGGAACTGATAGCGGTCGACAAAAGCCCTGCGGAGGAAAGCTTATACCGCCCCGTCGCATGTCATGCTACTGCATAGCATGTTCGAGGAGTTCTCCAGCGGCTACTACTTCGGGCGGCTCTACGTGGAGCCGTTCGACGGGGAGCACGCGGTGATGCAGCGGGCACAGCACGAACGCGTCAACGAGCAACTGTACGCGAGCGGCGAGGGGATCGAGCGCCTCGACACACCGCTCGTGATGAAGCTCGGAACCCGACACTTCCCGGTCCACGGCGAGGAGGGCGTCCCGTCGGACACGCTCGCGGTCCCCGAGACGCTCCTCGACGACGGCGTCCGCGACCCGCCGGCGCTCCGGGAGGTGCTGCTGGCGAAGGCCGACCGCGCCTCCCAGCTTCTCAGACTCTCCGGGGGCGACGGCCGGCCGGACAACACCTGACACGGTCGGTTGTACCCGTGCCCCGATGGGTCACCGGGCGGACCGGTGACCCTCGAAGCTGACGTGCGATCGACCGTATGGTGGCCGCTCGTCGGAACCTAGAAGTGGCCGCGCCGTCCCGTCCCATCCGATGCTCGACGAGTTGCTCGGGCGGGCGGCGCTGAAGGAGCGCATCGACGAGCTGGAGGAGGAGAAGCGACATCTGGAGCGGCAGCTGGAGGCCGAGTCCGAGCGCCGTGCCGACGCCGTCAGCGCCCGGCAGGACGCCGAGGAGCGCGTCAACCGACTCGAGGACCGGGTGGCCGAGCTAGAGGACCGCGTCGAGCGGGCTGGCGGCGACGACGACGCGGCGCTCGACTACCGCGGCGTCGAGGAGCTTCGGGGCGACCGCCTCGCCGCGGTGCTGGACCGCCTCGCCAGCGTCGACGCCGGGCCGGAGGGCGCGCTGACCGCGATGGTCGACGGGACGGTCCCGGACGCGGTCCGCGAGGTGTTCGGCGACCGCGCGCCGCTGGTCGACCGCGCCGGCCCCTGCCTCGCCGTCACGGACGACGCCGGCGTCGTGAGCGCGGCGTTCGACCCGCCGGTCGCCCCGGACACCTTCGCCGCGTGGGACGACGGGTTCGAACTCGACCGCGAGTGGTTCCTGCCGACGGGTCGGTTCGCGTTCGCCGTGGTCCGGGCGGACCTGTTCGCGCTCGGCGAGTACGACGGCCGGGAGCGCGTCGCGACGACGGCGTTCGAGAGCGACGTGAAGGGGAACCACTCGAAGGGCGGCTTCTCGCAGGCCCGCTTCGAGCGCCGCCGGGACGAGCAGGTCGCCGACCACGTCGAACGCGCGGAGGCGGCGCTCGCCGACCGCGACGCCGACCGGCTGGTGCTCGTCGGCGAGTCCACCGTGCTGGACGACGTCGACGCCGAGGCGACAGCGACCGCCGCCGTCGACGCGACCGGCGACCCCGAGGACGCCTTAGAGGAGGCGTTCTACGACTTCTGGACGACGACGCTGTACCGGATCTGAACCGGGTTGCCGCCCGCGCCGCGCTTATGCCCCCGCCCCTGCTTGGGAAGCGTATGCGCATCGCGATCCTCGCACACGAGCAGTTCCCCGGCCGCGCCAAGACGGCGCTCGGCGTCCTGCGGTACGGCGACCACGAGGTCACCGCCGTCCTCGACCGGGACCGCGCCGGCGAGCGCGTGAGCGACCACGTGCCGGACGTACAGGACGCGCCGATCGTCGGATCGATGGACGATGTCGGCGCGGTCGACGCGCTCCTGATCGGCATCGCGCCGATCGGCGGCGGCTTCGACGAGTCGTGGCGGTCGGACGTGCGCGCCGCGCTGGAGCGGGGCTGTGACGTTGTCGCCGGGCTCCACTACTTCCTCGCGGACGACGACGAATTCGCCCGGCTCGCCGACGAGCACGGCTGCGAACTCCGGGACGTGCGCCGCCCGCCAGACGACCTGACCGTCGCCGACGGCGTCGCCCGCGAGGTCGACGCCGAAGTGATCCTCACGGTCGGCACGGACTGCTCGGTCGGGAAGATGACGACGACGATGGAACTCGCCGCGGCCGCCCGCGAGCGTGGCCACGACGCCGCCGTGGTCCCGACGGGCCAGACGGGGATCATGGTCGAGGGGTGGGGGAACCCCGTCGACCGCGTCGTCAGCGACTTCACCGCCGGGGCGGTCGAGGAGATGATCGTGGAAAAAGGCGACGACCACGACTACCTGTTCGTGGAGGGGCAGGGGAGCATCGTCCACCCGGCGTACTCCGCGGTGACCTGCGGCATCCTCCACGGCGCGATGCCGGACCGGATGGTGCTCTGTCACCGCGCCGGCCGGGAGCGGATCCACGGGTACGAGGAGTTCCGTCTGCCCGCCCTCCCGACGTACGTCGACCTGTACGAGTCGCTCGCCGCGCCGGTCCACGAGGGGACCGTCGTCGCCGGGGCGCTGAACACGATGGACGTGGCCGGCGACGACGCGGCCCGCGAGGCGGTCGCCGAGTTCGGCGATGCGCTCGACGCGCCGGCCGCGGACCTCGTCAGATTCGACCCCGACGCCGTGCTGGAGGCGGTGCTGTGACGCTCTCCGCGTCGTTCGAGCGGCTGGAGCTGCCGCTGGAGACTCCCTTCACCATCGCCCGCGGCACCCAGACCGTCTCGGAGAACGTCGTCGTCCGGGTCGCGGACGACGAGGGCCGGGTCGGCGTCGGCGGCGCGGCCCCCGCGCGCCACTACGGCGAGACGGCCGACACCGTCGCAGCGGTGCTGCCGGACCTGCTGTCCGTCGTCGAGGACGTGGGCGATCCCCACCAGCGACAGCGGATCGAGCGCCGTATGCGCGAAACGGTCCGGGACAACCCCGCGGCGCGCTGTGCCGTCAGCATCGCCCTCCACGACCTGATCGCCAAGCGCGCCGACCTGCCGCTGTACCGCTACTGGGGGCTGGACCCGGACCGGACCGTCAGCACCTCCTTTACGATCGGGCTGGACGACCCGGACCGCATGCACGAGAAGGCCGCGGACGCGGTCGCTGCCGGCCACGAGGTGCTGAAGGTGAAAGTCGGCACCGACCGCGACGAGGCCGTCGTCGACGCGGTGCGCTCGGCGGCCCCCGACGCCCGGATCCGGGTCGACGCCAACGAGGCGTGGACGCCCCGCGAGGCCGTCCGCATGTCCGAGACGCTGGCCGACTACGGCGTGGAGTTCATCGAACAGCCGGTGCCCGCGGAGAATCCCGAGGGGCTACAGTTCGTGTACGAGCGGTCGGCACTGCCGATAGCCGCCGACGAGTCCTGCGTGACCGTCGACGACGTGCCCCGCGTCGCCGACCGGACCGACATCGTCACGATCAAGCTGATGAAATGCGGCGGCCTCGCCGAGGCCCGACGGATGGTCCACGCCGCCCGAGCGCAGGGGCTGGAGGTGATGCTCGGCTGCATGGTCGAGAGCAACGCCTCCATCGCCGCGGGGGCCCACCTCGCGCCGCTGCTCGACTACGCCGACCTGGACGGCTCGCTCCTGCTCGACCGTGACCCGTTCGCCGGCGTGCCGATGCCCGACGGCGTGATCGACCTCGCGTCGGTCGACCGGCCGGGGACCGGTGCAGTCCCGCGCTGATCAGCCCGGGGCGCGGACGACGACTTCGTCCGTCGACACGGTCACCGAGTACCCGGCGTACCGGAACCGAACGGTCGCGTCGGCCGCGAGGCTGTCCAGCGCATCCGGGTCGACGAACTCGAACAGCGGCCGCAGGTCCGTCGGCTCCACGCCCGCCGCCTCGGCGACGGCGTCGACCACTGCCGCGCTCGCGGACTCGTAACACGTCAGGTCGGCGATCCGCGCCCGCTCGTTTCCGTCCGGTTCCCCGCCGCCATCGCTCGTCGGCTGCCCGTCGATCGCCTGTCGTCTCATCATCGTTCCACCCGTCGACCGTACGGTCCCCGCCGGTGTATGGTCTACCCGTGAGTATTCACGCTCTTTAAGTCACCCTGCCCCTCGCCCCGGGCGATCGTCGCGCGGATGAGGTTGGCGTGTGCCCGGCGGAGCCGGGTCGATAGCGCGGTGTCGGAGATGTCCAGTTCCGCCGCGACCGCCGCGAGCGTCGATCCCCGCGGAACGTCGAAGTAGCCGGCTCGGAGAACCGCCAGCAGCGCCTCGCGCTGGTCGGCCGTGAGCCCGTACTGCTCGAACTCCCCTGGGTCGTCCGGTCGGTAGAGCCGGTCCACGTCGAACGTCAGGTCACAGCGCTGCGCGTGGTCGTGGAACGTCGAGAGCGCCTCGTCGTCCGGAAACAGGAGCCGAACGTGCCACTCGTCCGCCGCGGACGCCGTCAGCAGGGTCGCCAGCGAGTTCGCGATGGCTGACACGATCCCGTGGTCGGGCGCGTGCCAGTCCACCCGGTAGAGTCGCTCGTGATCGTTGCGCTCCAGCAGGCTCGGGTCCCGTGCGGTGCCGTCCTCGCGGAGCGCGTCGTCGAACGCGTCGAGGTCCCCGGCGGTCACCCAGAAGTACGGTGTCACGTGGTCCTCGTCCGTCGCCGCGACGCGTTCGACCTCCACCTGCGCGTCGTCGACGGAGTGCAGCGAGTGCGCGAGCACGAACTCCGCGGGCGGTACTCGCAGGTCGGCGATGACGGTCATGTGGGGCGTACGGTCCCGACGAACAAATGCGTCGGGCGCTACGCGCCGCCGACCGGCGGCCAGTCGCGCAGGCGCGCCGGCAGCGGCCGTCGGCGCGACGGATAGGCCGCCGTCGCCTCGCGGACGGTTTCGGCCAGTTCCGCGACGGTCATCGCCGACTCGCGGCCGCTCGCCCGCTCGGTCACGGGGAGCGGCCCGTCACCAGCCTCGCGCTCCCCCACGACGGCGTAGTAGGGGACGCCCGCCGCCTCGGCGCGGCCGATCCGGTCGCCGACTGATAGCTCGCGGTCGTCGACGTCCGCGCGGACGCCCGACTCGGACAGCGCCGCGACGACGGCGTCGCAGCGCTCGGCGTGCCCCGCGTCGACCGGCACGAGCCGGACCTGCGTCGGCGCGAGCCACGTCGGAAGGCCGCCATCTCCGGCGACCGTCGCCCGGATCGCCACGTCGAGCCGGCCGACCGGCGCACAGCGGACGGTCGGACGCGACGGCCCGCCGTCGGCCGAGTCGCTCCGCGGCGGGTCGTACCTGACTGCGCCGGTCCGAACCGCGCGGCCGTCGACGACGGCGACGAAGTCCAGCGCCGTCGACCAGCGCCCGACCCGCATCGGGAGCGTCTCGGCGAGGACTGGCGCGTCGACCGCGGCGGCGACGGCCGCCGACGACGGGCCGGCGTCGGCCCCGCCCGCGACCGTCCGCACGACGGGGGCGGCGTCGACACCGAGGTCCCCGACCGCCTCGCGGGCGATCGCAGCCGCCCGTCTGAATTCGTCCGCTCCGGCCGTCGCGTCCGCGACGACGACGGCCATCTCCGGCGCGTCGGCCCCGCGCCAGCCGCCCGGGTCGCGGAGGCGCACCGGCAGGTCGGCGTCAGCGATGTCGGCCGGGACGGATGCGGCCGGCCCCCGTCCCTCGTGGGAGTCGGCGGCCGCCACGCGGACCGCGCCCGCCTCGGCGAGCAGGTCGTCGGCGCGGGCGGCGAGCGCGTCGCGGACGAACGCGCCCCGCGGGAGCCAGGTCGCCCCGTCCTCGGCGAGGAAGCCGAGTTCGCGGAGGCGGTCGTCGCCCGGCGGATCCGTCGACGGTCGACCGGCGTCCGCGACCGCGCGGAGGGTGCCGTCCGCAGTCCCCGGGTCGCGCCGATCACCAGAGGGCGTTACGACCGCGCGGTCGTCAGCCGCCTGCAGGCTGTCGGCCGCCGGTCCGACCCGGCAACCGCCCACCGCGAGCGGGTGGCCGCGCCAGTCGACCGCGCCGCCGGCGTCCCCCTCGACCCGTGCGCGCCGAACGTCGTAGTCGGCCGGGAGTCGCTCGGCGAGCGCGTCGACGGCCGTCGCTGCGGGACCCTCGGCGGCCGCCGCGTCGAGCAGGTGCGGACATCGGTAGAGGACGACCCCGTCGACGCCGAGGCGGTCCGCGACCGTCCGCAGTTCGTCAGCGGCGCTCGTCGCGACGGCTTCCGGGGCCGCGGCGTCCCCCGGCTCGACCGCGACGAACGCGGCCACGCAGTCGGTGAGTTCCGCCGTCGCCCCGTCGGCGGCGTCGACCGCTGCGCGGTCGGCGTGGGCGTACAGCAGTCGCATAGTCGAGCAACCCGGCGGGCGGTGAAAAGGGTGCCGTCGGCGGTCCGGTCACGCCTCCGTGTCGGCGGGCCTGCGGAAGACGAACAGCAGCGTCGACTCGTCGATAGCGAGCGTCCGGTCGAGCGCCCAGCCGTCGGCCGCGCGGTCGTTCAACAGCCCGTCGAACCGGTCGGCGTCGAGCGCGTTGGGGTACAGCGACACCACTTCGGTGGCGTACTCGTAGCGAGCGTCCGGCATGTCGGAGCCGTGGACGGCCACCGCCTTAGCGTTCCGGTCGGGTAGCCATTTCCGTGATGCCCGCGTACCCATCCGGCATGGCCGACGAGTCATCGCCGGCGGACACGATGCGCGAACGGGCCGACGAGAGTCGATACCGGCTGCGAGCCCTGATGCACGTCAACCGGTGGGCGGTCGCCGGCGTGCTGGCGGCGGCCGTGTTCGTCACGCTCGTCGTTCTCGGCACGCTCGACGGGTCGCCGCTCCGGGCGACGATGGAGGGGTCCGACCCGGCCGAGACCGCGTTTCAGGCGATGATCACCTCGATCATCACTGGCGTGACCCTCGTCGTCACGATCAATCAGGTGGTCCTCTCGCAGGAACTCGGCCCGCTCGGCGACCAGCGCGGTCGGATGCAGGGGTCGATGGATTTCCGCGACGACGTGGCCGACGTGATCGGCGCGGCGGCCCCGCCCGAACCGGCAGCGTTCCTCGGCGCGCTCGTCGAGGCGACGAAGACCCGCGCGAACGCGTTCGAGGACCACGCAGCCGAGGGCTCCGGCGAGGTCCGCGACCAGGTCAACCGGTACGTCGACGAACTCGTCGGGAACGCAGAGGCGGTCGGCGACAGACTCGAGGACGCCGACTTCGGCACGTTCGCCGTGATAGACGCCGCGCTCGACTACAACTACTCCTGGAAGATCTACGAGCTGAACCAGCTCAGACGGACGTACGGCGACCAGTTCGACGACGAGACGTCGAAGGCCGCGGAGGACCTGGTCGACGTGCTGTCGCTGTTCGGCCCGGCTCGGGAGCACATCAAGACGCTGTACTTCCAGTGGGAGCTCGTGAACCTCTCGCGGGCCATCGTCTACGCCGCGGTGCCGGCGCTGCTCGTCTCGACCTCCGCCCTCCTCTTTCTCGACCCCACGTCGTTCCCCGGCGCGACGCTCGGCGTCGACAACATCGTCTGGCTCGTCAGCGCCGCCGCGACGGTGTCGGTGTTCCCGTTCCTGATCCTCGTCTCCTTCGTCCTCCGGATCGCCACGGTCGCGAAGCGGACGCTCGCGATCGGACCGTTCATCCTCCGGGACTCGGACCGGGCGGAGACGATCGACGTGGACTGACAGTGTTTGCTCTCACTGGGTACCGGTAGTCGCCTGCACCGGTACCGGCGACCATCGGGACGTGGCGAGCGCAAACACTCTTCCCCGCGACCGGGCGGAGCCTACTTCTCCTCGCTTTTGAGGTCCTCTAGCTCCGACTCCACCTCGGACTCGTCGACGTCCACGTCGACGTCGCCGCCGCCCTCCGTCTCGAACTCCACGTCCTCCGTCGGCTCGGTCTCCGCGTCCGCGGTCCCGTCACCCTCCGCCGTCTCGGCCTCCTCGGCGTCCATCTCGGCTTTCAGCGTGTCGAGTTCGGCGTCGACCGCGCCGCTGGTCCGGACCTCCTCCAGTTCGCGGTCCAGCTGGTCCTTGTCCGAGAGGGCGTCCTCGAACACGCCCTCGTCCTGCAGTTCGTCCATGGCGGCCGAGCGGGCCTCCATCTCCTGGGTCCGGTCCTCGGCGCGCTCGATGGCCCGGCCCACGTCCTCCATTTCGTCGCCCGCGCCGGTCATCGCCTCGGAGACGCGGGCGCTGGCCTCGGCGGCCTCGTAGCGCGCCTTCATCGTCTCCTTTTTCGTCCGGAACTCCTCGATGCGCTGCTGGAGGGTCTCCTTCTTCTCGACGAGGTTGTCCTGCGTTTGCTGGAGGTCGGCGATCTGGCCCTCCAGCTCCTCGATCTGCGTCATCTTCGCCTTCTTCTTCTCCAGAGCACGGCGCGCGAGGTCGTCGCGGTCCTGCCGGACGGCCTCGCGGGCCTGCTCGTTGTGCTTGTCGACGTTCTCCTCCAGCCGTCGCTTCTGCATCTCCAGGCGCTTCTTCTGGGTCGTCAGGTCGGCGATGCCGCGTTTCACGTCCTGTAGCTCGTCGCGTAGCTGCTCGTACGAGTAGTCGAGCGTCTCCGTCGGGTCCTCAGCGCGGTTGAGCACCGCGTTGACCTTCGACCGGATGACGTAGGAGGCCCGAGAGAGTATTCCCATACCCCCAGTTACGGGACCGCGACCTTAAAATCCCAACCCCGTCAACGGACGGATATGGACGTACTCGTCCCCGGCGCGCGGGACGTTCGGGGGACGCTCGACGAACCGGACGGCGGGGCGACGGCCTGCGTCGTCGCCTGCCCGCCCCATCCGCAGCACCGCGGCCACCGTGGCGACGCCCGGCTGACCGCCGTCGGCGACGCTCTGGTCGACCGCGGCGTCGCCTGTCTGCGCTTCGACTACGGCGACTGGGACGAGGGGTACGGCGAGCGCGAGGACGCCCGCAACGCGGTTCGCTGGGCCGCCGACCGGTACGACGGGGTCGCGCTCTTCGGCTACAGCTTCGGCGGCGCGATGGCGCTGCTGGCGGCGGCGTCGGTCGACCGCCCGGTGGTGGCCGTCTCGACGCTCGCGCCCGCCGCGCGGCTCCGGGACGACCTGGACGCCGCGGGGGCACTGGAAGGGCTCGACTGCCCGGCACAGGTGATATTCGGAACGCGCGACGACACGGCCGACCCGACGCCGGTCGTCGAGGTCGCACGCGAGCGCGGCGACGACGTGGTGGAGCTGTCCGCGGATCATTTCTTCGTCGGGAAGCACGACCGGATCGGCGGGCTCGTCGCCGAGTTCCTCGCCGCAGAGCTGTAGGGGGGTTTCGGCGCGCGGAGGGCGCGGCGTCGGCCGGTGCGTGGCGCGCTCCGAAATCGTTTTGAATCGGGGTTGCGCACGATCGGTATGCCGACCGATCCTGAATCCGAATACGACCCCACATTGGGGAACAAGTTCATCTTCGTCACGGGGGGCGTGATGTCCGGGCTGGGCAAGGGGATCACCGCCGCCAGCACCGGCCGCCTCCTCAAGAACGCCGGGTTCGACGTGACGGCGGTGAAGATAGACCCGTACCTCAACGTCGACGCCGGGACGATGAACCCCTACCAGCACGGCGAAGTGTACGTCCTGAAAGACGGCGGGGAGGTCGACCTCGACCTGGGGAACTACGAGCGGTTCCTCGACGAGGACATGACGTTCGACCACAACATCACGACGGGCAAGACCTACCAGCACGTCATCGAGAAGGAGCGCGCCGGGGACTACCTCGGCAAGACGGTCCAGATCATCCCCCACGTCACCAACGACATCAAGCGCCGCATCCGCGAGGCCGCCGAGGGGACCGACGTCTGTCTCATCGAGGTCGGGGGAACCGTCGGCGACATCGAGGGGATGCCGTATCTGGAGGCGCTCCGCCAGTTCGCCCACGAGGAGGACGACGAGGACATCCTCTTCACCCACGTCACGCTCGTCCCCTACTCGAAAAACGGCGAACAGAAGACCAAGCCGACCCAGCACAGCGTCAAGGAACTGCGCTCGATCGGCCTCCAGCCCGACGTACTGGTCGGGCGCGCCGACGACAAACTGGAGCCACACACGAAAGAGAAGATCGCCCTGTTCTGTGACGTGCCCACCGACGCCGTCTTCTCAAACCCGGACGTCGAGGACATCTACCACGTCCCGCTGATGGTCGAGGAGGAGGGGTTGGACGAGTACGTGATGCAGGAACTCGGCCTCGCCGACCGCGCCATCCCGGCGGCCGAACGGGACAACGAGTGGCGGGAGATCGTCACGCGCGAGCGCGAAGACGAGGTCGACATCGCGCTGGTCGGCAAGTACGACCTGGAGGACGCGTACATGTCGGTCAACGAGGCGCTGAAACACGCCGGACTGGCGAAAGGCGTCAACGTGAACATCAACTGGGTCGACTCCGACGAGATGGTCGACGGAAGCGCGGGCGGAAAGCACCGCGAGCGCCTCGAAGCGGCCGACGGGATCGTGGTCCCGGGCGGCTTCGGCTCCCGCGGGACCGAGGGGAAGATCCGCGCCATCGAGTACGCCCGGGAGAACGACGTGCCGTTCCTCGGCCTCTGTCTCGGCTTCCAGATGGCCGTCGTCGAGGTGGCGCGCAACGTGCTGGGCTACGAGGACGCCCACAGCGCCGAGATGGACGACGGGACGAGCCACCCCGTCATCGACATCCTGCCCGAGCAGTACGAGGTGTCGGACATGGGCGGGACGATGCGGCTCGGTGCCCACCAGACCGACATCACCCCCGGCACGCTCGCCGAGGACGTGTACGGCGGCTCCTCCTGCACGGAACGACACCGCCACCGCTACGAGGTGAACCCGAACTACTTCGAGGACTTCGCGGAGACGGATCTGGTGTTCTCCGGTCGGGCCGGCAACCGGATGGAGATCCTCGAACTGGAGGACCACCCGTACTTCCTCGGGACGCAGTTCCACCCCGAGTTCCGGTCGCGCCCGGACCGCGCGTCGCCGCCCTTCGTCGGTCTCGTCGAGACGGCGATGGAGCTGGCCGGGATCGACGGCGCTGACGACGCGGCCGACGTGAAGGGGGTGGAGGCCTGATGGTCGACGTCGACGAGTTCATCGACGAGAAGGTCGCGGAGATAAGCGACGCCGTGGGCGACAAGAACGCCGTCATCGCGCTGTCGGGCGGGGTCGACTCCTCGACGGCCGCCGCGCTGGCCTACGAGGCGCTGGGCGACCAGCTCACCCCGGTCTACGTCGACACCGGCCTGATGCGGAAAGGCGAGACGGCCCAGATACGGGAGACGTTCGATTACATGGACTCGCTGCGGATCGTCGACGCCAAGGACCGCTTCCTCGACAAGCTCGCAGGCGTCACCGACCCCGAGGAGAAGCGCCACGTCATCGGCGAGGGGTTCATCCGGGAGTTCGAGACGGTCGCAAAGGAGGTCGACGCCGACTACCTCGTCCAGGGGACGATCTACCCCGACCGCATCGAGAGCGAGGGGACGATCAAGTCCCATCATAACGTCGGCGGGCTCCCCGAAGTCGTCGACTTCGAGGGGATCGTCGAGCCGATGCGGGACCTGTACAAGGACGAGGTCCGCGAGGTCGCCCGGGCGCTCGACCTCGAGGAGGTGGTCGCCGAGCGCATGCCGTTCCCCGGTCCCGGCCTCGCCGTCCGGATCATCGGCGAGGTGACCGAGGAGAAACTCGAAGTGGCCCGCGAGGCGAACCACGTCGTCGAGGAGGAACTGGAGGAGTACGAGCCGTGGCAGGCGCTGGCCGCCGTCATCGGCAAGGCGACCGGCGTCAAGGGCGACAACCGCGTCCACGGCTGGGTCGTCTCGGTGCGCTCCGTCGAGAGCCGCGACGGGATGACCGCCCGCGCGCAGGAACTCGACTGGGAGACCCTCCAGCGCATCCAGTCGCGGATCACCGGCTCCCACGAGAACGTCGCCCGCGTCGTCTACGACGTGACCCACAAGCCGCCGGCGACCATCGAGTACGAGTAACCGACGACCGAGCGTCGAAGCAACGAGGAAGACACAAAACCCCTGAACACGTCCCGTACCCCATGAACGCGATCTTCACCGGTTCCGACGCCGACGACCTCGTCCCCGCACTCGAAGCCGAAGGCGTCAGCGTCACCCGGATCGACGGGGTGGCGACCCGCCCCGCGCTGGAGGACGCCGGTATCGTCGACGCCGACCTGTTCGTGATCACCGACGTGGGACAGGCGACCGCCGTCCCGATCGCCCGGGACCTCGTCGACGACCTCCGGGTCGTCGTCTACTCCCGCGACTCCCTCCCCGAGTTCGCCAGCGGACAGGTCGATTTCGCGGTGGACCCCGAGCTACTCGGTCCCGACGCCGTCGCCGAGGAACTGACGGGCGCATAGGCGGCGGACGACCTACGTCACCCTGATGAACTGGGCGCTGCCGTCCTGCTCGACGGTGACCCGGTACCCCTCATAGGTGAACTCGACCTGTACCTGCGCCCCGGGGGCGGGAGGCTCCGAGAAGATGTGGTCAATCATGTGGTCGATGCAGTCGTAGATCGCCGTCAGTTCGGTCTGGTCCTTGTCCTCCAGGTCAGCTACGATCTCCGCAACCTCCGCCGCGGGGCTCTCCCGCTCGGGGTCCAGTTCCCGCCGAACGATGTCGCTCTCTAGTTCCGTCATCTACTCCCTCCCCGGACGGGCCGGGAAATAGTTGTTCGGACTCCCCCATTCCGTGACCCGTCACGCGGCCGAGAGGCGTAGCTACGCGGCGAACTGGACGCGTCGAAAACGGGGCAGGAACGAGTGGCTCCCGGCGACGGGTGCCTCTGATATCCGGCGGACGAGGCCGGGAGCCGGGGATGACAGGTCGGGACCTGCGGGTGTCGGGGATGGCGTGGCCGGCGGCTTACCGTTCGAGGACCGTCCCGCCGGCACCGACCGCGATGTCGGTCCGGCTGTCGAGGGCGGCTTTCAGGTTCGACCCGGACGGCGTGTCGACCGCGACCCAGTCCTCGCCGTCGTAGTCGTACACCTTCCCGCCGCCGCCGATGGTGTAGCCGTCGGCGTCGTCGGCCGCGACCTCGACGTCCTGGAGTCCGGCGTCGCCGGTGTCGGTCGCGGTCCACTGCGCGCCGTCGTAGTGGAACACCATGCCGCCGCCGCCGGAGACCCACACGTCGTCGACGCCGTCGCTGTCGACCCCGTAGAAGTTCACGTTGGCGTCCTGCAGGCCGATCGCCTCCCACGTGACGCCGTCGGTCGTCTCGAACACGCGCCCGTTCGTGTCGACCGCGTGCCCGGAGCGCGGCCCGTGGAAGTCGATCGCCTGGATCGCCGACCCGCTGCCCGGCGTGACGTACTCCCAGGTCTGGCTCTCGCCGTTCTCGAAGCTGTAGTAGATCTTCCCGGAGTCGCCCGCGACGTACACGTTCGCCTCGCCGCCCTCGCCGGTGACGGCCACGTCGTTGTAGTTGTTCGTGTTGTCGTTGGGCGCGGAGTGGTCCTGCAGGTTGCCCGCGTTGACGTTGTACTCGCCGATCGCGCCGCTCGCGCCGACGAACCAGAGCCGGGAGCCGTAGTCGGTCACGTCGGAACCGAAGAGGCTGTTGCCGTTGCCCGTGGGGCCGCCGTCGATGACCTTCCGCCAGCCATCGGCACCGCGCCGCAGGACGACTCCACCGCCGCCGACGGCGTAGTACCCGTTCGTCGTGGTCTGGACGCCGTGCAGGGTGGACGCGGTCGGCGTCTCGGCAACCGTCCATTCGGAATCGCTCGCCTGCACGCTCGCGGGGACGGCTGCGAGCGCTGCGGTACCACCGATCGCCTTCAGCATCGTTCGCCGAGTGGGATTGGAGTCGACCATGCTTCACCCGGAACATGGGGCGTGGATATATTAAAGCCAAGACGTAGTTAGTCGGAATTAACCCGTTTTATCCGAGTTCAAAAGCCATACTCGAACGGATGTTAGGTCGGGTGGGTGATTTGAAACACCGTGTAGATATTTTATAACCCGTAAAATCGAGGACCTGGTCGAGTCGAACTCCACATACTGAATTTTATGTGATTCGGATCACTGCATCTCGTAACCCGTCCCACCGGGTCACAGTCGACTAGCTCGGGCCGTAGGTCGGGAGGCGGCGTTCGTCGGGAACGCAACCGTCGACGGGACGACGAGTGAGGTGACGGTTCGGGTGTAGCGCGCCGACACGACTATCCTACGCGACGGCGTATCACGCCTCATGTCGCTCGACCGCTATCCCGATCTGGACCCCGAGCGCGGCGAAGTCGTCGATGCGGAGGTCGTCGTGCAGGACGACGTGCTCGTCAAGGCGTTCGCGCTCGGTCCCGGCGCGAAACTGGATCCGCACGAACACGCCGACTCGACGAACGTGTTCCACGTCGTCGAGGGGACGGTCACCGTCCTGCAGGACGGGACGGAGGAGGAGGTCGCCGCACCCGGTGTCGTCCTCCACGAGCGCGGCGTCGCCCACGGCGCGCGCAACGACGCCGAGGACGGGGTCGCGGTGCTGACCGCGAGCCTCTGTCCGATGCCCAGATAGGGGAGCACAGTCACGTCGTCCCCGCCGTCTGCCCTTGCTGGGCGTACTTCGCCAGCAGGTCCGCCTCGAAGTGGACCGGGTCGCCGACGGCTTTCTCCGAGAGCGTCGTTATCTCCCGGGTCGCAGGGATCACCGCAGCCTCGAACGTCCCATCACCGACCGCTGCGACCGTGAGGCTGATCCCGTCTACCGCCACCGACCCCTTCTCCACGAGGAACCTGCCGTACCCCTCCGGGACGGCGAACTCGTAGCGCCAGCCGTCGCCGTCCGGTTCGACGGCCGTGACCTCGGTCACGGTGTCGACGGTTCCCTTGACGACGTGGCCGTCGAGCGTCCCCCCGGGGGACACGGGCGTCTCGACGTTGACGGGCGCGCCCGGGTCGAGGGCCGCGAGGTACGTCCGCTCGACGGTTTCCGGCGAGCAGAAGGCCTCGAACCAGCCGTCGCCGACGCGCTCGGCGGTGAGACAGACGCCCTGAATCCCGACGCTGTCGTCCGGGGCCACCGAGGAGGTGTCGGTCCCGATCCGGAGCCGACAGCCGCCGTCCCGCAGTTCCTTCGCACGCAGTTCGCCAGTCGTCTCGACGACACCGGTGTACATCGCGGCTGGACCGACGGCTCCGGCTCCGATAACGCTTTTCAAATCCGTTTTTCGTAACGATTCCGTTACGCTACTCGTCGCGGTTCGCCAGCCCCGCGATGTGGGCCGCCTCCTCGGAGATGATCGTCTCCGCGCCCAGCAGGGCGGCATTCTCACTCCCGGGGAGACAGAACACGGGGACGCCGTCGACGATCCCGGCCGTCGCCCGCGTGGCGACGACCTTCGTCCCGATCTCGTCGTAGGAGAGCAGCCGGAACAGCTCGCCGAAGCCGGGCAGTTCCTTGTCGAACAGGCGCTTTGCCGCCTCGATCGTCACGTCGTCGGGCGTCACGCCGGTGCCGCCGGTGGTGACGACGATATCCACGTCCTCGCGCCCGACGAGGTTGGAGAGCGTCCCCTCGATCCGGTCGTAGTCGTCGGGGATCAGTTCGCGGGTGACCACCTCGTCGTCGGCGGCTTCCATCGTCTCCGTGATCGTGTCGCCCGCCGGGTCGTCCGACAGCGTCCGCGACGAGGAGACGGTGACGACCGCGACCCCCAGCGTGTCCACGTCGTGGTGATGGTGGTCGGCGTGAGCGTGGTCGCCGTGGCCGTGGTCGTTGGCATCGTGGCCGCCGTCGTCTCGGTCGTGGTCGCCGGTGCCGCCGGGGTCGTGCCCGCCCGAGTCGTCGTCCCGGCCGTGGGGAGCGCCCTCGGCGTCGCTCCCGTCCGCCTCCGGGACCGTCCCGGCCGCAGCGTCGGCAGGTTCGGGGTCCGGGTCGCCCTCCGACGCGTCGGGGACGGTCTCCTCGCCCGGTTCGGTCGCTCCGTCGGAGTCCGGTTCGGCTCCGTCGTCGACCTCCGACTCGGCTTCCTCGTCCGGTTCGTCCTCCTCGTCCTCGTCCAACCCTCGCCGCGTGTCGCGTGACTGGAAGTCGACCATACCGATCCGTTCCGGCGGCGGCCACAAAAGTCTCCCCCGGAACTGTCGTGGTCTTTCGTCGACTTTTTGCCCGCGCTCGCCGAGGGATCGGACGTGCAAGCAGTCAAGTTCACCGGCCACGGCGGCACCGATGTCATCGAGTACGGCGAGTTCCCGGACCCCGACCCCGACGCCGACGAGGTGCTGGTCGACGTGAAGGCCGGCGCGCTGAACCACCTCGACGTGTGGACGCGCCGGGGGCTGCCACACATCGACCTGGAGATGCCCCACATCCCCGGCAGCGACGGGGCAGGCGTCGTCGAGTCGGTCGGTGACCGCGTCTCCCGGTTCGAACCCGGCGACCGCGTCGCGCTGGCCGCCGGGACGTACTGCGGGGAGTGCGAGTACTGCCGCAACGGCGACCCGTCGATGTGCGTCCGCTTCGGCGTCATCGGCGAGCACACCCGCGGCGTCCACAGCGAGCAAGCTGCCGTCCCCGAGAAGAACCTCGTCCACGTCCCCGAGGGCGTCGACTGGGAGACGGCCGCCGCCGCGCCGCTCGTGTTCCAGACCGCCTGGCGGATGCTGATGGACCGCGGAGACGTGACCGCCGGCGAGGACGTGCTCGTGCTGGGCGCGAGCGGCGGCGTCGGCCACGCGGCGGTCCAGATCGCCGACCACGCCGGCGCGACCGTGTACGCCACCGGCAGCAGCGACGAGAAACTCGAACACGCCCGCGACTGCGGCGCGGACCACGTCATCGACTACGAGGCCGAGGACTTCGCCCGGCGGATCCGCGACCTGACCGGCAAGCGCGGCGTCGACGTCGTCGTCGACCACGTCGGCGCGGCGACGTGGACCGATTCGCTCGCCAGCCTCGCCAAGGGCGGCCGGCTGCTCACCTGCGGCGCGACGACCGGGCCGAACCCCGAGACCGACATCAACCGCATCTTCTGGAACCAGCTGCAGGTGATCGGGTCGACGATGGCGACGCCGGGGCAGGTCGACGACGTCCTCGAACTCGTCTGGGACGGCACGTTCGAGCCACGGACCCGCGAGGTGCTCCCGATGAGCGAGACGGCCCGCGCCCACGAACTGCTGGAGAACCGTGAGGGCTTTGGCAAAGTGGTGGTAATCCCCGACAGTGAGCTCTGACGACGGCGGCTACGTCCACGAACCGGAGGGTACCGCGACGAGCGACGCCACCGCCGACCGCGAGTTCGACTGGCGAGGCTGGACGCTGGTCGGCGTGATAATCATCTGCTTTCTGGTGGTGCCCGCCATCATCCTCCTGCGACCGCCGAGCCTGCCGTTCCGGGTCGCGTTCCTGATCCTGCCGCTGGTCCCGGCGTTCCTGCTCGGCGCGACCGCGGTGTGGGCCGCCGTGCGCGGCGGCGAAGACGGGGACCGGTCGCGGTAAGCGCGCCGGCTACCCGATCAGCGCTTCGTCGTTAGCGCCGTCGCTTTCGTTGCCTGCCGTTTCGTTCCCCTCGGCGTCGTCGACGCCGTCCGTGGCGTTGTCAGCCGGGAGGTCGTCCGCGGCGTCGTCGTCGACGCCGTCGGGTTCGTCGTCCGCGATGCCGTCAGTCGCGTTGTCCGCGGCATCGTCACCGGTCGCGTTGTCCGCAACGCCGTCGTCCGTCGCGTTGTCCACGACGCCGTCGTCCGTTGCATTGTCCTCGGTGACGTTGTCCGCCACGCCGTCGTCCGTCACGTTGTCGGCGATGCCGTCATCTGTAGCGTTATCGTCGGTGACGTTGTCGGCGACGCCGTCTTCAGTCGCGTTGTCGGCGACCGGCTCTTCGTCGGTAGCGTTGTCCGTCACGTTGTCGGCGATACCGTCGTCCTCGACGGTGACGAACGCGTCGTCGACGACGGGTTCGCCGGTCTCGTTGAGGTACGGGCCGTCCTCGCCGTTCTGGGTGGCGACGAAGTCGTACGTCTCATTGTCGTTCGTGTCGAGGTGCGGCATCGCGATCAGCGTCTGGTTCTCCGATAGCTCGTCATCGTCGAACTCCGCACCCGGCACGTCGAACAGTTCGACCTCCAGGTCGTCCTCTTCGCCCGGTTCGATGTACTCCGAGACGCCGATCACGCTGCCCACGGCGTTGTCGTCCAGCAGCGAGTCGTCGTGGATCGCGACGAACCCGCCGTCGCTCGTGTTCACCTCGGCGATAGTGACCGTACTACCGTTCGACGTCTGGTTCTCGAAGGTTACCGTCGCGGTCGGTTCGGCGTCGTCGGTGTCGTTATTCTCGTCCGCTTCGACGGTGACGAAGGCGTCGTCGACCACGGGGTCGTCAGTGTCGTTGACGTACGGGCCGTCCGCCGAACCGTTCGTCGCGACGAAGTCGTACGTCTCGTTGTCGTTCGAATCGAGGTGCGGCATCGCGATCAGCGTCTGATTCTCGGCGAGTTCGTCTTCCTCGAACTCGGCGCCGGGCACGTCGAACAGTTCGACCTCCAGGTCGTCCTCTTCGCCCGGTTCGATGTACTCCGAGACGCCGACGACGCTACCCACGACGTTACCGTCCAGCAGCGAGTCATTGTGGATCGCCACGAACCCGCCGTCACTCGTGTTCACCTCGGCGACGGTGACCGTACTGCCGTTCGACGTCTGGTTCTCGAACGTGATGTTCGCCGTCGGTTCCGCGTCGTCACCGTCGTCCGCGCCGTCGTCATCCCTGTCCCGCGCGTCGTCATCGTCGTCCCCGGCGGCGGTGACGGTTATCTCCCGGAACTCGCCGTCGTCACGGGTGAACACGCTCAGGTACTGCGTGCCGGTCTCCTCCGGTGTGACCTCGAACTCGACCGTCTCGTTCTCGCCGGCGTCGAGGCTGACGTTCGTCCGGTCGACGACGTCGCCGTCGAGACGCGCGTCGACGGCCTGCTCGTCGGTCTCGTCGCCGTCGTTCGCGATGTCGGCGGTGACGGTCACCGGCTCGTCAAGGGTCGCCTCGTCGGGCGCGGAGAGGTTCGCGACGGTGAACGACTCCGCGGTCTCGACGAGCGTTAGCTCGGCGACCTCGCCGCTGTCGGCGGTGAACACGCCGTGGACGTAGTCGCCGGGCGGCACGTCGGTCGTGTTCACGTTGAACTCGACGGTCCGGCTCTCGTCGCCGTCGAGCGCGAGATACCGCCGCTCGACCACCTCGCCGTCGAGGCGGAACTCGACAAACCCCTCGGCGTCGTCGGCCGCGGGGTTCGTCAGGTCGGCGGTCACCGTGACCACGTCGCCCGCGGGCGCGGCGTCGACCGCGGAGAGGTCCGACACCTCGAAGTTCGCGTCCCCGACGGCGTCATCGTCATCGGCTTCGTCGTCCTCGTCCTGTTGTGCGATCCGGTCGTCTATCGGTACAGCAGCTGTCCCGTCGGCGTCCCCCGCCGTGGCGGCCGTCGCCACACCGCCGGCCGTCACGAGCAGGAGTGCAACGAACACTGCGCTTGTCGTCTTGGTACTCACCATACGAACCGAAAGGCGGTCGGTGCGAGGATAAACGGCGTAGAACGTTCAGCGAGCCGAAAAACGGGCGTAACGCTGACAGCGTTCGGACCAGTCGGCGGCCGTGGACGACGGCGCGGATTAGATCCGGACCCGGACGGCGGTAAAATGCCGACCGCCCGCGCGAGGGACCGTAATCGGAGGTTACCCGCGCGTCGCGGCCGAGCGCGTTCCCCGTCCGCCGACACCTCCGTGGGGTAACCTGTCCGGCGAGGCCGGCGGGACGGCCCGGGGCTACGTCGTCGCCAGCGGCGGGGACTCGTACGCCGTAGACAGCCGCTCGGCGACCGCCTCGGCCGCCGTGCTGTCGCGGTCCGGCGCGTCCGCGGCGTACGACCGGAGCGACCGCGTGACCCGCCAGGCCTCGAAACACGTCAGCGCCAGCGCGCCGTCCGCCTCGACCTGTTCGAGGACGGCGATCGCCCACCACGGTTCGGACTCGTCGGCCGCCGCCGCGGCCTCCAGTTCCTGCAACATCGCGTGGTGGAGGACCCACTGTTCCGACCGCGTCAGGTCGAGCGCTCCGGCGTCGGTGTCCGCCGTACTCGTACTCATTGGCTCAGATACGTCTACGACTCCCTGACGTATTAACCCTCGCCATAGAATCGCCCAATTCACGGCGTTTTGCGTCTTTTTAGAGAATTTAGAATAGTTTTCCCGGATCCCATCGATCGTACAGGCGAAAAATTAGTTCAAAGGGAAACAGCCGTCGACTGACTACTCGACGTCGCGTCGCATCGCGATCTGGAACCAGGGACAGAGGCGCAGCTGGCGGTACCACTGCGGGTTGCGGTGGAGTCGCTCGTATGGGACCCACATCAGGCCGGCGACCTCCTCGGGGTCCGGGTCGAGCGTCGTGTCGGTCAGCGTCAGCTGGAGGACCGCACACACCTCGTGCTCGACGCCCGCGTTCTCGTAGTAGCGCTTGTACTCGAACTTGTCGGTGAGGCGCAGGTCGTCGTACTGGTCGGGCGTCACGCCGAGTTCCTCCTGAAGTCGCTCCCGCGTCGCCTCCTTCTGACTCTGTCCCTCGACGGGGTGGGAGGCGACGGTGCCGTCCCAGTGGGTGTCCCAGAGGCGCTTGTCCGGACTTCGCTGCGCGAGCAGAATGTGCCCCTCCTCGTCGAACACGAGCGCAGTGAACGCGCGGTGGCGGATCCCGTCCCCGGTGTGGGCGTCCAGTCGGTTGACCAGCCCCTCGGCGTTGTCGTCGGCGTCGACCGCGATCACGTCCTGTCCCGCGTTCTCGTGTGTGAGGCCCTCGGCGGCCCCGTCGTCGGCGCTCATAGCAGTGGCATCGGCGGGCGCTGTCAAACCCTCTTCGGATCAGCCCGGGTCCGGGTCGTACGCGTCGCCGACGGGGAGCCGGAGCCGTCGCCGTTCGGTGTCGACCTGCAGGTCGGCGGCGGCGATCATCTCCCCGTCGAGGCTGTAGGCGATCTCCTCGTCGGCGGTCGAGAGCGACAGCGACGGGGTCAGCAGTCGGACCGTCCCAGCCGCGTCGGCCCCGAGGACGCGCTGCACGACGGCGTCCCGGGCGAGGTCGCCGGTCGGCGCTTCCTCGACGATGGTCACGTCCAGCAGGCCGTCCTCGACGTTCGCCTGCGTCCGGCCGTCGCCCGCCGGAGCGCGTCGGCAGTTGCCGATCAACACGATCAGCGCATCCCCCCGCCACGTCTCGGCGATCTCGTCGCTGGTCTCGACGTGGAGCGGCATGCCCTCGAACTCCGTGACGGTCCGGAGCGTGCTGACGACGTACGCGGCCACGCCGAGGCGCTCCTTTAGCTCCGGACTGGTGTTCGCGCTCGCGTCCGCCGTGAGCCCGCCCACACAGGAGTTGAGGAACGGCCGGCCGTTGGCGTACCCCAGGTCGATCGCCCGTCGCTCCCCGGAATCGATCAGTTCGAACGCGTGGCTGATCCCGCGGACCCCAACGTTGCCGGCGAAGTTGTTGCCGGTCCCCGTCGGGACGGCCGCGAACGTCACCTCGTCGAAGGCGTCGGCCCGGTCGATGCCGCGCACGACCTCGTTCAGCGTCCCGTCGCCGCCCGCCGCGGCGATCAGGTCGGCACCCGATTCCGCGGCCGCGGCCGCGAAGTCGACCGCGTCGCCCGCCGCCGCCGTCTCGCGCACCTCGAACCCGTGCTCGTCCGCCCGGCCGTGCACCTCCGGAGCGTGGTCCCCGCTCCCGCTCTGCGGGTTCAGCACGAGCACGCGCTCGCCGTCCCCGCCTGTCGTGTTGCTCACTGGTATCCCCCGTACGGACGACGGCGGCGACCGGCAAATGGCTCGGGGGTCGCGCGACGGGACGGCCGAAGGGCGACGTGGCGCGGGCCGACGCATAAGGCGCTCGCTGCCGTCCGTCTAGCGTGTTCGCCATCGACCTGCACACCCACACCCGGTTTTTCCACGGGCGGCCGCGCCTCGGGGAGACGTACGACCCCGCCGGGTTCCGGCTGCTGGTCGCCGTGGCGCGGCGACGCGGCCTGCACGGGCTGGCGACGACGAACCACGACTACTACCGCGAGTTCGAGACGCCCGACGGCTTCGCCGTGATCCCGGGCATCGAGGTGACGACGACGCGGGGCCACGTGCTCGTCGTCGGGCCGGACCCGCCGCGTCACACCGAACCGGAGACGCTCACGCCTCAGGAGACGGTCGCGCTGGCCCACGAGCACGACTGCGCCGCCATCGTCGCTCACCCGTATCGCAACAGCACGGTCCGGCACGTCGACGCGCCGTTCGACGCCATCGAGATCAACGGCAAGCACCCGCGCACCCGGCCGTGGGTCGAACACCTCGCGCGGGGCCACGACCTGCCGATGACCGGCGGGAGCGACGCCCACTACCCCTTCGAGGCCGGACGCGCGTACACGACCGTCGACGCCGACGAACTCACCGCCGAAAGCGTCGTCGATGCGATCCGCGACGGCCGGGTCGAGGCGCAGGTCGGGAGCGGCTTCCCGAACGGGCTGCTCCGGCCGGCGTACCGCCGGATCCACGCGTGGAAAGGGCAACTCGACCGGCCGGAGTGGGCGACGCCCGGCGTCGGGCCGCCGCCGGGCGAGGGCGGGAGCGAGGACTAGCCGAGCTTCTCGTCGAGGATCAGTCGGGTCTTCGTGCTCACCACGTCCTCCATCTCGCGGGCCTGCGTGATCAGGTCGTTCACGCCCTGCGTGTCGGAGGCGTCCACGACCAGCACCACGTCCTCCTCGCCGCTGACCTGCCAGACGAAGTCGACCTCCTCCCACTCGGCCATGCGCTCGGAGACGGCGGTGGTGTCCACGTCGACGGCGACGCCCACCTCGATCATCGCCTTCACGTTGCCCGTGCGCGTGGTGACGGTGAACCGCTCGATGATCCCCTCCTCGGTCATTCGCTCGACGCGGTTCCGTACCGTTCCCTCCGACGTGCCGACGCGGTCGGCGATCTCCGTGTACGCCGTCCGCGCGTCGCGTCGGAGGATGTTCAGTATCTGCTGGTCGAGGTCGTCCATCCGTTGCCCGACACTACCGCGGGGCGTCACTTGATGATTTCGAAATTCGTAACTTCGCTTCGAAAGCAAGGTTTATAGACCGCGGAGCTATACGTAGTTCGTAACGATGGACGCCTACGTAGCGCTCGAAGGCGGGCACGTGGTCGAAGCGCGTGGCCGCTCCCCGGGAACGAGCCGCGGCGAACTGGTCTTCACGACAGCGTACACGGGCTACGAGGAGAGCCTCACCGACCCCTCCTACGAGGAGCAGGTGCTCACGTTCTCCTACCCGCTGATCGGCAACTACGGCGTGCGCGAGGAGCGGTTCGAGTCCGACCGAGTCCACCCCCGCGCCGTCGTCGCCCGGGAACTCACCGACGACGTGGCCGAGTGGCTCGCCGACGAGGGCGTCCCGGCGGTCGACCACATCGACACCCGCGACCTCGTGACGGACATCCGGGAGGGCGGCGCGATGAAATGTGGCATCGCCGTCGGCGACGACGCGACGGCCGAGGACGCGCTGGCCGAACTCGACGCCTGCAAGGGCATGAGCGAGCACGAGGACATCGGCGCGCAAGTCAGCGTCGCCGAACCCGTCGTCCACGAGGGCGACGACGACGGCGCGTACGCCGACGCCGACGTGGCGCTGATCGACTGTGGCGCGAAGGGATCGATCGTCGACTCGCTGGTCGCCCGCGGCGCTGACGTCCACGTCCTGCCCTACGACGCGACGGAGGCCGACGTGGACGCCGTCGACCCGGACCTACTCTTTATCTCGAACGGTCCCGGCGACCCCGCGAACTTCGAGGCCGCCGAGGCGCTCGTCGACACCTACGTCGGCGAGACGCCCATCGCCGGCATCTGTCTCGGCCAGCAGGTCGTCGCCCGCGCGCTCGGCGGCACCACCGAGAAGATGGACTTCGGCCACCGCGGCGTCAACCAGCCGGTCCGCGACCTGGAGACGAACCGCGTCGTGATGACGACGCAGAACCACGGCTACACGGTCGGCGACCCGGGCGACGCGCTCGACGTGACGCAGGTCAACGTCAACGACGACACGCCGGAGGGCCTCGACAGCGACGAACTCGGCGTCATCACGCGCCAGTACCACCCCGAGGCCAACCCCGGGCCGAACGACTCGCTCGACTTCTTCGACGACGTGCTCGGGCTGACGGAGAGCCGGACGACGGTGGCTCCAGCCGACGACTGATCGGCGACGAGTTTCATCTCGCCGCTGCGGTCGCGGCTGGATGAGGCTGACGACTGAGCGGCAGCGAGTTACATCTCGCTGCTGCAGTCGCAGCCGGATAAGCCGACGACTGATCGCGGTTCGCGTTCGCCGCTGTTTTCGGAGGGTTCACTGACAGCACGGCGACCGTTTCACGCCTGCAACGGTCGGAACGGTCCGAAACGGTCCGAACCGTGCGCAACGATAAGCCCGGATTAAGCCCCCGGCACACCGGGTGATCCCATGGCGAAACAGTGCGGGAACTGCGGGATCGTCGTCGACAACAGGCAGCTTGGCGGGGTCGTCCACGAGATGCCGCCGCTCCAGTGTCCGGAGTGCGAGGAGTACGTGATCTGGGGACCGGTCGAGGAGTCGGAGGCGTACTAGCGGTCGCCGACGACTCACTCGTCGTCGGGCAGCGCGCGGTGGGGGAGCACCTGCAGTTCGGGGTCGTGCTCGACCGTGGCCTCGACGCCGAACACGTCCGCGAGTAGCTGTTCGGTCACCACCTCATCCGGCGGCCCCCAGTCGTACAGTTCCCCGTCGCGCATCGCCACGAGGTAGTCCGCGAAGCGGGCGGCCTGCGCGATGTCGTGGAGCACGACGGCGACGGTGACACCCTGCCGCTCGTTGAGCTGGCGCACCGTCTCCAGCACGCGGAACTGGTGGTAGAGGTCGAGAAACGTCGTCGGCTCGTCGAGCAGGAGCACGTCCGTGTCCTGTGCGAGCACCATGGCGATCCACGCCAGTTGCTTCTGGCCGCCGCTCAGCTGCCCGAGTTCGGCGTCGCGGAGGTGGTCGACGCCGGCCAGGTCCAGTGCGCGCTCGACCGCCTCGCGGTCCGCGTCGGTCGTGTCGTCGAAGAACCCGCGGTGGGGGTAGCGGCCGTGGTACGCCAGGTCCTCGACCGTGATGCTGTCCAGCGAGTCGTTCTCCTGCGAGAGCACGCCGAGTTCGCGGGCGAGCTCCTTCTTGCCGAACGACTCTAGGTCCCGCCCGCGGATCCGCACCGTGCCGGCGTCCGGGTCGAGATGGTCGGAAAGCCCCTTCAGCAGCGTGCTCTTGCCGCTGCCGTTCGGCCCCACGAGCGCCGTGACGGCCCCCTCCGGAATGTCGAGGCGGGCGCAGTCGACGACCGCCCCGTCGCTCGTCGGGTAGCTCAGTTCGAGCCCGTCGCCGACGAGCGCGCTGTCGACGACGGCCCCGTCGCCGTCGGTGATCCGTTCGCCGCCCGATTCGTCGGTCCGTGCGTCGGCGTTCGTCGGTGCCATCAGAGCTCACCCATCGACTGCTGTTTCCGCATCAGGTAGAGGAAGTACGGCCCGCCGACCAGCCCGGTGACGACGCCCACCGGCACCTGCCGGGGCGAGTTCAGCACGACCGGGAAGAACAGCCGCGCGCCCACGTCGGCGACCACCATCAGCGCCGGGCCGGCGAAGAGGCAACCGACCATCAGCCGCCGGTAGTCGCTCCCGACGACGTTCCGGACGATGTGGGGGACGACCAGGCCGAAGAAGCCGACGATGCCGGCCACGGCGATGGCGGCGCTGGCCGCGAGGATGGCGACGCCCGAGAGCAGGAACCGGACGCGCTCGACGCGCATGCCGAGCGACTGGGCCGTCCGCTCGCCGAGCAGGAGGACGTTCAGCTGGCGGGCACCGGCGAGGGCGATGGCGATGGCGATCAGCGCCGGCAGGACGGCGATCCGGACCTCCTCCCAGCCCGTGCCGGTGAGCGAGCCGGTCGTCCAGGCGATCGCCGTCTGGACGACCCCCAGGTCGTCCGCGAAGAAAAACAGCGCGCGCTGGAGCGACTGGAACACCATGTTGACGATCACGCCCGCGAGAACGAGTCGGACGGGGCTCGTCCCGCCCTTCCAGGCGATGGCGTACACGACCAGAAAGGCCAGCGCCCCGCCGGCGGCCGCGAGGAAGGGAAGGAACGGCGCGAGGCCGCTGAACACCACGAGGGTCAGCAGCACCGCGAAGCCGGCTCCCGAACTCACGCCGAGCACGAAGGGGCTCGCCAGCTCGTTGCGCGTGACCGCCTGGAAGATAGCGCCCGAGACGGCGAGCGTCGCGCCGGCGATCATCCCGACGAACACCCGGGGGAGCCGGAGGTTCCAGACGACGACGCTCCGTGTGGTCATCTCCGGCAGTTCGCCCCCGAAGAGGAACGCGTTCCACGCGTCGAGGTTGAACACCACGCCGGGGTCGAACACGGTCCGCCACGCCTGCTCGATCGTCATCGAGTACGTCCCGAAGCTCACCTGCACCAGCCCGCCGGCGACGGTGAGCGCGGTACAGCCGAGACAGAACAGCGCGAGGGTCCGGCTGACCCACCCCTGCCGGTTCGTCGTCCGGGCACCCCCCGCCGTCTCCGATCTACCCATGTCGTTTTAGGCTAACCTAATCGTGGGGTTAGTAGTTACGATCGGTGACCGCCGACGAGGCGAAAGAAACGGACCGGTTGCGGGCCGAAGTTCGGCCTACTTGCCCCACTCCCGTGCCGCCTTCGGGCGCTCGTCGACGGGGGCCACGTCGAGCGGGTCGTCGGCCGCGTCGAGTGCTTCGAGCGCGGCGCGGGCGCTGGCCTCCGTCGAGAAGTAGGTGATCTCCTCCTCGACAGCGACCTCCAGCAGTTCGCGCTTGCGGGAGACGATGAGGTCTATCTCGCCGCGCTTGGCGGCCTCGACGAGGTCGACGGCCTCCGAGAGGTCGAAGTGTTCGGTGTACCCCTCGACGAGCGCCTCGCCCGCCTCGGTGTCGGGGTCCGGGAACTCGTCGGCCGAGAGGTCGACCACGGCGGTCCCGCCGCGGGGGATCGGCTTGCCGGTGGAGTCCTGCGCTTTGTCGTAGGCCTTGCCGAACGTTCCAGCGGTACCCATCACCTCGCCGGTCGACTTCATCTCCGGACCGAGGCGCGGGTCGCTGCCCGGCAGGCGGTCGAACGGCAGGACGACCTCCTTGACGCTCGTGCGCTCGGGCACCTGCTCCTGCACGTCCAGGTCGGCGAGCGACGCGCCCGCCATCACCTTCGCGGCCAGCTTTGCGATCGGGACGCCCGTCGCCTTCGAGACGAACGGGACGGTGCGCGAGGAGCGCGGGTTCGCCTCCAGCACGTACACCTCGGCGTCGGCGTCGGGGTCGTGGACGCCGGTGACCGCAAGCTGGACATTCAGCAGGCCGACCGTGTCGAGCGCCGTCGCGATCTCCTCGGTCACCTCGCGGACGCGGGCCATCGTCTCGTCGGAGAGCGACCGCGGCGGGATCATGCAGGCGGAGTCGCCGGAGTGGACGCCCGCGCTCTCGATGTGCTCCATCACGCCGCCGATGACGACGTCCTCGCCGTCCGCAACAGCATCGACGTCGAGTTCGATCGCGTCGGCGAGGAAGTCGTCGACGAGGATCGGCTTGTCCGGGCTGACCCGGACGGCCTCCTCGATGTACTCCTCCAGCTCCTCGTCGTCGTACACGACCTCCATCGCGCGGCCGCCGAGCACGTACGACGGACGCACGAGCACGGGGTAGCCGATCTCGTGGGCGAGTTCGAGCGCCTCGGCCTCGCTCTCCGCGCTCCCGCCCTCGGGCTGTGCGATGCCCAGCTCGTCCATCAGGACGTTGAACCGGTCGCGGTCCTCGGCGAGGTCCATCGCCTCGACGCCGGTGCCCATGATCTCGCAGTCGAGGCCGCGGCGGTCGAGTTCGTCGGCCAGCGGTTCGCCGACGTTGACGGAGGTCTGCCCGCCGAACTGGACCATCACGCCGTCCGCGCCGGTCGCCTCGACCACGTCGGCGACCTCCTCGGCGGTGATCGGCTCGAAGAAGAGGCCGTCGGAGGTGTCGTAGTCAGTCGAGACGGTCTCGGGGTTGTTGTTGATGACGTGGGCGTCGATCCCCTGCTCGCGGAGCGCACGGACCGCGTGGACCGAGCAGTAGTCGAACTCGACGCCCTGCCCGATGCGGATCGGGCCGCCGCCGACCACGACGACGCTCTCGGCGTCGGTGTCGACCTGGAGCTCGTCGTAGCCGGTCGCGACGCCGCTTGCGGCCGGCTCGCGCGCCGAGTAGTAGTACGGCGTCGACGCCTCGAACTCGCCGGCGCAGGTGTCGACCTGCTTGAACGAGCGGTCCGGTGCGGCCGACTCCACGGCGTCTATCTCCCCGCCGTCGGCCTTCGGCAGGTCCGAGGCTTCGCTGGAGTCGATGCCGGCGGCGACCTGACTGTTCGTGAAGCCGAGTTCGGCGGCCTCGCCGAACTCGCCGTCCTGCGCCGCGACGGCGGCGTCGGCGACGTTGCCGAAGCGCTCGACGTACCACTCGTAGATCCCCGTGAGTTCGACGACCTCGTCGACGTCGTACCCGCGCTCGAACGCCTCGAAGATGGCGTACGGGCGGTCCGGGGACGCGCGTTCGAGGTAGTGCTCCTTCAGCGTCTCGTCGTCGACGTCGTCCCAGTCGACGTCGGGCGAGTACTCGGAGGAGCGCAGCGCCTTCAGGAGGCTCTCCTCGAACGTCCGGCCGATCGCCATCGCCTCGCCGGTCGACTTCATCGCCGTCGTCAGCTCGAAGTCGACGTCGTCGAACTTGTCGATGGGCCAGCGTGGCACCTTGGTGACGATGTAGTCGATCGCCGGCTCGAAGGCGGCGGTCGTCTCGCCCGTGATCTCGTTATCGATCTCGTGGAGGCGCTTGCCCAGGGCGACCTTCGCGGTCACGCGGGCGATCGGGTAGCCGGTCGCCTTCGAGGCCAGCGCCGACGAGCGGGAGACGCGCGGGTTCACCTCGACGACGCGGTACTCGCCGCCGGGCGTGCCGTCGTCGCGCCACGCGAACTGGATGTTACAGCCGCCGTGGATCTCCAGGTCGCGGATGACTTTCAGGGCCACGTCGCGCATCTCCTGGTGGCCCTCGTCCGGGATGACCTGCGAGGGCGTGACGACCGTCGACTCCCCGGTGTGGATCCCCATCGGGTCGAGGTTCTCCATGTTGCAGATGATGATACAGGAGTCGTCGGCGTCCCGCATCACCTCGTACTCCAGTTCGACCCACCCCTCGATGGACTCGGTGATGAGCACCTCGCTGTTCCGGGAGAGGCGCAGCCCCTTCCGGACGCGCTCGTACAGTTCGTCGATGTCGTTGACGACGCCGGAGCCGGAGCCGCCGAGCGTGTACGTCGTCCGGGAGATGACCGGCAGTCCGCCGACCGCCTCGACGGCGTCGTCGACGCGCTCCTGCACGTCAGCGTCGGACAGCTCGGTCACTTCCTCGCCCTCGTCGAGCGAGATCGTCGTCGACTTCGGGACGGGTTCGCCCAGGTCGTGCATCCGCTGGCGGAACAGGTCGCGGTCCTCCGTGGCGTAGATGGTGTCGAGCGGCGTCCCCATGACGTCCACGTCGTACTCCTCTAACACGCCCTCCTCGGCGAGTTCGGCGGTGACGTTCAGCCCGGTCTGGCCGCCCAGTCCGGCGATGACGCCGTCGGGCCGTTCCTTCCGGATGATCTCGGCGATGGCCTCCGTCGTGATCGGCTCGATGTACACCTCGTCGGCCATCTCCGGGTCGGTCATGATCGTCGCCGGGTTGGAGTTCACGAGGACGACTCGCGCGCCCTCCTCCTGCAGGGCGCGACACGCCTGCGCGCCGGAGTAGTCGAACTCCGCGGCCTGTCCGATCTGGATCGGCCCGCTGCCGATGAGAAGTATCGTCCGGTCCTCGGTGTCCCCGTTGCTCATGCGTTACCAGTCCGAAGTTCGCACATCGTAATAAGCCCCACGATAGATTACGAGTAGCGAAACACGATTTCGAATTTCGAATCCCGCAACGATTGCGACGGGGGTGACGGTCGTACCGACGGAAGAACCGCGAGGACCGCGCTACTGCCGGGGCTGGGCCGCCGGCGCGTCGTCGTCGCCGAGCGAATCGGCGACGATACCGCCGACGGCACCCGCCACCAGCGCGAAGGCAGCGGGGAACATGACCGCCTCCATCAGCACGGGCGTCCTGCTGAGTTCAACCATTGCTGAGGATTCGAAGTCAGTATGTGTCGCCGAGAACAGCAGCGATCCGGCGGCGGCAAGGACGGCGTAGCCGACGACGACGCTCGCGCCGAGCAACATACCGCTTGGCGAGTCGTCAGCGCGACCGCGCTGATATTTGACGAACAGCGCGCTGCCAGCGATCAGCACCAGTACCGGGACCGCCGTGTACAGAGCGCTCGTGACGATGATGTCGCTGATGCCCTGAAACTGCGTCCAGTACGACGGCTCGAAGAGGGAGATGGCCTCGGTCGTCGACTCCTGCTGGCCGCCCGTTTCCATGACACGGGTTTCTTCAATGGTCACCATCTGGCCCTCGTAGAACAGCCAGCCGACGAACTGCCACATGCTGGCCGTGGCGTTGTCGACCGGCGAGAGCGGCATGAGGTTCGACGCCGAGAGTTCGTGTTTCGACGCGTTGAGCACGAGCACGTCGGCGAGGAAGGCGAGATACGTCACGGCGTAGGTGGCGACGTACAGCGCCGCACCGACGCCCAGGCTCCGCGCGAACGGGAGCGCGGTGAGCCGGTCGGTGAACGACGGGGTGCGGTCGACCGCAGTCCCCCGACCCTGCGCCGTCCCGCCGGTCGCCTCGCCCTGCCACTGGTTCCCGCCGGTCTGTCCGGCGGCTCCGCCTGCAGGCTGTGGGTCCGCGGCCTGCCGGCCGCCCTGTGGCTGGTTCGCGCGTCCACGGCCCCCGGCCGGCTGGCCGCCACCCGCGTTCGGTGCGGGCTGGCCGCCGCGCCCCTGCTGCTGTCGGCCCCCCTGCTGGCGCGGCTCGTTCGGCCGGTCACCCTGCCCGGGCGGCTGGCCGTGGCCGGGCTGTTGTCCCCCGTCCCGCGGCTGGTCGCGCTGTGGGTCCGGGCCGGACCGTCGGTCCCCACCCTGCGGCTGGCCCTGCTGCCGGCCGCCCGGCGGCTGGTCCTGTCCCGCTCGCCGGGACCGTTCGTCCGGTCGGTCGGGGTTCCGGTCCGGTTCGGTGCCACGACCGCCGCCCGCCCCGGGCTGGTGTCCGTCGCGCGGTTCGTCCGGCTCGGTCTGCGGGTCGGCGCTCCCGTTCCGCTGTCCACCCGCTTTCGGGTCGTCCACCGGCCGGTCGTCGGCCGACCCTCCGCCGGCGGACTGGTCGTGGTCGCCGTCCCCCCGGTCGCCCGGACGAGCGTCGGGCCGTGTTTCGTCGCCGGGCGACGCGGCGTCGGCGGTGTCGTCGCCGGGAGCGCCCGCCGGCGGTCGCTGTCGGTCCGTCCCGTCGTCGGCATCGTCGACCGGTCCCTCGCGGTCGTGGTCCACGGCGTCGGCCGCCGACTCCGGGTCGGTGCCGGCTTCCCCCGCGGGCGGCTGGTCGCCGGCGTCCGGCCCAGCCCCGGCGTCCGCGTCGGCCCCCTCCGACGGGGCGTCGTCGGGAGCGGCGTCCGCCGAAGGGGACCACTGCCGGTACTCGGTGAGGTCCGTCCCACAGCCCGGACAGTACGTCACGTCGGTTCGCGCCTCGGTCCCACATTCCGGACAGTATTCCATGCCAACTGATCGACATAGTCGACGTATAAAGGTTAGCACCGGCGAAGACGCCACACCGCGGCCGGACTGTCCCTGCCGTCGTCCGGCGTCACCGAGACAGCGTCGTCAGTGCCCCCCACCGATAACGGCGGTCCGTCTCACTCCCCGCGACGGCTCAGCGCGAGGACCAGCAGCAGCGCGGCCCCCGCGAGCAGGCCGGTAAAGCCCGGCTGTCCGCCGGGGGCGAACGACGCGTTGCCCGAGCCGTTGATCCCGCCGGCGGAGCCGGTCGCGCTCCAGGTGGTCGTCGTGTCGACGCTGGTGAACCCCTGCTCGGACAGCGTCGCCGTGGGCCACCGGGTCGTCGTCGCTCGCTCCGTCACCGCGGTGTACGTCACCCGGGTGGTCGTGGTCGTCTCGAACCGGGTGGTCGGAACCGCCGTCGTCGTCTCGACCCGCGTCGTGGTCGTCGCCGGCCGTGTCGTCGTCGGGGTTCGCGTCGTCGTCGCCGGCGTTGGCGTCGTGGTCGCCGTACGGCTGTCGCCCTCGATGACCCCGTCTGCCGTGCCGCTTATCTGCGTGTCGCCCTCCACGACGACGGCGGTGAACTCGGTGCCGGCCTCGTTACCGCTGAAGTCGACGGCGGTCGAGAAACTGCCGTCGGCGCCGACGGTGACCGTCGGGTCCTTGATGAACGGGTCGAGGTCGTTCTGGCTCTCAAACCGCAGGGTTAGCTCGGTTCCGGGCGCGACGGAGGCCGTGCCCCGGACCGTCTGGGCCGTATCGGGGTCGACCCGGATCGGCGTGTCGGAGAACGAGGCGGTCCGGTCGCGGATCCGGAACGTCGTACTCGCCGTCTGCGTGGTGTCGGTGTAGGGGTTGTCGCTGCTGACGACGAACTCCGCCGTGTACTCCTCGCCGGATTCGACGCCCGCCTCGGCGGTGTCGACGGCGAGCAGGAGCAGGTCGCTCTCCGGGAACGTGTGCAGGACGCCGTCGCCGACGGCGATCCGCTTCGGATTCTGGTTCGCGCCGGCGTTGGACTGCTCGATGCGCAGGGAGACGCCCTGCGTCCCCTCCAGATCCCCGGCGTTCCGGATGTAGCCCGACACGCCCGAGGCCTGTATCGCCACGAGAGCTAGGTCCCCGCGCGCGACGGCGTCGCGCTGGGCCACCCCCTCAACCACCGCCTGCCTGTCGCCCGGGTCGATGTCGGCCGCCCCGACGAACGTGTCGACTGAGCCGGTCGACCGCGATTCGAGTTCGAGGGCCGCCACGTCGGTCGGGCTGCCGTCGATGGACAGTTCCATCTCGTAGTTGCCCGCGTCCAGCGGCGAGTCGAGCGCGCCGGTCTGCCGGGTCGCGTCCACGGAGTCGCTCCCGTCGACGGTGCTGTACACCTCGTTCGCCGATGCGCCCGTCCAACCGTTGGCGAGGTGAAGGTTGATCCGGACCCGAACCTGCCCGTCGCCGTCCCCGTCACGCACCCGGACGCGCGTCTCGTAGTTGACTTCCTGGGAGCCGACGGTCAGCGTCGCCGTATCGGTGTCCTGCAGGAAGACGGTCACGACGGCCACGTCGCCGCGCTGCTCAGTGACGACGCTGTTCCCGAACGACGCGTCGGGCACGCCGCCGTCGGCGGTGGTAACGCCCGGTCCCGCGACCGCCGCGAGCGCCAGAAGCGCCGCGACCGCGATCCCCGCAGCCCTGTGTGAGTTCCCTGTCACAAACCGGGGATCGGGTGTCGGGCGGATAAAACTATCTGCCGGGCGAAACGTCGCCGGAACCCTACGCGGGGTCGTCGAGGCAGTACCGGTACGGCCGGTCCCGGATCACGTCGACGTGGCCGCGGTCGGCCAGCCGGCCGAGTTCCGTGGCGACGCGGTGAGCGCTGTCCAGCTCCACGCCGCGGTCGGCGAGCAGGTCACGTATCTCGCGTGCGGTCAACGGCTCGTCCGGGTCGAGCTGGCGAAGCACCGCCCTGACCCGCTCTGCGTCCCCCCGAGAGCGCATGAGCGGCGGTTCAACGTCATCCCTAATAAAAGATCGTCGGACACGCGACGGACGCACGGCGGACGCCTGTCCGGGCGTCCCGCCCACGGTCGGCCGGGTCTACACCGCCGTGTCGTGTTCGTCGTCGAAGTCGCGGCGCTCGCGGTACTGCTCGACGAACTCCGCGACGTCGAAGTCGAGCATCTGCTCCTCGAAGGCGGTCATCGCGCCGTCGTCCTCGGCGTGGCTGACGGCGTGTTCCATCAGCTCCACGACGAGTTCGACGGCGACCTCGTGGAGCCGGCGGGAGTCGAAGTCCGTGACCCACAGCAGCGAGTAGCCCACCGACCCGTTCTCCGAGAGGTCCTCGCTGACGACCGACTCGGGGAACTCCTCCATGACGATCCCCATCAGGTGGGGGGTGCCGAACTCCCCGAGGTCGTCCTCGGTCTCGATCGTCTCCCGGAGGATCTCCACCAGAAACTCCGGGAAGAACCGCGACGGCGGGTGCACGTCCAGCACGACGGCGTGGGCGTCGCCGCAGGCACAGTCGAACTCGCGCAGTCCCATATCGAGGTCGCCGACCCTGACGCTCTCGCCGCAGGGGAGCTGCACGTCGCCGCCGGACTCGCCCGGCACGCGCGGTTCTGCCATGCCCGCGAGTTGTGGGTTCAGGGGTAAAAGCGCCCCGACTCGGTCACCCGTCGAACCCCTCGGCCTCGGGGTCCTCGTACGCCTCGTCCTCCGTCTCGTTCTCTCCATCTTCTGCCTCCGCGCTTTCCGCCTCGTCCGCTTCCGATTCCTCGCCGTCGGCCTCGCGTTCGACCTCGACCTCAACCTCGATTTCGAGCCCCGGCGTCTCCAGTTCGGCCTCGGCCTCCGTCGCCTCGCCGACCTCGATCTCGAGTTCGTCGCTGTCCACCTCGACCTCGACCTCCACGTCGACCGTCGTCGATTCCTCGGTCATGCTCGACGACACGGCTGCATGGACCAAAAACTCCGGGGACGACGGGGGTTCAGGGCAGGAGTTCGTCGTCGATGTCGGCGAACTCGTCGTCCTCGGCGGCGGTGGCCTCGTCGTCGCGCAGGCGCTCGAAGCCGGCCGAGAGCACGGCGACGGCGTAGACGAGCGCGACGGCGCTGACGGCGATATTGCCGATCCACCAGCCGACCTCCGACACGGCCAGCAGAGGCGACAGCGCGATTCCAGCGACGGCGGTGAACAGCAGGACCGCGAGCACGAGCGCCAGGAACAGCAGCCCGATCCGGAGCCGGTGGCCGCTCGCCAGCGCCCAGCTGTGGCGGTACGCGCTCACCACGCCCTCGTCCTCCAGCGCGACGAAGCCGACGAAGAAGGCGAAGCTGACCAGGGCGAACAGCCCGGGCAGGACGAGCATGACGGTGCCGACCGCCACGAGGAGCAACAGGGCGAGGTAGCCGACGAGGCCGTGGAGCGTCGCCCGGCCGAGGTTCCGGGTGACGGTCCCGGGTGCGGGCACCCCGTCGGCCGACAGCGCCCGGAAGCCGACGACGAACACCGCGACGGTGCCGACCGTCGCCAGCAGCGACAGCGCCGCCGCCGCGCCGGCCGACATGGGGAGCGCGAGCGGCCCGTCGACGGGCGGAGCCAGCGACGGGAAGTCCTCGCGGAGCGCGGCGGTGGCCTCGGCGGGCTGGCTCTGCAGCCCGACCGTGCTCGCGAGCTGGAAGCAGAACGCGAGGCCGGTCAGGGCGACGCCCGCTGGCGACCCCGCGCGGGCGTACCCGTCCCGGAGCGTCTCGATGAGGTTCATCCTACGGCCAGTCGTCGCGCTCGCGGTCGTCGTCGGTCGTCTCCTCGTCGCCGTCGCCCAGTTCCCACTCGGCGGCTTCGGCAGCGTCCTCGACGGGGAGGTACTCCCAGCCGACCTCGTCGGCCAGGTCGCGGTCCTCGTCGGTCGTGCCGATGAACACGTGGCGGTCGGTGTCGAACTGCTCTCTGACGCTCTCCAGGCTCTCGGCTTTCCCGCGCGGTCCGGAGAAGAAGTCCTGCCGGATGCGCTCCTTGCGCGTGAAGTTCGTGACGACGTACGTCGGCTTCTCCGAGACGACGCCGACGTACTTGCTCCACCGGCGCGCCCCGTCGAACACGGCCGACGGGTTCGCCAGCTCCTGCAGTGCCGCGAGTTCGAAGGCGAGCGTCATCTCGCCGTCTCCGCCGCCATCCATGCCCGCAAGTCGTCGTGGCGCGTGCAAAACGCCTTCGGTCCGTGGCAGGCGGGACCGCTACGTCAGGTCGACCTCGTAGTAGCCGGTGGACACGACCACGTCGCCGTCGGCGAACTCGCCCGCTGTCGTCCCGTCGAGTCGCGCACCCGTCGCGTCGCCGCCGACGACCGCGATCAGCCGCTGTCGGGCGTCGTCGGAGAGTTCGTCGACGTGGCGGACGCGGGCGTCCGCCGGAACCGAGTCCGTTCGTCGTACAGTGAGATGCCGCGTGTGGGCGTCCGTGGTCGAGGAACCAGCCATCGTTGCGTGCCAACGAATGGCATAGTTTATCATAAACGTTCCCCTCCCGGCGAGTTTATCGCTCCGCCGTCGGGGGATCGGGTACGGGATCGCGAAGGAATCAGGGCGTCGCGGGCGCTACTGCTCCTGTGCGGGCGCGTCGAGCTTGTCGAGGTCGACCTCCTTCTCCAGCAGCACGTCGGTCTGGCCGCTCACGTCGCGCTCCTCGCGGACGAGCTTCTTGAACGCGCTCTGGGGTGCCAGGTCGCCGATGAGGACGCCGCCGACGATCTTGCCGTCCTTGAGCGCCAGCCGCCGCCACTCGGTGTCGCTGTACTTGCGCTCGACGTGGTCGTCGCCCAGCGTCGGATGACCGAAGGAAAGGAACGGGAAGTCGAAGTGCGTGATCGAGTACGAGGAGACCCAGCGGAACGCCTCGGACTCGTCCTCGTCGGCCGTCGTCCCGTCGGCGTCGATGTCCGCGACCATGTTCTTGGCGGCGACCTGTCCCTGCTCCTTCGCGCTGCCCCACGAGCCGTTCTGGCCGTGCTCGTTGAGGATGGTGTCGTAGAAGCGCGTGAGGTCGCCGGCCGCGTAGATGTCGTCGACGTCCGTTCGCATGTACTCGTCGACGACGACGCCGTCGTCGAGTTCGACGCCGGTGCCACGCAGGACCTCGGTGTTGAAGTCCAAGCCGATGGCGACGCCGACGAAGTCGCTGTCGTGTTCCTCGCCGTCCGGCGTCACCGTCGCGGTGACGTGGCCGTCGTCGTCCGTGACGAAGCGGTCGACGCCGCTCTCGAAAACGGGGGTGACGCCCTTCTCGCGCAGGCCGTCGTGGATGATCTCCGCGCCCTCCTCCGACAGCGCGTAGCGCCACCAGCGGTTGCCGCGCATGAAGTAGTTGGCATCGATACCCTGTGCGCCGCAGATGGCCGCCAGGTCGATGCCGAGCAGGCCGGCCCCGACGACCGCGCCCGTCTCGGCCTCCTCGGCGTGCTCGGCGATCTTCCGGGCGTCCTGAAACGTCCAGAAGTGGTGGATCCCGTCGGCGTCGCTGTTGTCGACGGGGAGCTGGGTCGGCGTGCCGCCGGTCGCGACCAGCAGTTTGTCGAACTCGTACACGTCGCCGGCGTGCGTGTGAACCTCGTTCGCGTCGGGGTCGATCTCGGTGACGTGCGTGTTGAGCGCCAGGTCGATGTCCCGCTCGGCGTACCAGTCCTCCTCGTGGATGGAGATGGGGGCTTCCGGAAGCTTCCCTTTGGCGAACTCCTTGATGAGGATGCGATTGTACAGGGCTTCGCCTTCATCGGTGATGACGGTGATCGACGACTCCGGGGCCTCTTCCCGAAGTGTCTCGGCCGCGGAACTCCCCGCGATACCGTCACCGATGATTACGTACGACTGGGTCATGGTCGGCTACTTCGGAATGGGGGTTGAAGTGGATTGCTATCTCCGCGTCGCGGGGTTGAATAGGTTCCCAGCCCAACGCCCGATATGAAGATCCGCCAGAACGTCCGTCACTGGGCCGCGAAGAAGTCGCTCACCACGCCGGTCGTCGGCGGCGTCGTGCGGAGCAAGCTCGTCGACCTCCACACCTCCGTCTTCCTCGACAAGGCCGACGAGACACACCGCGAGGAGCGCCGCGACCACCTCGACGACTTCTTCGACGCGACGTTCGACACGTACGTCGCCGCGCTGAACGCCGGCTTCACCGAGGCTGAGGCCCGCGAGATCACCCACGTGCAGGCCAACTTCGACTTCTACAACCACGGCTGGACGGAGATGATGGAGTTTCCCAGCGACGAACTGGAAACCCACTACGACCGCCACGCCGAGTTCTTCGAGCGCCACGGGATCACCATCGACGACCCGCTCGGCGAGTTCTACCCGGCCGACGGCGTCGCCGAGGCCCCCTCGACGCCCGAGAAACTCGACGACCCCGAGCACCCCCACGCCGAGGGCGGCTTCGCCGACGACGTGTACGTCGAGGACGGCGACGGCAACCTCGTCGTCGGCGGGCACGACGAGCCGAGCGAGGTTGACGTGGGCGACGCGCCCGGCGTCGAGAAGTAAGCCGCCGCGGCGCACCCCGCCGGCTACCGCCGCCCGAACAGCCGTTCGCGGAGGCTCCGCTTACCCGGCCGTTCGGCCAGCAGCACCGAACAGTCGACCTCCTCGACGATGTCGTAGTGCAACGAGCCGTGAACGAGCCGGGAGAGCAGGCCGCGCTCGGTCGCGCCGACCAAAAGCAGCGTGTGGTCGGCCGCCTCGCGGCGGATGGCCGACTCGGGGTCGCCGGAGTCGTCGACCGTGAAGACGGCGTCGTCGAGGCCGCGCTCGGCGGCCCATTCCGAGAGGAACCGCTCGCCGGCTTCGAGCTCGTCCGGACCGTCGACGACGTGGAGCAGCGAGACGTCGGAGCCGGCGGTCGAGTCGAGCATATCGGCGACCTCGGCGCTGAGGTCCGCGTTGTCGTTGTCGACGACCGACAGGAGCACCCGCGAGATGTCGAGGTTTCGGTCCTTGAGCACGAGGAAGTCACAGGGGAGCTGACTGGTGAGTTCGGCGATCGGGCGCTCGGCGCGGGCGGCGTCCCACAGCCGGTCCTCGCCCCAGCCCATCACGACGAGGTCGGCGCGCTTGCGCTCGGCGACGACGAACACCTCCTCGAACGAGCGGTGCGACACGACCGTCGAGGTCCGCCACTCCACGTCGTACTCGTCGATCGACGCGCAGAGCTCCGTCATCAGCGCCTCCGATTCGTCGACGATCCGCCGGCTCTGCCGGGCACCGTACGTGCGTGCCGGCTTCTGGACGATGTGGACCACCTCGACGACGGCGTCCTCGTGGTCGTCTGCCAGCCGGCCGGCGAACTCGACGAGCCGCTGCTCCGTCCGCGGGTTCGAGATGGGGACGACGACGCGGTAGGGGCCGTCGTCGGTCGTCGGCGTCGCCTCCGCGGTGTCGACGAGCGGCACGTAGGATCGGCCGACGAGGTCGCCGAACGCCCACTCCCGGAGGGAGAGCTGGCGGTCGTCGCCCTCGAACCGCGCCGATTCGAGGCGCGCCTCGGTCGTCTGGAAGTAGTTGACGGCGGTGACGAGCACGACGCCGCCGACCGTGTTGCCGAGTAACACCGGGAGGACGAACTCGACCAGCCCGCCGAGCAGCGGCTGGTTGCCCTCGAACACCAGATAGATCAGCTCGGTGAAGGAGACGACGGAGTGGAACAGCCCGCCGATCGGGATCGAGAGGAACGCGATGTACACGACGACGAGCCGGGAGATGGTGTCGCGGGCGGCGTACTCGACCCAGACGACACCGGCGACGATGAGGCCGGCGAAGGCTCCCTTCGAGAACAGCGGCCACCAGGCCGTGTCGATCCCCTTCTGAGCGATGCTGGAGGCGGCGACCGAGGCCTCCGGCGACAGCACGCCGCCGAACGCGAGGGCGGCCGCGCCGAGCAGGCCGCCGGTGAAGTTCCCGGCGAGCACGACCGTCCAGTTCCGCAGCAGCGCCGGGATGCTCGCCAGCCGCTCCAGGGTCAGCAGGACCGGGGGCAGCGTCTGCTCGGTGTACAGCTGGTAGCCGCCGATGATGATGTAGATGAACCCGAGGGGGTACAGCATCGCCGAGAGCACCGGGTCGCCGCCCGTGGAGGCGTACAGCGAGACGTACAGCAGGAACGTGACGGTGATCGCAAAGCCCGCCGCCAGCCCGCTGAAGAACAGTTCGCGGTTCCCCGCGGTGATCTCCTCGTCGGCGGCCGCGACGATCCGCTGGAACACCTCGTCGGTCGAGAACCGGTCGCGGACGACCCGCCCGACAGCTGGCGCGCCGCTCCGGGAGCGTTCGACCGCCTCTCGTACCGCCTCCTCCGCCTCCTCCCCCTCCGAGGTGTCGGGGTCGTGATCGGGGTCGGCCATTATCGGAAGCGTCGCAGGGCAGAACTAAACGTTTGGGCTTCCCGGACGGCAAGAGAGCGGGGACAGGCCGGATGCCGGGCGTCAGTTCGGCTCCGGCGTCGCCGCCGTCCGCGCCCGCTCGACGGCCCGGTCAGCAGCCTCGAAGCCGGCGACGATGCCGCCGTTGAGGCTCCGCTCGGGGTACTGCGCGCGGCTCGCCATCCCGGCGTAGTACAGCCCGTCGGCCACCTCGTCGCCGAGGTCGTACGGGATCACCATGTCGAGGTAGCCGCGCTCGTACACCGGCGCAGTGCGGGGGTTGCGAGACGTTTCGACCCAGTTCACCGCGTCGCGGTCGAACGCGGGGAACAGGTCCTCGATGCCGTCGAACCAGCGCTCCTCGACGGCCTCGTCGTCGAGTCCCCAGATCTCCTCGCTCGGGTCCTGCACGTAGCGGGCGACGTACAGCAGGTGTTCGCCGCCGTAGCGCTCGGGTTCGACGAAGTTTGTGTGCTCGATGAGCGCGCCGAAGGGCGCGTCATCGGCGACGTTGAGCCAGTACGTGTCGAGCAGCGGTTCGTCCATCGAGATCACCGAGCAGATCGTCCCCTGGAAGTCGATGTCGCACTCGTAGCCGGTCAGGGCCTCCAGCACGTTCGGCATCGCGGCGACGACGACGCCGTCGACGGCGTGGGTCTCGACGCCGTCACCGGTCTCGGCGGTCAGCGACTCGACCGCCCCGTCCGCCATCCCGAGGTCGGTCACTCGCGCGCCCGTCGTGATGTTCTCGCGGCCGACCGCCTCGACCAGCGCGTCGAGCAGGACGCCGAAGCCCCCCTCCAGATAGCCGAGGATCTCGCCGCGGAGCAGGTCCCGCTCGCCGCGGAACTTGATCCGGCCGAGCAGCCACGCCGCGCTCACGTCGTCCTTGCGGTCGCCGAACTTCGCGTCCAGCAGCGGCTCGAAGAAGTTCTCGTACACGCCCTCGGTCGTGTGCTCGACGACGAACTCGCGGATCGGTACGTCCTCGAAGTCCTCCAGACGCTCGTAGGAGTCGAACTTCGGAACGCCGCCGCGGACGTCGATGTCCATCGTCAGCAGGCCGAGCCGGAACGTGTCGTACAGCGAGAGGTGCGGGAAGGCCAGTATCTCCCAGGGCTTGTCCAGCGGGTGAACGACGCCGTCGACGTAGTTCGCCGTGGTCGAGTAGCGCCACTCCAGGCGGTCGCCGAGCCCCAGGTCCTCGATCACCTCGACGATGGTCTCCTCCGACTTCGAGAGGTGGTGGTAGTAGCGTTCGATGGGGTCACCCTGGGTCTCGTAGGTGGCCGCGAGGCCGCCCATCGCATCGCTCGCCTCGAACACCTGCACCTCGTGGCCGCGCTCCTGCAGGCGGTGGGCCGCCGCCAGCCCGGCGATCCCGCCGCCGACGATGCCGATCATGGCCGGGGGTTCGGCCGTTGCCGGGATGGGTCTTTCCATGGAGCGCCGGGTACGTTCCGGTCGAGCGGCGGGTTCGCTACCTTTTTGCGTGGGGTCAGGTAACTGACTGACATGCTCACCGTCCGCGCTCCCGCGACCAGCGCCAACCTCGGGAGCGGGTTCGACGTGTTCGGGGCGGCGCTGGACCGCCCCGCGGACGTGGTCCGGGTCGAGCGCGCCCCCGAGACGACCATCGAGGTGACGGGGGCCGGCAGCCAGTACATCCCCGAGGACCCGGAGAAAAACACCGCCGGGGCCGTCGCCGAGGCGCTGGACGCCCCCGCCCGGATCCGGATCGACAAGGGCGTCCGCCCGGCGTCGGGCCTCGGCTCGTCGGCCGCCAGCGCCGCCGGGGCGGCGCTCGCCCTGAACGAACTGTACGACCGCGGCCTCACCCGGGAGGAACTGGTGCCGGTCGCCGCGGAGGGCGAGGCGCTGGTGTCCGGCGAGGCCCACGAGGACAACGTCGCGCCCGCCCTGCTCGGCGGCTTCACGGTCGCCCGCGGCGACGGCGTCGTCCACGTCGACGCGAACGTACCGCTCGTCGTCTGCCTCCCGGACATCGTCGTCTCGACCCGCGACGCCCGCCGGGTCGTGCCGGAGTCGGCCGATGTGGAGGACGTTGTCGACACCGTCGGCCGCGCCGCCACGCTCACCGTCGGCATGGCCCGCGACGACCCGGAACTCGTCGGCGAGGGGATGGAGGACGCCATCGTCACGCCCGCCCGCGCGGAGCTGATAACCGGCTACGACGCGGTCCGCGAGGCAGCGCTGGACGCCGGCGCGACCGGCGTCACCGTCAGCGGCGCTGGCCCGGGCGTCATCGCCGCCTGTCGCGCCGACGGTCGCCGCCGGGTCGCGTCCGCGATGGTCGAGGCGTTCGACGACGCCGGGGTGGACGCCCGGGCGTACCGGACCCGGATCGCCGGCGGGGCGGAAGTGTTCCGTGACCCGTGAACGGGCGACCGACGCGCTCTCAGCGCTGGCCGTCGGTCTGGTTCCGGTCGTCCTTCTCGCACGGCGGGGAGCCACGCCCACCTCGTCAGCAATCGCCGCCGGTGCCGCCGGTGCGCTGTTGCTGGAGGCCGTCCTGTTCCGCCACCGCGAGCGCGTTCGCCGTCTCTGGAAGCGTCCGGGGGTGCGGTGGGGCGCGACGCTGGTCGCGGTCGGTCTTGCCGTCGCCGTCGGGCCGCGAGCGCCGGACTGGGCGCTGTGGGCGCTGCTCGGCGGTGTCGGCGGGTACCTGTCGTTACTGGTCGCGGTAACCGTGAAAGAGAGAACGGGAGCCGACTAGACGCCGCGGTCCTGCAGCTTCTCCTCCTCGGGGAGGTCGGCGTTGGCGTCGCCGCGCATGCCGCTGCCGATGTCCTTGCTGATGTCGGCGAGCGCCTCGGGGTCGTCCCAGTTGTTCGTCGCCTGCACGATGGCCTCGCCCATCGCCGTGGGGTCCTCCGCGCCGAAGATGCCGCTGCCGACGAAGATGCCGTCGCAGCCGTGGTGCATCATCAGCGCCGCGTCCGCTGGCGTCGCGATGCCGCCGGCGGCGAAGTTGACGACGGGTAGCCGGCCCTGGTCGGCCGTCTCGTGGACCAGGTCCGCGGGAGCCTCGTGCTCGCGGGCCCACTTCTCGCGCTCCTGGTAACTCATGCCTTCGAGCTTCCGGATCGACCCCTTGATGTTGCGCTGGTGGTGGACGGCCTGGTTCACGTCGCCGGTGCCGGCCTCGCCCTTGGTGCGGATCATCGCCGCGCCCTCGTCGATCCGGCGGAGCGCCTCGCCGAGGTTGCGCGCACCGCAGACGAACGGCGAGGTGAAGTCGCGCTTGTCGATGTGGTAGCGGTCGTCGGCCGGCGTCAGCACCTCGCTCTCGTCGATCATGTCGACGCCGATGGCTTCGAGGATCTGGGCCTCCTTCGCGTGGCCGATCCGGGACTTGCCCATCACCGGGATCGACACCTCGTCGATGATCGCCTCCACGTCGACGGGGTCGGGCATCCGGGCGACGCCGCCGCGCTTGCGGATGTCGGCCGGGACCGCCTCTAGTGCCATCACCGCGACCGCGCCGGCGTCCTCGGCGATGCGGGCCTGCTCGCGGTTGACGACGTCCATGATGACGCCGCCTTTCTGCATGCGGGCGAAGCCCCGCTTGACGAGTTCCGTGCCGCGTTTGAGCTCCTCCAGATCGGTGTCTTCGGCCATGGCGATCCGTTCGGACCGGTCGCACTTACCGCTGTCCTTTCCGTAGCCGGCACTCGGCGTCGCGCCGAAACCGCTACCGTTTTGCGCCCCTGTTGCGTGGACACGGCCGATGTCAACGCTTCCGGCGCGGCCGTCGCTTCCGTGGTACGTCGCCCCCGTCCCGCGGAAACTGGAGGACCTCGGCCTCCGCTTTGCCTGGCTCGTCGTGGCCATCAACCTGCTCGGCACCGCCTTCGGCTTCTGGTACTACGGGTTCGACCCCCTCATGCTGTCGGGGTCGCTGATCACCGGCCAGCTCGCGCGGGAGCCGACCGTCATGTGGCCGTTCGTCCCCGACAGCCCCGTGGCGACGCTGTTCATCGCGGCCGCCATCGCCTCGTGGAAGCTCGGCCGCCAGCGGGAATGGCTCACCGCCCTCGCCTTCTTCGGCTGTCTGAAGCTCGGGTTCTGGACGCCGTACGTCCTGCTCGTGTTCAAATCCGACTTCTCCTACCTCCACCCCGCGATGTACAACTTCCTGTTCTGGAGCCACCTCGCGATGGTCGTCCAGGGCTTCGTCCTCTATCGGATCGCTGACTTTCGGGTCGGGGGCGTCGCCGTCGCACTGCTGTGGTACGGGTTCAACGACGTGGTCGACTACTTCGTGCCCATCGTCGGCACGCCCCACCACACGTTCGTCCCCGCCGAGGACCTGACCGGCAGCGCCGTCGTCCACACCTCGCCGGCCCACGAGTACGCCGCCGCCGGCGCGGTCGTGCTGACGCTGCTGGCGACGTTCCTGGCGCTCGCGACGCGGGTGAAGAAGCTAGAAGCCGAGCGCTCGTAGCCGTCGAGCCGCTACCCGCCGGCGAACCGGCCGCCGTCGCGGAGCGCGAGTGCGTACGCCGCCAGCAGCACCGCGGCGACCAGCGGCATCGCGACGGCGTCGGACGGCGACGGGACCCCCACCCCCGCGGCGCTCGCGGCCGCAAGCGCCAGCACTACGACCGCAGCCGCGAGGAACCCGCCGACTGCGTAGCCCAGACCGTCGAGCGTGTCGGCCCGTAGCGCGTGGGCCGCCACGAGGGCCGCCGCGGCGACCGGCACGGCGACGAGGTCGCTGGTCGGGTCGCGCAGAAGGACGCCGGCGGCCACCGCGACCACGAACAGGTAGAGGCCGGCGACGAGCAGCCGCCTGATCCGGTGGAGCGTGTCGGTCACGTCTCTCTCACCCTCGTTACACCGGTTCGAGCCGCAGTTCGTTTATTTCCAGCCCGCGCGTCGAGCCGTCGGCGTTGATCGTCTGGTAGTCCGACAGCGCCTCGCCGATCCCCGAGGTCTCGACTTTCAGCCGGACGCCGACGTTGTACACGCTGTCGTCGCTCAGCGTGAACTGCGCGGCGCGTGAGTCTTCCCCGTACACGGAACTGCTCGTGCTCTTCAGGTTCCCCCACGTCTTGTAGTCGTCCCCCTCTTCCTGGATCCAGACGTCGTAGGAGGCGCTGCCGCCCACGACCAGCCCGTTCTCGAAGTAGTCACAGACCAGGTCGTGGGTGCCGCCGTTCTGGATGTACACGTTCCCCTCCAGCCAGGCCCACTGCGAGATGAACCCAGCGCCGAGCGTCTCGCAGATGGCGGTGACCTTGTTGAGGTTCGTGTAGTAGTTCGAGTCCCGGAACCCGGTGACGCCGTCGCCCCCGACGCCGCCGTCGATCAGGAGCACCTCCTGACTGTCCTGCGTCGTGACGTCGGTCACCGCGGCGCTGTCGCGGTCGAGTTCCCCCGCCGCGACCGCCTCCCCGTGGTCGGTGCGGAGGTCGTTCGACCGCACCGCCCGTCTCGCGTCCGCGATGTCGCGCCGCAGGTCCCCGGAGAGCGACGAGATGTCGTCGAGGAACGCCTCGAACGCGGCCTCGGCGTCCATCCTGTCGCGCAGCACCTTCCGGGCGTAGCGTCTCCAGCGCGCGACGACCTTGCCCGCGACGCGCTTGCCGTACGCCTCGGCGTAGGCCTCGCGGATGGCGTCCGGGTCGGCGTCCCGGATCCGCTCTTTCACGTCGTCGGCCGGCGGGCGACCGGAGTCGCCGCCGGCGCGGCCGGTCGTGCTCGCCGCGGCGAGCGTCGCGACGCCGCCCACGGTGGTAGCTGTCGTTTTCAGGAACGTCCGTCTGTCGACTGGTCGGTTGGAGGGCATGCAGCCGAGAGTTGAACGTTCCGAACCATAGTAATTTTCTAGAATTTGCTAAGAATATTATCTAACCAATGTGAATTCAAGTACAGGAGGCGAACGGAGCAGTGGCTATACTACCAGTTCACCCGTCCCGGCAGCGGTTCGAACTGCGATCGCCCCTCCGGAGCATTATTACACTCTCTATGTGTGGGATGAGAATATGAACCGACGTACGGTCCTCGCGTCGTGTGGCCTGACGGCGAGCGCGCTGTCGGGTTGCCTCTCGACCCTCCCCCTTGGCAACGAGTCGCCCGAGAAACGGACCGTCTCGATGGAGTCCGTCGAGCAGAACTTGCCGGGCGGCCTCCGGGTGTTCGTGACGCTAACCGAGCAACGGATCACGCCGGATGGCACAGCAGCCGTCGAGATCGCCCTGAAAAACACCGGGTCGCAGTCGGTCACGCTGGATACGGGGTTCTACTTCCCCTACACCGGCTCACACAGCGAGAGCGGTGACTGGCTACTGCTGGCCGCGCCGCCGGCAGTCAACAAGTCATCATCTGACTGCTGGGAACCGGCGTCGGACAACGGACTGGGATGGCCCGACACCGCGGAACGGAAAACGGTCTCCCCGGGCGATGAACACGCGATGGAGTACCAGCTGTGGGGCAACCACGAGGACGACGTGTGTATGCCGCCGGGGGAGTTCACGTTCGAACACAGCTACGGCGTACCGGAGCGCGAGGCAACTGCCGAGTGGGAGTTCTCGGTGTCGATCACATCGGCGGATGCGAATTGATGATGCGAGTATTCCGTGAATGAGCTGTGTTCACAGTTCTCAAATGTCCCAGGGGTCGTCGTCGCCCATCGCATCTGCCCACGCTGATTCGGCCTCCATCCCCTCACTTCTCGCTCCCTGCTGGTCATCGAGTTCGTACCCGCATTCCCCACACGTTGCCGGGTTACTGCCCTGAATGTCGAAGGCAGCATCGAGTTTCTCCCCACATCCTTCACAGACGTAGTACCCGCCTGCTTTGGGGCCCCCGTCGTAGTTCCGGGCCCTATCCGGCTTGAGTGTGATCGTGTCCGGGGTTTTGATCTGCATCCCACAGTGTTCTAACACGGCGTTCGGGACCGCAAACGGTTCTTTTTCGCTGCGGAGTGCCGCGAGCTTGAGTCCGGTGAGGTTCTGCATCTCCTCGGTCGAGAAATCGTCATCCCGGAGCCGGATCAGGATATCACTCCCCGAGGACTCCGGGTCGGTATCGGCGTACCCCATGACTGCTTTCCCAAGGTCGGACTCCTCATCGACGTGGAAGCTGAGCCAGCGCCAATCCCAACTAAAGCCGTTCCGAATCCACGAGACACCTTTCACCCAGATGACGAGGAAAATCACACCGTAAAAAACCGCCCAGAGGATCGAGTTCGTCAGCGCAAAATATAGCGAGTACAGGAGTATCCCACCGATAACTGACAGCGAGAGCCACTTTAGGTATGTGTTCCCCCGAGCAGTCAGTGACGTCTCCGTTTTCGACCCGATTCTCCCCAGAACCGGAAGCGGTGCCGACACCGTCCCCGTTTCATCCGACGATACGATAACTCGCCTGTTCGTCAACGTGAACTCGAACTCCTCGATCGGTCCGTCGCCATCAACCCAGAGTTTGGCCGCGGACGAACTGTCGTAGTTGAAGATGGGGTGCTCGTCCTCCACGAGACCGGACATGTCCGGTTCAAATAATTGAGCAAATATAATATCTTGGTAGATGTAATCCGTCAGGTGGCGGTTCAACGGTGGAAACGTACGGGTATTCCAAAACGTCGGTCGAAAAACGGGCGAACCGAAGAGGGTCGTCCGCCGCTCAGTTCCGCACGACGACGACCGCCGACTCCGTCTCGATCATCTCGCCGTCGCCGGAGTAGGTGCGCTCGCGCTCGACCTCGAACAGGTCGGGGCCGAGCGTCTCGCCGGCGACGTGGAGGCCGTCGTCGTCGACCTCGAACTCGCCGGCCTCGATGCCGGCGTCGATCTCGCCGACTTTCTCGCCGTACTGCGGACCGACCGTCGAGTAGTCCAGGTCGACGCTTGCGATCTCCGTGGTGATGTCCGGCTCCTCGTCGACCGCCGTCAGGTCGTCGACGTGCATCACCTCAGCGACGGCGTCGGCCATGCCGCCCAGGTCGCCGTACACCTCGACCGAATCGAGGTCGGCGTTGAGCGCGAGCTGGTGGTCGGTCTTGTACTTGCGGAGCGCGGAGACGACCTCCATCGCCGTCTCGCCGGCGGCGAGGTCGGCCTCGTAGCCGCGCGGCTCGGGCCAGTCGGTCGTGTGGACGCTGCCGTCGCCGTGCATCGTCCGCCACAGCTCCTCGGTGACGTGCGGGAGTAGGGGGGCAAAGAGCTTGCAGAACGTCCGGTGAGCCGTCAGGAGCGCGTACGCCGTCGAGTCGGTGTCGCGGTTCTTGGCGATCTCCAGGTAGTCGTCGCAGAACGTGTTCCAGAAGAACGTCCGCAGGCGGTCGCGGGCCTTGGCGAACTCGTACTCCCGGAAGTGGGCGGTCAGGTCTTCGACGACTGCGTCGAGTTCCGCCAGCAGCCACTCGTCGATGGGGTCCAGTTCCGCCGGCTCGTCGACGGCGTCTGGCGTGAGCTGGTCGACGAGCTTCGAGGCGTTCCAGAGCTTCCGGAGCAGCTTCTCGCCGGCGACGATGTCCTTGTCCAGGAAGGGGAAGTCGTCGCCGACGGCCGTCGACGCCGCCCAGTAGCGGATCGCGTCGACGGGGTACTCGGCGACGACGTCCTCCGGCGCGACGATGTTGCCCTTGGACTTGGACATCTTCTCCCGGTTCTCGTCCAGGACGTGGCCGTGGATCATGACGGTGTCGAACGGCACCTCGCCGGTGTGCTCGTAGCACTTGACGACCGTGTGGAACAGCCAGAAGCTGATGATGTCGTGGGCCTGCGGCCGCAGGTCGAACGGGTACAGTTCGGGGTTGGCGAGGTCACCGCCCGCGAGTTCGCCGTCGCCGAGGGTCTCGGGGTCCCAGCCGGCGTTGATCAGCGGCGTCAGGCTGGAGGTCGCCCACGTGTCGAACACGTCGTTTTCCGGCTCGAACTCGCCGCCCCCGCACTCGGGGCAGGCGTCGACCGGCGGGTCGTCGGCGAGCGGGTCGACGGGTAGGTCCTCGCGGTCGGCCATGACCTCCTGGCCGCAGTCCTCGCAGTACCACACCGGGAACGGGATGCCGGAGTCGCGCTGGCGGGAGATGAGCCAGTCCCACTCCAGCCCCTCGATCCAGTGCTCGTACCGCGTGAACATCTTCTCGGGGTACCAGTCCATCTCGCGGCCGGCCTCCAGATACTCCTCCTTGTGGTCGAGTATCTCGACGTACCACTGCTCGGAGACGCGGAACTCCACGTCGGTCTCGCAGCGCTCGTGGACCTGCACCGTGTGGGTGTGTTCCTCGCGGTCGACGAGGTGGCCGGCTGCGTCCAGGTCCTCGGCGATGGCCTCGCGGGCCTCGTGGGTGCTCATGCCCTCGTAGTCGCCGGCGAGCTCGGTCATCGTCGCGGACTCGTCGATGGCGACCCGCAGCGGGAGGTCGTGGGCCTGGTACCACTCGATGTCGTTCTGGTCGCCGAACGTACAGCACATCACGACGCCGGTGCCCGTCTCCAGGTCGACGCGGTCGTCCTCGATGATCGGGACGGTGTGCCCGAACAGCGGCACCTCGGCCTCCTTCCCGATCAGGTCCCGGTTCTCGTCGTCGTCGGGGTGGACGAAGACGGCGACGCAGGCCGGGAGCAGTTCGGGGCGGGTCGTCCCGATGACGAAGGAGTCCCGGCCCCCCTCGGTCGGCTCGGTCAGGTCGAACCGCACGTCGTTGAAGTGGGTGTGGCGCTCGGCGTCCTCCTGCTCCACCTGCGAGATCGCCGTCTCGCAGTCGGGACACCAGATCGCGGGGGCCTGCTTGCGGTACTCGCGGCCCTGCTCGTACAGGTCGAGGAAGGACAGCTGCGAGACCCGCTGGACCTCGGGGCTTATCGTCTTGTAGGTACGGTCCCAGTCGATCGAGATCCCGAGCCCCTGCATCTTCTCGGTGAACTCGGCCTCGTACTCCCGGCAGACCTCCCGGCACTTCTGCTGGAACTCGCGGCGGGAGAAGTCGCCGTGGCGGATGCCCAGTTCCTGCTCGGTCAGCCGCTCGGAGGCGATGCCGTTGTCGTCGTAGCCGAAGGGAAACAGCACGTCGCCGTCGGCCATGCGATGGAACCGGGCGGCGAAGTCCTGGAGCGCCTGGCCGTACATGTGGCCCATGTGGAGGCTGCCCGACACGGTCGGCGGCGGCGTGTCGATGGAGTAGACGGTGTTGGGGTCCGTCTCGGCGTCGCCCCCGTAGGCGTAGGTTTCGTTCTCGACCCAGTGCTCCTGCCACTTCGATTCGGTCGCCTCGGCGTCGTACTCGCCGTCGAGGCCGTCTCGTGGTTCGGTGTCTGCGCTCATGTGTTGTCGTGTCGTCGGTGTGGTGTCGCTGTCATCGGTACTGGTCGGTTCCTCGCCGTGGCGCTGTCGGGGCGCGGGCGTCGCCGGACGAAGAAGTGGTGGGGCGGGGCTAGGACGCCCCTACACGTACGGATACCGCAGCGGCGGCGGGCGACCGACCGACTGCGTCGTTCCGGCTCATCGTCGTAACTGTGCTTCCCGTTCGGGTTTAATCCTTACGTCATCCCGGCGCGGCGAACGGCTCGCGAACGCGCGGGCGGCCGGCGTCACTCCGCCCAGGTGAGGACCGCCAGCGAGTCAGTCGGGAAGCGCACGTCGGCGTCGAGGTAGTCGGCGAGGCGGTCGACGTGGTCGTTCTCCGCCGCCGGACCGTCCTCGACGCGGAGCGTGATGCGGTCGTGCTCTGCGAGTTCGGTCTCCCGCTCCATCACCAGCGAGAACAGCTCCCGCGGCGAGACGGGCGTCCCCTCGGCGATGCGCGCCTCGACGCCGTCCAGCGATGAGTTCACCTCGGTTTCGACTGCGAACGTCACCGTCACGTCGACGTTGGCCGAGAGCTGGTCGACGGCGTACGCCGTCTCCGCGCCCCGGACCGCCGGTTCGAGGACGCGCTCGAAGTCGACGCCCTGCTCCTTCAGGCCGATGTACGCAAAGGAGAGCATCGCGGTCACGGCGTCGATCAGCGCCTCGTCGTCCGCCGCGCCCGCGAACACCTGCCGCCGGTCGGCCTCGTCGAGGTAGTGCGTGAGCAGGTCGAAGTCGAGGATCCCGTTCTCGATCCGGCGGCGGATGCGGGCCTCCGCGTTGCGCTTCGACTGCTCGTGGCTCAGCTCCCGCTCGCCGAGCAGGTACTCGCGGTCCGCCGTCGTCAGGACCCCGCGGTCCCGGTCCGTGTCGGTGTTCATAATCGGTATTAGATTATACAGTAGCTAATATCCACCGAAAGTATAAGAGCGTACGGGCCACAGCGAGGGACGATGACCGACGGACTCGCCGACCGCTACGCCGCCTTCCTCGCCGCCCGGTATCGCCTCGTCGCCGTCGCCGTGCTCCTGCTGACCGCCGTCGTCGCCGCGGGCGCGGTCGTCGGCGAGACCGAGTCCGGCGGTATCGGCCAGTTCGAGACCGACTCGCCCGAGCGAGCCGCTCTGGAGGAGATCGAAGCCGACTATCCGAGCGACGACGCCGTCGTGACGCAGGTCGTCGTCCGCGAGGGCAACGTCCTCTCGCGGGACTCGCTCCTGGAGAGTCTCCGCCTCCAGCGTGACCTGCGGGCCAACGACACCGTCGCGCCCACGCTCCGAGAGGAGCAGGGAGTCGTTGGCCTGGAGAACGTGATCGCGACGGCCGCCTACTACGAGGACCGGGGTGTCGGCGGGCCGCCCGGTGAGGGCGGCAACAGTACCGGCGGCCAAGTCGCGGCTAACCGGCCACCAGCCCCCACGATGGACGAGCAGATCGCTGCCCTCGAATCGCGCAACGCGAGCGAGGTCGAGGCGCTCGTCGGCCGGGTGCTGGACCCCGAGACGGAGACGCCCGGCGGCGACCCGTACCAGTTCCTCCCGTCGTCGTACGAACCGGGCGAGACGACCGCCGACGCGCGGATCGCGTTCGTGTTCCAGACCGACAGCAGCGGCCCGGACGAGGACCCGACCGCCGCCTACGACGCACAGCTGGCGATCGAGTCGCTCGTCGAGGAGCGGTTCGACGACGGCTTCGCCTTCGGCCAGGGGATCACCGACGACGCGTCGACGCGGGCGGTCGGCGACAGTTTCGCGATCATCACGCCCGTCGCGCTCGTGCTCGTCCTGCTGGTGCTCGGCGTCGCCTACCGCGACGTTGCGGACGTGCTGGTGGGCGTGTTCGGCATCGCGGCGGTGCTGGCGTGGCTGGCCGGGCTGCAGGGGTGGCTCGGGATCCCGTCGAGCCAGCTGCTGATCGCCGTCCCCTTCCTGCTCATCGGCCTCTCCATCGACTACTCGCTCCACGTCGTGATGCGCTACCGGGAGGCCCGCGAGGGGACCCTTCGGTCCGATGACGACGCCGTGGGCCGCCGGAGCCCCGCCGACGCGACGCGCCTCGGCGTCGCAGGCGTCGTGTTCGCGCTCGGCGCGGCGACGTTCTCGACGGGGATCGGCTTCCTCTCGAACTACGTCAGCCCGCTGACCGCGATTCAGGACTTCGCGGTGCTGTCGGCTGGCGGCATCCTCGCCACGTTCGTCGTGTTCGGGGCGCTCGTTCCTGCCGTCAAGCTCGGCGTCGAGAACGCGTTCGACCGGTTCGGCTTCGAGCGCCGCAAGACGGCGGTCGGGCTCGGGGCCGGGCCGATCAACCGCGGCCTCTCGGGTGCCGTCGGCCTCGCGCGGCGCGCACCGGTCGGCGTCGTGGTCGTCGCGCTCCTGCTGGCCTCGGCCGGCGCGTACGGCGCGACCGGCATCGACACGGAGTTCAACCGCGCCGACTTCCTGCCCGAGGACGCGCCGGCATGGGCAGACTCGCTGCCCGGCCCGCTCGCGCCGGGGAACTACGACGTGCGCGACCACGCCGCCTACCTCGGCGACAACTTCCGCCAGCGCGGGCAGGGGGCCGAAGCGCAAGTGCTGCTACGCGGGAACGTCACCGACCCCGCGACGCTGCGCTCGCTCGACGCGGCCACGAACGACCCCGACACCGACGGCGCGGTCGTCGTCCGCTCGGACGGCACGGCCGCGGTCGAGGGACCGCACACCCTGCTCCGCGACGTTGCCGGCGGAAACGAGACGGTCGCCGCCGCCATCGCAGAGCGGGACGACGACGGCGACGGGCTGCCCGACCGGGACGTGGCCGCGGTGTACGACCTCGTCTACGACGCCGTGCCCGACCGGGCCGCGGAGCACCTCGCCCGGACCGAGGGCGGCGAGTACGCCTCGGCCCGCCTCGTCGTCGGCGTGCAGGGCGACGCCCCGGCCCAGACGATCGCCGGGGACGTGCGAGCGTTCGCCGACGCGGCGTCGTCCGGCGCACCGGTGACGGCCGTGGCGACCAGCGGGCCGGTGGTCACTGCCGTCCTGCAGGACGCCCTGCTGGAGACGCTCGTGCAGGCCTTCGCGGTCACGCTGGTCGTCATCCTCGTCTTCCTGACGGCGCTGTACTGGCGGCGACACGGCGCGCCGGGGCTGAGCGTCGTGACGCTCATCCCGGTGCTTATCGCGCTGGCGTGGCTGCTCGGGACGATGCGGGCCGTCGGCATCCCCTTTAACAGCGAGACGGCGGTGATCACCAGCCTCGCCATCGGCCTCGGCGTCGACTACAGCATCCACCTCACCGAGCGTGTGGTGGAAGAGCGGACGCGACGCGACGGCTTCGTCGACGCGCTGTCGGCCGGGGTGACGGGGACGGGCGGTGCGCTGCTGGGCAGCGCCGCAACGACGGCCGCCGGCTTCGGCGTGCTGTCGCTCGCGCTCGCGCCGCCGCTCCAGCGCTTCGGCATCGTGACGGGGCTGTCGATCGTGTACGCCTTCGTCGCCTGCCTGACCGTGCTGCCCTGTCTGCTCGTCCTCCGGGAGCGGGCGCTGGCGCGGTTCGCGTAGGGGGCAGCCGTCGGCGGATCGCCGGCTTAGCCGTCCAGTCCGTCGCCGCCGTTGGAGTGGGAGTTCACCCACAGCTCCCCGATCCGGGAGAGCCGGGTCCGGTATGACTTCCCGCCGGCCTCCTGCTCGATGTACCCCTTCCCGCCGGGGCCGAGGCGGTCGACGTTGTAGATCACCTTCGACCGGAAGCTGTCGGTGTACTCCTCGTTGAGTTCGTCGGCAAGCGCCTCCGCGAGTTCCGACACCGACTCGAACTCGCCGTGCTCGCCGAGCTTGTAGAGGATCAGCTCCTCGAACGGCTTCACGTTCGAGAACGAGGCGACCGGCAGTTCGACGATGTGGTCGCCGTCGATCTCCTTGGCCCCAATGGTCGTGCCGCGCTCGTCGAACTCCGCGAGCAGGTCGCGGGCGCTCTCCAGGCGCTCGTCGACCCGGCCGTCGTCCACGTCCCCGTCCCGCACGTCCGCGAGCAGGTCGATCTGTCGGCGCAGTTCCTCGGCGAGTTCGGTTTCCAGGTACTTCTCGGGAACCGTGTAGTAGGTGTGGATCTGGTCGCGGTCACCCTCCCGCTCGACCATGATCGAGTGGGCCGCCGTCGCGAAGGCAAAGGAAACGGTGCGGGGCATCGCGCTGACGTTGACCCACACCTCGTTGTCGTCGTCGAGTTCGGCGTTGATGAGGTCGTACGCCTGCGTGAACGCCGCGTCGTAGTCGTACACGTCCGCGATGACGAACCGCTCGGTCGACGCCCCGAGCAGGTTCCGGAAGTCCTTCTCCAGTTTCTCCGAGAGGTTCCGGGAGTACTCGACGTTGGCCTCGCTCCCGACCGCCCCCTCCAGCAAAATTACGTGGTCGACGTCGAACTGGTCGCGCACCAGCGGCGCGATCAGCCGGTCGTAGTCGAAGCCGACCGGGACGATGTGCGTTTGCATACCCGGTACGTGGTGGCGGCGGTACCATAAACCACCAGTCTCGCGACCGTCGGGGCCGCGGTCACCCCCGGTTTTATTACTAAGTGGTACAACTTAGTTATCATGACGCAGATCCGCAGAGCGCGGGACGGGGTTGTCACCCCCGAGATGGAGCGCGTCGCCGAGCGCGAGAACGTCGACCCGGAGTTCGTCCGCGAGCAGGTCGCCGAGGGGCAGGCGGTGATCCCGGCCAACGAACACCACGACCGCCTCGACCCGATGATCATCGGCCGGGAGTTCGCGACGAAGGTCAACGCCAACATCGGCAACAGCGAGACGACGAGCGACCTGGAGGGCGAACTGGAGAAGCTCCACACGGCCGTCCACCACGGCGCGGACACCGTGATGGACCTGAGCACGGGCGGCGACCTGGACCGCATCCGCGAGGCGAACGTCGACCGCTCGCCGGTCCCGGTCGGCACCGTCCCCATCTACGAGGCGGTGACGAAGGTCGACGACGTGGCCGACCTCACGCCCGACCTGCTGCTCGACGTCATCGAGAAGCAGGCCGAACAGGGCGTCGACTACATGACCATCCACGCGGGCGTCCTCATGGAACACCTGCCGCTGACCGACGGCCGGAAGACCGGCATCGTCTCCCGTGGCGGGTCGCTGCTCGCGCAGTGGATGGAGGAGAACGGCGCACAGAACCCCCTCTACACGGAGTTCGAGGCGATCTGCGAGATATTCGCCGACCACGACGTGACGTTCAGCCTCGGCGACGGCCTGCGCCCGGGCTGTCTCGCCGACGCGAGCGACGCCGCCCAGTTCGCCGAACTCGACACGCTCGGCGAACTCACCCGGACCGCCTGGGACCACGGCGTGCAGGTGATGGTCGAGGGGCCGGGCCACATCCCGATGGACGAGGTGGCCGACAACGTCCAGCGCCAGCAGGAGGTCTGCGACGGCGCGCCGTTCTACGTGCTCGGCCCGCTCGTCACCGACATCGCGCCCGGCTACGACCACATCACGAGCGCCATCGGCGCGACGGAGGCGGCCCGGGCCGGCGCGGCGATGCTGTGCTACGTCACGCCGAAGGAGCATCTCGGTCTCCCCGAGCGCGAGGACGTGCGGGACGGGCTGGCAGCCTACCGCATCGCCGCCCACGCCGCCGACGTGGCGAACGGCCGCGAGGGGGCGCGGGACTGGGACGACGCGCTCTCGGAGGCGCGCTACGCGTTCGACTGGTCCGAGCAGTTCGACCTCTCGCTGGACCCCGAACGCGCCCGCGAGTACCACGACCAGTCGCTCCCCGGGGACAACTACAAAGAGGCGAGGTTCTGCTCGATGTGCGGCGTCGAGTTCTGCTCGATGCGGGTGGATCAGGACGTTCGAGAATCGCGGCGCGATTCTCGAAGCAGTCAGTCGCCCGGGGCGTCTGACCAGCCGAGGGAGGCAGACGGGGAGATGTCGAGCATCGCCGACGACACCGACCTCGCGGACTCGCCAGCCGCCGAGGCGAACCTGCCGCCGGTCGGCTCCCACGACGTCGACGGGTCCGACGGGACCGACGCGGCGACGGACGACGCCCGCGCGACCCCCGAGACGGACGACTGACGGCCCCAGGACCGAATCGACGCGTCCGACCGGTCGACCGACGCCCAGTCCGGGGCCGGGTTATTTGCGGCTCCCGACCGACGCGACAGGTATGCGAACTGCCATTCAGCTGTACACGCTTCGCCACGTCGAGGCGTCGACGCCGGAACTGCTCGCCCGGGTCGGCAACACGGCGCTCGACGGCGTCGAGTTCGCCGGCGCGCCGGGCGACGACGCACCGGCGGCGCTCGACGACGCCGGGCTGTCGGCGGCCGCCGCACACGTCGGGATCGAGGAACTGGAGGAGGACGTACAGTCCGTCGCCGCGGCCTGCGACGCCGCGGGCTGCAACACGGTCGTCGTCCCGTACGTCGACCCGTCGGGCTTCGAGTCCGCGGCGGCCGTCGAGGAGACGGCGCACCGGCTCACCGCCGTCGGCGACGCGCTGGCGGACCGGGGACTTCGGCTCGCCTACCACAACCACGACCACGAGTTCACTGACCTCGGCGACAGGACGGCGTTCGACCTGCTGGTCGAGACGCTCGGCGACGCCGTCGCGATAGAACTCGACCTCGGCTGGGCGCTGGCCGCCGGCGCGGATCCGGTCGCCCTGCTCTCCCGGATCGAGAGCGTGCCGCTGGTCCACCTGAAGGACGTGGATGCGGACTCGCGGACGCCGGTGGAACTGGGCGAGGGCGACCTCGACGTCGGGGCCTGCGTCGAGGCGGCCCGCGACGCCGGCGTCGAGTGGCTGGTGTACGAACACGACGACCCGGCCGACCCGCTGTCGTCGCTGGCACACGGGGCCGCGGCGCTCGACGAACGCCAGTAGCCCGGCGGGCGACGACAACTATTTCAACCGGCACCCGCCATGTATTTATGGTCCATGGCTACACATGGCATCACCATTCAGCCCGTCACCCGGGCAGTTCACCAATGGAAGATACATCGAAATATCTCATTCACGCGGAGATCAGCGCCGACGGGGTGGTAGAGCGGAGTGACGTCGTCGGTGCGATCTACGGTCAGACGGAGGGCCTCCTCGGCGACGACCTCGACCTCAGAGGGTTACAGCAGTCCTCGAAGGTCGGTCGCATCGAGGTGGAGATAGCGAGCGAGGGCGGCCGGTCGACCGGCACGGCCACCATCGCGACGAGCCTCGACAGGGTCGAGACCGCCACGCTCGCGGCCTCGCTGGAGACGCTCACCCGCATCGGCCCGTGCGAGGCGACCCTGGAGATCACCGACATCGAGGACGTGCGCGCGGCCAAGCGCCGGTGGGTCGTGGAGCGAGCCCAGGAACTCCTCCAGGAGTCGTTCGACGAGGGCGTGATGACCAGCGAGGAGATACTCGACGAGGTCAGGGAGAGCGTTCGCGTCGCCGACATCACCGAGTACGAGGGCCAGCCGGCCGGTCCCCACGTCGCCGACAGCGACGCCGTCGTCGTCGTCGAGGGGCGGTCGGACGTGCTGACGCTGCTGCGGTACGGCATCAAGAACGCCGTCGCGGTCGACGGCACCGACGTGCCCGACGCCGTCGGCGACCTCACGGCCGAGCGGACGGTCACCGCCTTCCTCGACGGCGACCGCGGCGGCCACCTCATCCTGCGCGAACTGGCGCAGGTGGGCGAGGTCGACTACGTCGCCTTCGCCCCCGAGGGGAAGTCCGTCGAGGACCTCTCCCGGGAGGAGGCCTTCGCCGCCCTCCGCGAGAAGACGCCGTACGCCTCGGTCGCGAACCGCGCGGACCCCGGCGACGCCGGCGAACCCGTCGCCACCGACGGAAGCCAGTCGCCCTCCCCGCCGACCGCGGACGTGTCCGACGGCCCGCAGTCCCCCGAAACCCCCGACTCGCCGGCGGGGGCGGGCGACGGCGGCGACGCCGCGGAGCCGCTTCGCCGCGGCGCGGCCGACGAGACCGGAAGCGATGCAGGGACCGCCGCGACGACCGACGACCCGACCGCATCGGGCGACGCCGACGCGCTCCCCGAAACGCTCCGCGACCACGTCGCCGACGTGATCGACGGCGAGCGGGGCATCGTCCGGTTACTGGACGGCGACGCCGAACCGATCGCGGAGGCTCCCGCCGACGCGGCCCGCGACGCGGTCGCCGACGCCGAGAACGTCCCCGAGACCGTCGTCCTCGACGGCGTCGTCAGCCAGCGCCTCGCCGACGTGGCGGCCGACCGCGGCGTCGGGACGGTCGTCGGCCGCGAACTCGGCGACTTCACGAAGCGCCCCACCGGCGTTCGGGTCCACGCAGCCGCCGACATCGCGCTGTAGCCGTCCCGGGAAACGTCCCCGCGGGAACCGCCGGCGGTTACAGCGACCGTCGGAGCAGCACCGCCGTCCCGCCGTTCTCGTAGTATCCGTCGACCCGCTCGCGTTCCTCGAACCCGAACTCGGCGTACAGCGTCCGTGCCGCGTCATTGTCCGGTTCGACGGCGATCTCGACCGCGGTCGCGCCCGCGTCGCGGAGCCGCGGGAGCGCGGCCGCGAGGAGCCGCCGGCCCCGCCCCTCCCGACGGTATGCGGGGGCGACGACGAGTTCGGCGAGGTGGGCCGGGTCCGGGCCGGTCGTCGCGAGGAGGTAGCCGACCGGCGTTCCGGTCGCGCCCGGATCGGCTGCGGGGGCGTCCGGGACGGAGACGAGGACGACGCCGGGACCGTCGATACTCGCCGCGAGCAACTTCGGCGACGATTCGGGGAGCAGCGACTGAAGCACGCCGAGGACGGGCAGGTCTGCGGCCGTCGCGGCTCGGATCACGCGACCGCGGGAACACCCGCGACGACCGCCAGCCCCGCCCCGACGACCGCCCCCGAGAGGGTCGCGAGGAAGTTGACGCTCTGGTTGCCGAGGCGGCCGCCCTCTACCGTCGCCCCGAGCAGGCTGTCGACGGTCATCCCGGCGACGCCCGCCACGAGGACGACGCCGCCGCCGGCCGTCCCGACCGTGTCGAGCAGCCCGACGGCGATGAGCGCGATCACCGACGCGCCGGCAAAGCCGGCCACCTCGCCCTGCCAGGTGACGCCGCCGTCGGTCCCCGGATCGACCGGTTCGAGGGTCGTTATCAGTCGCGGGCGGTCGAACACGCCGCCGATCTCGCTGGAGAGGGTGTCGCTCATCGCCGTCGACACCGACCCCGCGAACGCGTACACGAACGGGAGCGCCTCGACGCGAACGCCCCCGGCGACGGCGAGTTCGAAGGGGGCGGCGGCGTAGCCGAGGACGGCCGCCAGCGCCACGGCGGCATTGCTGAACACGTTGGCGCTGCCGCGGGCCCCCTCGTTCTCCTCGGCGACGCCGCGTTGCTCCTTCTCCTCGTACCGGAACTTCGTCGAGAGGCCGCCGATACCGAAGAAGGCGATGATGACGGCGAACCAGCCGATCCCGCCGAGGACGACCGTCAGCAGGCCGAGGAACACGCCCGAGAGCATCCCCGAGACGGAGGCGGTGTCGAGCGCGTAGGAGGCGTAGCCGACCGCAACCGTCACCGCGAGGGCGACGCCGACCTCCGTCGCGGTGACCGGTTCGGTCAGCGCCCACAGGAACCACAGGAGGAAGCCGACCGAGAGCAACACGAGGGGGTCGTCACGCTCGAAGAAGACGGCCCGGAGCAGCGCGCCCAGCAGCGCGGCGCTGGTCGCCAGAAACACGGCGGTGGGCGGCGACGGCGACGCGGTCCCGCCCAGCGCCGCGGCGGCGGCGATCCCGACACCACAGCCGAGGGTCCCGCCGCCGACGAAGCCGACCGCGTCGGCGAACGGGCCGGGCCAGCGGCCCCCGAACAGTTGGGCGACGAGGTTGCCGTAGCACAGGCAGAGGACGGCCCCGACGAAGGCCAGGGCGGGGATCGCCGTGACCGCCGAGAGGAGGCCGAGCCCGGTGGCGGCGAGCGAGAAGCCGATCAGCCCGTTGAGCCGGCCCTCCTCCCGGTCGCCCGGCCGGGCGAACAGGTCGAACACGGGGCCGTCGTCGACGACGGCGGCGAGTGCGGCGACGGCGGCGAAGGGGAGCGCGGCCGCCGCCCCGAGCAGCGGTGCGGCCAGCGCGATGCTCCCGACGGCAGCGAACCCGGCCGCTCGCCGCACTGTCGATGTCACGTTACCGCGTCCGTTTGTAGGTAGGTTACTTAACCTTCCCGAAGCCAACGGGCGACGGCGTCGACCCGTGCGTTTTAGTCGGGTCGCCGGAAAACGTCGTGCCGTGGGACTGTACGACCGCTATCTCGCCGCCCGCCTCCGGCTTGCCGACTATCAGCGCCCCGACCACGTCGCGGTCGTCATCACGGAGCGCGACCTGCTGGAACAGGGCGCGTACGACACGCTGGAGGACGCGTTCTCGTGGGCGTTCGAGTACGGGGCCGAGCGCGTCACCGTCCCCGTCAGCGTCCTCGACGAGGCCGCCGTCCCGACGCTGAAGCGGCAGTTCGACGACATCGACGCCCCGCATCCGGTCGACGTTCGCGGCCCGGACGACGACGAGCCCGCCGACGCGCCGATTCAGGTGAGCATCGGCCTCGGCGGGAAACACGAGTTCACGCACGCGGTGCGGGGGCTCGCCGAGGAGGTCGAGGACGGCGACCTGGACCCCGACGACATCGAGGCCGAGGATATCGAGGACCGACTCGTCTTCCCGGAGGAGCCGGACCTCGTGATCAAGACCGGGGCCGAGCGGCTCTCGGATTTCATGATCTGGCAGTCCGTCTACTCGGAGCTGTACTTCACCGACGTGAACTGGCGGGACTTCCGGAAGCGGGACTACCTGCGCGCGCTCCGGGAGTTCGGCGAGCGGAACAGGCGGTTCGGCCGATAGGCCGAACGCCGCCGGGGAGTGCAACGGACCGGCGGAAGTTCGGACGGTAGTCCAAACGTCGTCAGGGAGCGAGCTTCGGCGAGCGGACTGACGGAAATTCGGCCGCTAGTCGACTGCGTTCAGTCCGCCGCCCGCAGTTCCTCGTCCTCGGCCGCGACCTCGTCGGCAACTTCGTCGACGGTCGAGCGCTCGCCGCTCGGGAGCGAGTCGCGGAACCGCCGGACGACGCTGCGCGCCTCGTCGAGTTCGACGCCACCCAGCGCTCGCAGGAGCGCGAGACCGCGTCGCGCACGCGTGCGCCGCCACGAGCGCTCGCGGTGTTCGTACGTCCGGATGCCCCGGAGGAAATCGACGCGGGAGAACTCCGGCCAGTAGGGCGCACAGAAGAACACGGCGGCCTCGTTGCCGTTGGCGTGCCACGGGAGGAAGTTGCTCGTCCGCTCGTCGCCGCCGGTCCGGATGATGAGGTCCACGTCGCGGACAGGACGGCCGTACAGGCGCTCCTCGACGGTCTCGACGTCCACGTCGTTCGGGTCGAGGTCGCCGGCGTCGACGTCGGCCGCCACGCTCCGGGCCGCCGACAGCAGCTCCTCGCGGCCGCCGTAGGCCAGCGCGATGTTCAGCACGAACTCGTCGTACTCCCGCGTCCGGTCCTCCGTGTACGCGACCGCCTCGCGCACGCGCTCGGGCAGGCGGTCCACGTCGCCGAGCGCGCGGATGCACACCTCCTCCTCGTGGACGCGGTCGGCGTCGGCGAACTCGTACAGCTTCTCCTCCAGCAGGTCGAACAGCGTCTCCTGCTGCTCCGGCGGCCGGTTGAAGTTCTCCGTCGAGAAGGCGTACAGCGTGAGTTCGTCGATGCCGAGATCCGAACACCAGTCGAGAACCCGTTCGGTCGTCTGTGCGCCGGCGCGGTAGCCGTCGTCCGTGTCCGCACCTTGCTTTTCCGCGTATCGGCGGTTGCCGTCCTGAATGACGGCGACGTGGGAGGGCGTACCGGACACCTCGCGTTCCAGCAGCCGCTCGTAGGCGGCGTCGGCGCGCTCGCGGAGGCGAGACAGCATGCTCGACTACGATGACGGTGGCGGGCATCATGTGTCTTGTGTGTCGTGCTGTCACGTACGGCGGCCACGCTCGCCGGGGCGAGTCGCATGGCTTATATGCACGGGGCGATTCTGGAGAGTTGCAATGGCGAAAGGTACGGTCGACTTCTTCAACGACACGGGCGGTTACGGTTTCATTGACAGCGAGGACTCCGAGGAAGACGTGTTCTTCCACATGGAGGACGTCGGCGGTCCTGACCTGGAGGAAGGTCAGGAAGTCGAGTTCGACATCGAGCAGGCCGACAAGGGCCCGCGCGCGACGAACCTCGAGCGTCTGTAAACCGGCTATTCGGAGACGGCTTCGGCCGTTATCCAGCCCACACGAATCCGGGCGCTGTCAGGCGGTGCGGTGACGCGCATCTACGGGGGGCAACCCTCTCGCAGTCCGCCCGTGCACCGTTTCTACATTCTTTCAACGCGACAAGCGACGGGTCCGCGCGTCGACGAAGCAGGTAGCATAAGGGACCGCGAGCCATCGGTTCGGCTAATGGCCGAAGCTCTGGACGACGACCTGTACCGGCGGACGAAACAGCTCCTCGAACCCGGCGAGATCGAACTGAACGGCGCGGTCGTCCACACCGGGATCGAGTCGCAGGACGACATCGCGATGACACAGGCGACGATCGACGTGGGCGAGATCATCGCCGGGCACGCGACCGACGCCGAGACGTACGTCTACTCCGGCTCCGACGACCCCGAGTTCGCGTCGAACCAGCATCAGGGGCGGACGCTGGACGGCGACGAGTTCGTCTGGGAGTGCCAGCAGCTCCTGCGCGAGGGGACGTACGACGTGGTGTTCTACTACGAGGCCAGCGCCGACCAGGAGGCCATTCTGGCGGACATCCGCGAGCAGGGGTTCGACGTGACGGGCGTTCGCGGCGACTAGGGCCGACTGCCGCCCGGCGAGCCGTCCCGCCTCGCATCGCTTATACGCGCCCGGTCCCGAGTACCGGCTATGAGCAGGACGGACGCCGATCTGGACGAGCGGGACCGCGCCGTCGTCAACGCCTTTCAGGGCGGCTTTCCGGTCGTCTGCGACCCGTTCGAGCCGGCGGCCGCGGCGCTCCGCGAGCGGGGCGTCGACGTGGACGGCGACGAACTGCTGGCGCGGGTCCGCGACCTCGACGAGCGGGGCGTGCTGACCCGGTTCGGGCCGCTGATAAACGCGGCAGAGATCGGCGGGACGGCAACCCTCGTCGCCATGCACGCGCCCGAGGACCGCTTCGACGAGGTCGCCGAGACGGTCAACGCCCACCGCGAGGTGGCCCACAACTACGAGCGCGAGCATCCTCACCTCAACATGTGGTTCGTCGTGAGCGTTGCGGACAAGGCTCACGTCGAGGAGGTGCTGTCCGAGATCGAGGCCGAAACGGGACAGGAGACGTACAACCTCCCAAAACAGCGAGAGTTCCGCGTCGAGGCGAAGTTCTACGTCGACGGGCCGATCCCCGACGGCGACGTGGACCTGTCTCACCTCGGGCCGGACGTGACGCCGACCGACGCGGCGACGCTGACGCCCGCCGAGCGCGACCTGGTCGTCGAGATCCAGGACGGCCTCCCGGTCACCGCGACGCCGTACCGCGACGTTGCCGACGCGGTCGGCGCGGACGTCGAGTGGGTGCTGGAGACGATCAAGCGGTTCGACGCCGAGGGGAAGATCCGGCGGGTCGGCGTCATCCCGACGCACTACGCGCTCGGGTACACGGAAAACGGGATGACGGTGTGGGACGTGCCCGACGACGTGGTCGACGAGGTCGGCCCCGAGATCGCGTCGCTTCCCTTCGTCACGCACTGCTACCGTCGGCCGCGCCACGAGGGCGTGTGGCCGTACAACTTCTTCGCCATGACCCACGGCCGGAGCGAGGAAGAGAGCGACCGACGGGTCGAGCAGGTGCGCGAGCGGATGGCCGAGTTCTGGGACGTGGGCGACGAGGACTGGGACACGCTGTTCTCGACGCGCATCCTGAAGAAGACGGGCATCCGCATCGACGAGCGCGCGACCGCGAACACGGCCGAATGACCCCGTCACCCGCCACCACCGCATGATCCCGCTACTTCACGACTTCACCGGCGCGACCGTGCTCGTGTTCGGCGGCGGCCCCGTCGCCGCGCGGAAGGCGCGCAAGTTCGCCCGCGAGGCCCGTGTCGTCGTCGTGAGCCCCGGCTTCGCCGAGCGCGACTTCGGCGGAGCCGAGCGGGTGCGGGCTGCCCCCTCGCCCGACGACGTGGACGGCTGGGTCGAGCGCTTCGACCCGGCGCTGGTCGTCGCCGCGACCGACGACGAGACGGTGAACGCGGCGGCCGCCGACGCCGCCCGGGCGGCCGGCGCGCTGGTCAACCGGACCGACCGGCACGGCGACCGCGAGGTCGGCAGCGTGGTCGTCCCCGCGACCGTCCGTGATGACCCGGTCGTCGCCGCCGTCGCGACGGGCGGGACCGCACCGGCCCTGAGCAAGCACCTCCGCGAGCGGATCGAGGGCGAGATAGACGGGGCCGGCGAACTGGCCGACCTGGTCGGCGACCTCCGCGAGGAGTTACAGGCAGCGGACGTGCCACCGGCGGAACGGCGGGACGCCGTCCGGACCGTCGTCCGCTCGTCGGCCGTTTGGAAGGGTTTACGTAGGGGGGACACCAACCTCCAGCAAGTGGTCCGTGACGTGATCAGTTTCGAGGACGATAGCCCGGGTGATCCGTCGTGATGCCGAGCGACGGCGTTATCGCGGGCGTGAGCGTCTCCCACGAGCACGCCGACGTGGACACGCTCGCCGCCGCCAGCGGCCCGGACCAGCGGACGGTCGTCTCGACCCTCTCCCGGGCCGAGGGCGTCTCGGAGGCGTTCGCCCTCCAGACGTGCAACCGCGTCGAGGCGTACGTCGTGGCGGACGACCCGGCGGCGGGCCGCGCCGCGCTGGACGAGTTCGTCGCGGCCGTCCCCGACGACGCCGCGGTCGAACTCGACCACGAGGGGAGTCTGCGCCACCTCCTCCGTGTCGCCGCCGGGCTCGAATCGCTCGTCCTCGGCGAGGACCAGATCCTCGGCCAGATCCGCACCGCATACGAGGAGGCTCGCGGCGCGGGCGGCATCGGGCCGATGCTGGAGGACGCCGTGACCAAGGCGATCCACGTCGGCGAGCGCGTCCGGACGGAGACGACGATCAACGAGGGCGCGGTGTCGCTCGGCACCGCCGCGGCCAGACTCGCCGACGCCGAAACCGACCTCTCGACGGCGACGGTGCTCGTCGTCGGCGCGGGCGAGATGGGCACGCTCTCGGCTCGCGCGCTCGCGGCCCACGGCGCAGCGGAGATCCTCGTCGCCAACCGGACCGTCCCGCACGCCGAACACGTCGCCAAGGAGGTCGACGCGGACGCGAGGGCGATCGCGCTGCCGGGCGTCACGGCGGCGGCCGACCGCGCCGATGTGGTCGTCACCGCGACGGCGAGCGACGACCGCGTGCTCGACGCCGCCGACCTCGCCGACGCCGGCGAGACCGTCGTCGTCGACCTCGCACAGCCCCGGGACGTGTCGCCGGCGGCGGACGACATCGACGCGGTCGCGGTGTACGACCTCGACGCGCTGGAGTCGGTGACCGACGAGACCCGACAGCAACGCCGGGCGGCCGCCGACCGCGCCGAGACGATGATAGACGAGGAGTTCGACCGCCTGCTGGACCAGTACAAGCGCAAGCGGGCCGACGAGGTCATCGCCGCCATGTACGAGAGCGCCGAGCGCGTCAAGGCCCGCGAGGTGTCGACCGCGGTGTCCCAGCTGGAGGCCGAGGGCGACCTCACCGAGGAGCAACGCGAGATAGTCGAGTCGCTGGCCGACTCGCTCGTCGGGCAGTTGCTCGCCGCGCCGACCAAGAGCCTCCGGGAGGCCGCCGCCGACGACGACTGGACGACGATCCACACCGCGCTACAGCTGTTCGACCCCGAGTTCGGCGGGGAGGCGGACGGGCCGCCCGCCGCCGACGCGATGCCGGACGAGTTCCCGGACGACCTCCCGGCGGACGCCCCGGTCGGCTCGTTCGACGACGACTGACCACCGCGGTCGTACCGCCGGCGGGGCAACCGTTTTCACCCTGCGTTCGGTTACTCCGTGCATGGCAGAGCTACTTTCGGACGAGGAGATCGAGACACAGCTCCCCGAGGAGTGGCACCGTGAGGGCGACGAGGTCGTCCGGACCTACGAGTTCGACGACTACCTCCGCGGCGTCAACTTCGCACAGCTCGTCGGCGAGATCGCCGAGGCGGAGTTCCACCACCCCGAGATCCGGATCGGCTACAAGGAGGTCGAAGTTCGCTTCACCAGCCACGAGGAAGGCGGGATCACCGACCAGGACGTCCACATGGCGGAGCTGGTCGAGTCCGAGTCGGGCCACGAAGAGTAGCGGCCACGGTACGTCGGCCCGCCGACCGGGACCGCCGCCACGCCGGCAGCCCGACTGCACCGTGGGGGTTTTAGCGCCTCCCCGCCCGTGCGTCCCGTGTGCAACCGGATCACCTCCTCGCGGCCGGAGTCGCCGTGTTCCAGACCGGGGCGACGGAGTTCGTCGGGGCGTATCAGGACGACCTCCGGAGCGTCGTTGTCTTCCTCGGGACGCTGGTGGGCGTGTACCTCCTCGGCCGGATCGTGCTGTTGCCGCCGCTCGTCCGGGCGGTTCGCGCCCGGAACCCGAACAATCCGACCGTGGTCGAGGCGATCGAACTCTACCTCGGGGTGGGCTTCGTCGTCGTCGGCATCCCCATCGCGGTTCAGGCGGCGGGGCTCGGCGGTGTCGCCGCCGGGTCGGGCATCGTTCTGGCCGCCGCGACGCTGGCGCTCGGCGTCGCCGGGCAGGAGGTGATCGGGAACCTCGTCAGCGGGGTGTTCCTCGTCGCCGACCCGGATTTCAACGTCGACGACTACATCGTGTGGGACGAGACGGAGGGGACGGTCGAGGAGATCGACCTCCGGGTCACCCGGGTGCGGACGCCCGGCGGCGAGGTCGTCGTCGTACCGAACACGATGCTGACGAGCACGGCGATCACCCGCCCGTTCGCGCGGGACCGGTACCGGGTCGAGGAATCGCTCACCGTGGCGTACTCCGAGCCCATCGACGAGGTCCGGGGGATGTTACTGGACGTTGCCGCCGCGGACCCACGGACCCTCGACGACCCGGCACCGGCGGTCCACGTCACGGAACTGGGCGGGTCGGCGGTCGAGGTGACGGTCTGGTTCTGGGTCGGCGACCCCACGGACGTCGACATCGCGAGCCTCCGGACGGAGTACCGAACCGAAGCCAAGCAGCGACTGCTCGACGCCGGCGTCGCCGTCGCGCCCGCGAACCCCCAGGACCTCTCGGGACGGGTCACGGTGGAGACGGACGACCGACCGGACGACAGGTGAGACGGCTGCAGCGGGGTGTGTCGAACGGGACCGCGAGGAAGCATCGAGGTGAACGCGGAAAGCCTAGGCCGGGATTTGAACCCGGGCTCTCGTCCTTACCAAGGACGCGCTTTACCGCTAAGCTACCCAGGCGCGTTCGCGTCCCTCCCTTGTCCGGGTTTATCTTTAGGCGTTTCGATCCGTCCCGCCGCCGTCAGCGATCCGAGGCCGACTGTGGGACGCCGTCGGAGCCGCCACCCTCGGTCGCGTTCGCACCGATACCGAGGTCGCCGGGGGAGTCCGGTAGCGCGTCCGCGGCCGGCGGGAGCGGCGGCTCGCGGTTCTCGAACAGCGCGGCCGCGGTGTCCAGCGCGGCGGCGGAGGGGGCGATGCCGACCGCGGTCGTGCCGGCCGTGGTCGCCAGTTCGAGCACGTTCCGTTCGAGCGAGCCGTCGAGTGCGACCGTATCCGCCCCGGGAGCGCGGGCGAGCGTCTCGTCCCGACCGAACGCACGGACCGTCTCGACGGCTTTCCCGGCGGCGTCGGTCCTGGCGAGCAGGTAGAAGCCGCGGGCGACGAGCACGTCGGCGGCGAGCACGTCGAGGTTCGGATCGGTGTGGTCCTCGCGGTCGGCCCAGGGTTCCTCGCGCGAGAGTTCGCGAGTGAGCCGGAGCCCGTCGTAGATGAGCTGGACGCCGGCCGCGCGGTCGGCGACGCTGTCGAGTTCGACGCTCTCGTCGGCGGCCCGCGCGCTCAGCAGCGCGAGCGCACCGGGGAGCATCGAGGCGTCGGCAAGCAGGTCGTCGATGACGGTCCGGAGGCGCTCGGGACCGATGTCCCGAACGGCATCGCGGGCCGCGCGCCGGCACATGGCGGCCTCTTCCATCACTGCGAGCTAGCGGTGGCAGGGGCAAAGACCTTTGGAAACAAGCCCCCACGCGGTGGCATGATCGAATCGACTGCGGACGGCCGGATCACGACCGTCACGCTGGCCCGTCCGGAGCGGCGCAACGCCCTCACGCCGGCCGGCCTCGACGAGCTGCGAGCGGCCGTCACCGACGCCGCGACGCCCGTCGTCTCCCTCCGCGGGGCCGGCGAGGCGTTCTGCGCCGGGGCGGACCTGAACGTGGTCGATGAGCTGGACGGCGACGGGGCGGCGGCGCTGGCACGGCGCGGCCAGCGGACCGCGACCGCGATCGCGGAGAGCGACAGCGTCGTCGTGGCGGGGGTCGACGGGGCGGCCCGGGGCGGCGGGATGGAGCTGGCGCTGGCCTGCGACCTCCGGGTGGCGACGCCAGCGGCGACGTTCGCCGAGCCTGGCGTCGAGTTCGGCCTGTTCGGCGCGTGGGGCGGGACCGTTCGCCTCCCCCGAATCGTCGACGAGGGCGAGGCGATGGACCTGGCGCTCTCCGGGCGGGTCGTCGACGCCGCCGAAGCGCGGGAGATGGGGCTGGTGTCGCGCGTCGTCGAGGAGCCGCTGGCGGTCGCCGAGGAGGTTGCGGGCAACGACCCGGCCGCGCTCGCGGCCGTCAAAGAGCGTCTGCGCGACGACGCCGACACCGGGACGCGCGAGGAGCGCGAGGTCGCCGCCTTCGCCGACCTCGCCTCGAACCGCCGGAGTCGCAAGGGTTAGGTGCGCGTTGTCCCTGACGGAAACCATGGACGAGTGCGACCACTGCGGGGCGTCGTTCGACGAGGAGGACGCCTACCTCCGACACCTCCGCGACGAGCACCCCGACGAACTGACCCGCATCGAACGGCGGCGGGTCGACGACCTCGACGACGGCGACGGCGGGATCCCGACGATGGCGGTGGTCGGCGCGGGGGTCGTCGGCGTGCTGATCGCCGGCGCGCTCGCGTACGTCCTGCTCGCGGGCGGGAGCGGTCCGAGCGCCGACGCGGAGATAACGCCCCACGACCTGCGGAGCGTCCACTACCACGGGACGATGAACGTCACGATCGACGGCCAGACGCTCGATTTTAGTCAGGACCAGTATCAGCTACAGGACGACTACTTCCACTACGAGGGCGGCGACGGAAGCCGCTGGCACGTTCACGGACAGGACGTGAGTCTGGAGTACGGCCTCGCCACGCTCGGCATCGAGGTGACCGAGGACTCGGTGACCTTCGACGGCACAACCTACGAGGACGGCGACGACGGTACGAACGTCACGATCACGGTCAACGGGGAGTCGGTCGACCCTGCACAGTACGTCCTCCAGCGCGGCGATCAGGTGCGAGTGATCGTCACCACGTCGTAGCGCTGGACGACGCCGACCCGGACGGAGTGAAGTCCTATTACGGCGCAGGCTCGTCCGGCGCGGGCGGCATCGACCGCTTGTGTGCGCTTTGCCGGTACAGCTCTCGGACGCGTTCTATCGTCGCCTCCTCGACGCCCAGCTCGCGCCGGGTCGAATCCGCCGACAGCGGCCCCTCGATGTGGAGCGCGAGGATGGCGTCCAGGGTGTCGTAGCCGACGCCCATCTCGCCCTCGTCCGTCTGGTCCGCCCACAGCCCCGCGGTCGGCGGCTTCGTGACGATGCCCTCGGGGACGCCGACGGCCGTGGCGAGCTGGCGCACCTGCGCCTTGTAGAGGTTGCCGATGGGGTTGCAGTCGACCGCCTGGTCGCCGTACTTCGTGAAGTAGCCCGCCATCGCCTCGCTCCGGTTGCCCGTGCCGAGCACGAGCCGGTTCTCGTGGTTCGCGACGAGGTAGTTCAGCACCGCCCGGACCCGCGCTCGGCTGTTCCCGACCGCGACCTCGTCGCCCGCCGCGTCGGGGTACGCGTCGAGCAGCGTGTCGACGACCGGTTCGATCTCGACCACGTCGTAGTCGATGCCGAGCTTTTCGGCGACGCGCTCGGCGTCGCTCATGTTGTCGTCGCTGCTCACGGTGCCCGGCATGACGAGCCCGTACAGCGCGTCCTCGCCGAGCGCCTCTACGGTGAGATGGGCGACCAGCGAACTGTCGACGCCGCCCGAGAGCCCGAGTACCGCGCCGTCGGCCCCCGCTGTGTCGACGGTGTCCGCGATGAACGAGGTGATGTTCTCCCGGCGAGCCTCCAGTTCCGACTCCGAAAAGCGGAGATCGATCATGGGCGTCCGTAGGGGACGGCGGCCCTAATAGGCACCTGTCACGCGCCAGAAGTGGACGAACGACCACCCGCCCGCGGTGGCTGACGGGTCGGATCGAAGCGCTACGTTCAAGTGTGGCGATAGGGAAGTTGGGGTAAGCGCCAAACACCCGTTACGGGTGTGACGTGCGCCGGTGGTGAGCAAATCCGCAGGATTTGCGAGCCTCGGCGCGCGAGTGAACGGCGTGAACGAGCGCGTCGGTGTTGAGACGGACTACGTCCGTCGATGCACGGCGTGAGTGAATGAAACGAACGAGCGCCGGTGGTCTAGTGGTAGGACATGAGCTTCCCAAGCTCATAGCCCGGGTTCAATTCCCGGCCGGCGCATTTCTGCGACGAGCGGACGCGAGGAGCGAATGCGTTCGCGGGAATTGAATCACGCGAGACGAGCGGAGCGAGTCTCGCCATCGGGTTCAATTCCCGGCCGGCGCATTTCCTGCGAACGACAGTGAGCAGTGAAATCGCCCGCGGGAATTGAGCAAGCGAGTCGCAGCCCCGGACCGGCGCGAAGCGCCGCACGCCCGGAACGTCTCGCCCAGTTCAATTCCCGGCCGGCGCACTCCCTGCGGTCGTTTGCCGCCCGACTTCCCGCTCGCTCCGCTCGCGGGAATCCCGGCCGGCGCATTTTGCCGCGAACAACACGTGAGAGTCGTTTCTGCGCTATGCGGGGACCGGACGAGTCGACGCGGTGATTTTACTAACTGTCGTATCCGTCGACCCGTATGACCAGAGTGGCGGCGGTCGACGTCGGCGGCACGTGGATCCGGGGAGTGGCGGCCGACGCGACGGGACTGCTGGGTGAACCGTGGCGACGGCCGACCGACGACGTGGGATCGCCGGCGGAACTGGCCGACCTGCTCGCGACCGAGTTCGACCGGCCCGTCGACGCCGTCGGCGTCGCCGTGGCGGGGATCCTCCGGGACGACCGCACCGTGATCGACGCCGCGTCGAACTGGGACGGCGACGGCTGGGACCTGCGGCCGGTCGCGGACCGGCTGGACGCCCCGCTGGCGGCCGAGAACGACGGCGACGCGAGCGCGCTGGGGTTGCGGGCGCGAGGCGACGTGGGCGACGACGAGAACGGCGCGTACCTCACGATAAGCACCGGTATCGGGCTGGGCGTCCTCCACCGCGGTCGGCTGATCCGGGGCGCGGAGGGCGGGTTCGTCAACCTCGGCTGGGACGGCCACGTCGTCCACGACGGCGTCCGGAACCCGTGGGAAGGGTACGCCGCCGGCGACCGGATCCCCGAGCGCGTCGCCGAGTGGCTCAGTACGGAGGACCGGGACACCGCCCTGACGGGCGAGGAGGACGCCGCCGCGTTCTTCCGGGCCGTCGACGACGGCGACCCGGTGGCCCGCGACTACTACACCCGGCTCAAGCGGATCAACGCCGCCGGGATCGGGACGGTCACCGACCTGTTCGCGCTCGACCGCGTCGTCGTCGGGGGCGGCGTCGCGGCGAACCACCCCGAGTTCCTCACGTACGACGACGACGTGCACGCCGTCGAGCGGGTCGACCTCGACGACTACTGCGTCACCGGCGCGCCAGAGGTGACGGTGGCGTCGCAGGACGCCAGCCTCGAACTCCACGGAGCAGCGGAGGCGGCACGGGACGTGGCCTGACGGCCGCGGGGGCCGCCCTCCCGGCAAGTCGTACGGAAACTGGACGTATTATCCCAGACCGGGCCGTACCGCCCGGACATGACCCGAACACGGAGGCGACGATGACGAGCGAGCGCGTCGAGTCGCTGGTCGCCGACCTGACGCTGGCCGAGAAGATCGACCTCGTTCACGGCGACGTGGACCCGGAAGGGCAGGCGACGGGGTACGTCCCGCCGGTCGAGCGGCTCGATGTCCCGGCGCTCCGGCTGGTCGACGGGCCGCTCGGCGTCCGCGTCGAGGCGGGCCGGGCGACCGCGTTCCCCGCCTCCATCGCGCTGGCGGCGACGTGGGGCCCGTCGCTGGCCCGGGAGCAGGGCGCGGCGATGGGCCGCGAGGCGCGGGCGTACGGCCAGGACGTGCTGCTCGGCCCGGGCGTGAACATCGCGCGTGCCCCTCAGTGCGGGCGGAACTTCGAGTACTACGGCGAGGACCCACAGCTCGCGGCCCGTCTGGCGGTCGGGACGGTCGAGGGCGTGCAGTCCGAGGGCGTGGCCGCGACGGTCAAGCATTACGCCGCCAACAACCAGGAGACGAACCGCTACGCGGTCGACGCCGAGGTGAGCGAGCGCGCGCTGCGGGAGATATATCTCCCCGCCTTCCGCGCGGCCGTCGAGGAGGGCGACGCCGGCGCGGTGATGACCGCGTACAACCGGATCAACGGGACGTACGCGAGCGAGCACCCGCACCTGCTCGGCGACGTGTTGCGCGGGGAGTTCGGCTTCGACGGGATCGTCATGTCCGACTGGTACGGCACCGAGAGCACGGTCCCGGCGGCAGAAGCGGGGCTCGACCTGGAGATGCCCGGCGTGACGTTCGCCGAGATGGTGCCCGACGGGGCGCTGCCGGAGGGGCTCGACCCGGACGAGATGGAGTTCCCGGACACCGTCGCGGACATGCAGGACACGAAGTTCTTCGCCGACCCGCTCCGCGAGGCCGTCGAGTCCGGCGCGGTCGACGAGTCCGTCGTCGACGCGAAGGTCCGCCGGATCCTCGGGACGATGGAGCGGTTCGGCGTGTTCGACCGTGACGGCGGGAGCGACGCGGAGACCGACGACGGGCTCGACGCGCCCGAGCACCGCGATCTGGCCCGCCGGATCGCTGTCGAGGGGACCGTGCTCCTGCGGAACGACGGCGCGCTCCCGCTGGCCGACGACGCCGAACTGGCCGTCGTCGGGCCGAACGCCGACGAGGCGAAACTGGGCGGGGGCGGCTCCTCCGAGGTGACGCCGTTCGTGCAGACCAGCCCGGTCGAGGGGCTGCGCGAGCGCGCCGCCGACTGCGCGTTCGAACGCGGGGTCGACCGGATCCCCGAGTCGTCGCTGTTCGACGACATCCCCGGGTTCGGCGAGGAGGAGGGGGCAGACGACGAAGACGACGACGCCCCGCCGGCCGACTTCGACGCGGCCGTCGCGGCGGCCGCGGACGCCGACTGCGCGGTCGTCGTCGTGCAGGACGACACGACGGAGGGGAAGGACCGCGAGGACCTGCGCCTCCCCGGCCGGCAGGACGAACTCGTCGCCGCCGTCGCCGAGGCCGCCGAGCGGACCGTCGTCGTCGTGCGGAGCGGCGGGCCGGTCGAACTGCCGTGGCTGGACCGCGTCGACGCCGTCGTCGGGGCGTGGTACGCGGGGCAGGCCGAGGGCGAGGCGCTCGCGGCCGTGCTGTACGGCGACGCCGACCCCGGCGGCCGCCTCCCGGTCACGTTCGCACCCGAGGAGCAGTACCCCACGGCCGAACCGGGCGCGTTCCCGGGCGACGACGCCGTGGAGTACGCCGAGGGCGTGTTCGTCGGCTACCGCTACCTCGACCGCGAGGGGACCGAGCCGACGTTCCCGTTCGGCCACGGCGAGTCGTACGCGGCGTTCGAGTACGGCGCGCCGACCGTCGAACGGAACGGCGACGAGGTGACGCTCCGGGTCCCCGTCGAGAACGTCGCCGAGCGCGCGGGAACGGAGGTCGTACAGGCGTACGTCGGCGAGGACGACCCGGCCGTCTCCCGCCCGGAGCGCGAACTCGCGGGGTTCGAGAAGGTCCGGCTGGATCCGGGCGAGCGTACGACGGTGGCGGTCGACCTCCATCCCGACGCCTTCGCCTACTACGAGGAGGGGTCCGGCTGGACGACGCCGGCGGGACCGTACACGGTCGCAGCGGGGCGCTCCTCCCGGGACATCCGCGGGACGGCGTCGGTGACGCTGGACTGACCGGGCGGACGCCCGGACCGACGCCGCGTCAGTCGGCGAAACAGCGGTCGACCGTCCCGGAGTCGACCACGTCGAGCAGTTCCGCGGTCGCCGTCGCGTCGAACCGGAGCGGTCGCCGCCACCACGGTCCCTTGCCGGAGTCCGCGGAGAGGTCGGTGACGAGCCGGTTCGGGTCGGCACCCGCGGTTCGGCTCGACAGCGGTACCGCGCGGTCGAGCAGGCGCGATTCGTCGGGGTCGCCCGACAGGAGCACCGCGGCGTCGACCGTCTCGCGCTTGACGTGGGCGTTGTTGGCGAATCGTGGGCGCTCGTCGCTTCCGAGCGCCGCGTAGTCGGTGACGGGGTCGCGGTCGAGGCGGAATGCGCCGATCAGGTACGCGCCCCACTCCGGAGCCATCCAGTCGGCAGGGTCGCCGGCGGTCGACAGCGTCGCGTAGAACAGCGCGTAGTCGCCGGCGGAGAGGTCGGAGAGCGGGCCGGCCTTGACGGCGTGCTCGTCGCCGTACGTGTACGCCTCGCACTCGGGGTACTCGGCGAACTCGGGGTCGAGGTGGACCGCGGTATCGCGCACGTCGGCGGGCACGTCGGTCGACAGGTTCAGGTCGGCGTACGTCGGCAGCGGTTCGGCGGCCGGTTCGCGTTCCGGGATCGGGATGTACTCGAAGGAGCCGTCCGGGAATACCGGCCCGCGGAACCCCGGGAGCGTCGTGTTCGCGCCGACGTTGATCGCGACCGCGTTTGGCATGGCGTCGGATAGGTACGCGTCGGTGAAAAGCGACCCGCGACCGCGGCGGGGCGACCCCGTTCGGCGGCGGGATCGGCTACGGCGTCATGCCGAGGCGCTGCACGCAGCGGTGGCAGTACGTGTACGTCTGGTCCGGGTCGTTTCGCGCGCCGCAGTGGGGACAGCGGCGACCCGACTCGCCGTCCGCCGCCGTCGCCCGGTGTGGGTCCCGCCCCTCCCGCGCGGCCTCCCCCCGGTCGGGACCGACCGGCGACCCCGGCGAGTAGTCGCCGCCGTTCTCGTCGGCGAACGGGTCCCGCGTCGACCCCTCGTCGTCCCCCCGGAGGTAGTAGTACAGGACCAGGTAGACGACCACGGATGCCCCCGCGTACGCCAGCGCCCACCCTGGTACGTTCACGTGTGGTACTATGTGACGTGGCTACTTGTGTGTTGCCGCGGGACCGTCAGAGTTAGGCCCCCGCCGCGACACTCGCGGGTATGGATCGACGGACGCGCGTGCTTGCGCTCTCCGCCGCCGTGCTGGTCCTCACGGCGCTGTTCGGCCTGCAGGTCGCGCTCGCTGACCGCGGCGGTCCCGGGGGTGCGGCCGTATCGAACCCCGACGAACTGTACCCGGGGAACACGCTGATCAGCGTCCAGAGCTACGGCGACGACTTCGACGGGAAGGCGATGGAGGTGACGCCGGCGGGCGAACGGCTGTGGGTGTACGACCCCCCGAACTCGCGGGTGTTCGACTCCGAACTGCTCGACAACGGCAACCTGCTCGTCGCGGTCGCGACGAAGGTGCCCGGCGAGGACTGCCCGTCCGAACACCGCCGGATCCGGCCCGAGCAGTGCGTCCACAACCGCGTGCTGGAGATCGACGGCGACACGCTCACCGACGACGAGAAGGAGGTCGTCTGGCGACACACCTGGTACGACGAGTTCGTCAGCCACCACGAGGTCCACGACGTGGACCGGCTGGCAAACGGCGAGACGGCGGTCATCGACATGGGCGAGAACCGCGCGTTCACCGTCGCCGAAAACGGGTCGATCACCTGGGAGTGGGACGCGAACGAACATCTCGGAGCTGGCTCCGAGTTCCGGGAGGAGTACGGCGGACCCGAAAAGCAGGGTCCCGAGTCCGACTGGACCCACATGAACGACATCGACCGGCTGGACAACGGCAACTTCCAGCTCTCGATCCGCAACTTCGACGTGATCATCGAGGTCGACCCCGGGACGAACGACATCGTCGACGTGGTCGGCGAACCCGGCGACCACGGGACGATGTACGAACAGCACAACCCCCACCGGCTGGATGAGTGGGGAACCGTGCTTATCGCCGACAGCGAGAACGACCGCGTCGTCGAGTACGACGTCGAGAACGAAACGAAGGTGTGGGAGTACGGCGGGAGCGACCTGCTCCTGTGGCCCCGGGACGCCGACCGGCTCCCGAACGGCAACACGCTGATCGTCGACACGTTCAACAACCGCGTGATCGAGGTGAACGACCATGGCGAGGTGGTCTGGGAGTACGGTCGGCTGGCGATGCCGTACTCGGCGGACCGGCTCTCGGTGCCCGAGGAGGACGGCGAGACGGTGCCCGGAACCCGGCTGAACGACCGGACCGAGGACCGGTCGGCGGTGCTGGAGACGGCCGCACAGATGGAAGCGTGGGCGCGGTTCGTCCTCCCGAACTGGATCGCGTTGCCGCACCTGGTGACGCTTGGAGCCGGCGCGCTCGCGTCGCTCGCCATCGTCCTCGACTTCGCGGTGCTCGGCGTCCGGCGGGGGTGGCGGCGCTACCGCTGACCCGGCGGCGACAGGTTCCGGTCGAACTCGTCGAACACGTCGATCCCGTCGTCCAGGTCGTACTCGATGCGGCGCTCCTCCTGGCGGTTCTCGTTCGCTCCCTCCAGCGGAACCGCTTCGTCCTCCCAGCCCGGCTTGACCTTGATGCTCTTTGCCGGCATCCCGACGGCGATGTGGTGGGCCGGCACGTCGGACTGGACGACGCCGCGCGCGCCGACGACGGCGTTCCGGCCGACCCTGTTGCCGGCCCGCACCATCGCGTCGTAGGTGACGCGGGCGTCGTCCTCGATGACCGTGTGGTAGTTGCGCACTTCGGTCTGGTCGACCACGTCGTGGTCGTGGCTGTACACGTGGACGCCGTCGCTGATCGAGACGCGGTCGCCGACCGTGAGTTTCCCGCGGTCGTCCAGATGCACGTCGTCGTGGACGACCACGTTGTCGCCGACCGTGATGTTGTGGCCGTAGGTGAACGTGATCCCCTTGAAGAAGCGGCAGTTCTCCCCACAGTCGTCGAACAGGTGGTCGGCGAGCATCCGGCGGAAGCGCAGCGCGAACTCGACGTTGTCCGCCATCGGCGTCGCGTCGAACTGCCGCCAGAGCCACTGGAGGTGTTTCGAGCGCTCGAAGCGCTCCTCGTCCTTCTCGGCGTAGTACTCCGACTCCAGCGTCGCGTTGCACGGATCGTACCCCTGCAGGCGGACGCGCTCGGCGTTGGACACGTCCTTGCCGGACTGCCAGCGCTCGTACGCCTCGCGGTCCCCGTAGAGGTCGACCAGCACGTCCTGCACGACGGTGCAGGTGTCCTCGTCGCCGGACAGCCGCTCGTCGACCTCCTCGATGAACGCCGTGACCCCCTCGTCCGCCTCCGCCGGGAGCGAGACGTGTCGCTTCGTCATTGACCAGCACGTTGGCGGGCCGCGTTGAAATGGATTCGGTTGTGTGTGGTCGGCACCAGAGGGCGGCGGGGCACGGCCCACACGGGATCCGCACCCGCTAAGTGGCCACGCTCCAAACGACCGAATATGAACTACCGAACGCTGGGCGATTCGGGCGTCGAGGTCAGCGAAGTCGGGTTCGGCGCGTGGGTCGTCGGCACGGACTGGTGGGGCGACCGCAGCGAGGAGCAGGCCGTCGAGATGATTCACCACGCGCTCGATGCGGGCGTCACGTTCTTCGACACCGGCGACGTGTACGGCCACGGCGACAGCGAGGAGCTGGTCGGCCAGGCGCTCCGTGACCGCCGCGGCGAGGTGACGCTCGGCACCAAGGTCGGCTACGACTTCTACAACAACCCGCAGGCCGGCCACGGCGAACTGCCGAAACGGATGGACGGCGAGTGGATCCGCACCGCCGTCGACCGCAGCCTCGACCGCCTCGGGATGGAGCGTCTCGACCTGCTGATGCTCCACAACGCCAACGTCGACGAGGTCGACCACGACGTGCTGGAGACGCTGGACGAACTCCGGGAGGAGGACGTTGTCGACGCGGTCGGCTGGGCGCTCGGCCCCTCCATCGGCTGGCTCGCCGAGGGCGACCGCGCGGTCGAGGAGGAGTTCGACGCCGTGCAGGTCGTGTTCAACGTGCTCGAACAGGCTCCCGGCCAGCACTTCCTCGACACCATCCGCGAACTGGACGCCGACACGAGCCTGCTCCCCCGCGTCCCCCACTCCTCGGGCCTGCTGAACGAGCAGGTCACCCCGGAGACGGAGCTGGGCGAGGGCGACCACCGCGCCTACCGCCCCGACGAGTGGTACGAGACGGGCTGGGAGAAGGTCGACGCGCTGCGCTTCCTCGAACGCGACGGCGAGCGCACGATGGGCCAGGCCGCCATCCAGTGGCTGCTCGGTCACGACGAGGTCGCCAGCGTGACGCCGACGTTCCGCACGACCGACGACATCGACGAGTGGGCCGCCGCCCCGGACACGCCGGCGATGAGCGACGAGGAGATGGCCCGCGTCGCCGACCTCCACGAGGACAACTTCGGAGTCGACCGCGACGACGGGATGGACGCCCTCCGGTCGTCGGTCGGCGGCGAGGACATCGAGGCGGCAGACGTGGAGAAGGTGAGCGCCGGCGACTGAACGGGTGAGGGTTTCATCCCGAACCTGCGGTCGCGGCGCTCGTGAGTGCAGGAGATTAATCGGTTGAGCGTCCCGTCGCGAGACCGTGATCTCCTGTACTTTTGCATCGGGGACTGAACGGACGAACGTCCCGGATCGCACACCGGATCCCGAACCCCACCGTTTCCGATCGAAACCGCACGACTGCGAATCGGTTCCCCTCCGGATTTTCACTTTCACTTCACGCCGGGCGAACGGTTAACCCCGTCGTCGACCCAGTAGTACGCATGGGTGAGAACACGGTCAGCGTCTCGGCGACGCTTGAGGTCGAAGTCGACGAGAACGAACTCGAACTGGCCTCGGCGGGGGACGGGACGGTGACGACGGACCTCTCGGCCCCGGGCGTCGACGGCGTGTTGCGGGTCGACGCGGAAACGGTCGCGGCCGCGGTCGAGGACGCCGTCGGGAGCGACGAGCGTGAATCGCCGCCGGACGTCGACCGGGCGGTCGAGGGGGTCGACCTCGCCGAGCGCGCCGAGGGGACGGCCGACGCACAGACCGACCGCGAGCCGGCGGATGCGCTTCCGGCGGACCCGTTCGCCGACGAACAGCCGACCGTCGAGGAGTCGAAGGCGCGGTTCGAACTGTACCGCGACCGGGCGGGGGACTGGCGCTGGCGGCTCCGCCACGACAACGGCAACGTCATCGCCGACGGCGGGCAGGGCTACTCCTCGAGGCGGAACGCCGAGCAGGGGCTCCGGAGCGTGCAGGCAAACGCACCCGGCGGCGAGGTGGAACTGGTCCCGGAGTGATAGTGTTTATTCTCGCCAATTACCGGTGCTCGCCTGTACAGTGACGGCGAGCACCGGTAAACAGTGAGAATAAACACTATGAGGGCCATCGGGTTTTTGTAGCGATGGTCATACTGTCTAGAAAATGGACGGACTGGCCCCCGTCGAGGCGAAACAGCTGCTCGACCAACTCGGACAGAGTAGCCCCGACTGCATCTACCTGACCGGCCCGGACTGGTCTGAGACGCTGTACGTCAGCGACGCCTTCGAGGACATCTGGGGACTGTCGCGAGAGCGCGTGTACGACGATCCGACGAACTTCCTCGACGGCGTCCACCCGGACGACCGCGAGCGCGTCCGGGAGGCGATGATGGAGATGGCTAACGAGGAATCCACGGAACTGGAGTACCGCGTCAACCCCGACGAGGAGTACGGTCGGTGGGTGTGGGCCTACGGCGAGCCGATCTACGAGGACGGCGAGATGGTCAGCACCGGCGGGTTCGTCCGCGACATCACCGAGCAGCGGCGGCGGCGCGAGGAGCGGGAGCGAAAGCGGGAGAAGCTGGAGATGCTGAACCAGGTGGTCCGCCACGACCTCCGCAACGAGATGCAGATCGTTCGCGGGCGGGCCGAGATGCTGGCGGACCACGTCGACGACGAGGGTGCGGACCATCTCGACGACATCCTGCTGTCGGTGACGGAGGCGATCGAACTCACGACGACCGCTCGGGACCTCACCAACACGATGCTCGAGGACGGTCCCGAGCGCCGGCCGGTGTCGGTGACCGACGTGGTCGGGTCGGCGGTCGAGACGGTCCGTGCGAAACACGACCGCGTCGCGATCACCGCCTACGGTCTCGGACAGAACGTACGGGTCAGCGCGGACGACATGCTCGAATCCGTCTTCCACAACCTCCTGCAGAACGCGGTCGTCCACAACGACACCGACCTCCCCGAGATCGCGGTCGCGGTCGCGGTCCGCGACGGCGTCGCCCTCGTGACGGTCGCGGACAACGGCCCGTCGGTGCCCGACGACCGGAAGGAGGTGATCTTCGGGCGCGGCGAGAAGGGGCTGGAGAGCCCGGGGACGGGGCTCGGTCTCTATCTCGCACGGACGCTGGTCGAGGGGTACGGCGGCGAGATATGGGTCGAGGACAACGGGAATCAGGGGAGCGTGTTCAACGTCGCGCTCCCGCTGGCCGACGCCTGACCGGCGCTACGCCAGGAACACGTGGCGCGGTCGGTCGGCGAGCACGTCGCGGCCCCACTCGACGGTGTCGCCGAAGGCGTCGCTCCGGAAGAAGGCCATCGCGTCCTCCTTCGAGTCCCAGCGGGAGGCGATGAACATGTCGTTTTCGTCCTCGCGGTTCTCGTAGAGGTTCGTCTCGCGGTGGCCATCCATGTCGGCCAGCAGCTCGCCGACCGTCTCGAACTGGTCGCCGAACTCCTCGCGGTAGTCTGGCTTGACGGTGTAGAACATCCCCATCGTGCCGAAGGCGGTATCGTCGTCGTCCGCCCTGTCGCCGGCCTGCCGGACGATCCCGGGCAGGTCGGCGAGGAAGTCGCTGGCGGTGTCGGCGGCGCTCTCGGTTTCCCACAGGGAGACGACCGCCGGATCAGCGCCTTCGGCCTTGTAGACGGCGGTTTTGATGTGGGTGTCGTAGCGGTCGAACCCGTCCGAGAGGTCGTCGACCTCCGTCTGGAGTTCCTCCGGGTCGGCCTCGGAGTACAGCGTCAGCGCGTACACGTCCTCGCCGTGGGGCTTGCCCGCGTAGATGTCCAGATCCGCGAGCTCCTCGCGGATGCTCTCGGCGTCGCCCTCGTCGTCCTCGTCGTCAGTCGCGTCGGCACCGCCGTCGCCCGCGAGCGGGCCGGCAGTCGTGTCGGTCACGCCCGGCAGTTCCTCGAGGAAGCCCTGCGCCGTGTCGGCGGCGCTCTCGGTCTCCCACAGCGAGACGACCGCCGTCCCGTCGTCGTCCGCGTGGACCTCGGTCAGAATGTGCGTGTCGTAGTGTTCGAAGTTGCCCCGGAGGCCGTCGACCTCCTCGCGGACCGCCTCGGCGTCGGCGTCCGAGCGCAGGACCAGGCCGTGTGCGCCGTCGGGCGCGTCGGCGTCGACGCCGAGCGCGTCGAGTGCCGCGGTGACGGCCGAGTCGCCAGCGGCGTCGGCGTCGTCGCCCTCGTCGGTCGGCACCTGCTCGCCGGCCAGCAGCGCGTCGAGGTCGCCGGGCGGGAACCGGCGGCCGACGTAGAACTGGCCGAACTCGGCGAACTTCGACGAGGAGGGGTCGAACCGCATCTCGTACAGCAGGTCCTTCACGTCGGTCAGGTCGTCGCCGAACAGCGTGACCCCCCACTCCCAGTCGTCCAGGCCGACGCTGCCGGAGATGATCTGGGACACCTTGCCGGCGTACTCCCGGCCGATGTCGCCGTGGCGCTCCATGTGCTCGGCACGCTCGTCGAAGGGCAGGTCGTACCAGTTGTACTCGGGGTCCCGGCGCTTGCTCATCGGGTAGAAGCTGACGTAGCCAGCGTCGGGGAGGTCGGGGTGGAGCCGCGCCTGGATGTACTGGGCGAGGCCGGAGTCCTCGTCGACTTCGCCGTCGAAGTAGTCGCGGGCGCGCTCGGTGTAGCCCGATGCCTCCGTGACGGAGACGTAGGAGCTGGCGCGCTCGGTGAACTCGGCGAGGGCAGTGCCCTCGAAGCGCCGTTCGAGGGCGTTCAGGTCGTCCAGCGTCGGGCGCAGGTGGACGAGCATGAGGTCGGCCTTGTGCCCGACGACGCTGAAGACGGCGGAGTCGCCGTCGTCCCCGTCGACGCCCGTGACGCCCTCCAGATACTCGACGCCCTCGTCGACTGCGCGCTCCTGCTTCCGGGCGGACGCCTCGCGCCAGGCGTCCCAGTCGATCGTCCGGAGGTCGTGGAGCACGTACCAGCCCTCTTCGGTCGGCGGCGGGTCGCGTCGGTCCATACCGGCGGTTCGGACGCGTGGAGTAAGGACCTTACCGTTCGTTCGCGCCGCCAGAGTCGGCCACGCACCGCGGTCCAGTGACAAAGCTGATACTCCGGCGGACTGAACGGTCGGGCGATGCCCTCCACGCCGCCGTTCATCGAGCCGGAGACGGGCGAACTGGACTTCGACCGCATCATGTACGAGGCGATACCGATCGCCAAGCTCGTCGTACTCGTCGTCGGCGTCGCCGTCCTCCCGTTTTCCCTTGCCACACTGGCCGGCCCGACCGCGCTCGGCGGGCTGTTCGCGCTGGCGACCCAGTTCGTCCTCGCGGTCGGAAGCGGCGTCGTCCTCCTGTACGTCGTCCGCCGGGCGCTTCAGCTGGACGGTCGGGACCGCGCTCCGGCGTCCGGGACGACGCCTCGCTCGGACGGTCCGGCAGGCGGGACGGCGACCGACGACGAGGGGACGGCGGCCGGCGAGACCGCCGACGCTGCCGGAATGGCCGACGAAACCGATGCTGACAGGACTGACGCCGACGAGCCCGACACGGAGAGGGCGGACGACGCGACCGGCACCGACCAGGGGGACCGCGGCGGCTGATCCGCGGCCCGCGGCCGGGAGTGACCGAAACCCTTTCACCCGCACCACGGGAAAGAGCCGCCAATGCGGAAGAGCGGTCCGCCGAAAGGCCTGATCTCGTACGTCGTGCTCGAACTGCTGGCGGAGAAACCGCGGTACGGATACGAGATTCTAAAGGAGATAGAGGAGATAAGCGGCGGCCACTGGGAGCCGTCGTACGGCTCCGTCTACCCCATTCTCTACAAGTTCGAAGAGAAGGGCTGGGCCGAGCGCATCGAGCGAGAGGACGAACCCGACCGCAAGTACTTCGAACTCACCGACGACGGCCGCGAGGAACTGACCGAGAAGCGCGAGGAGAGCGCCGACAAGGCAAAGGAGTTCGCCGACGTGATCCTCGGGTTCTACCACGTGTACGTCGGCTTCGCCACCGACGACCGGTTCGACGTGCCGCCCGTCGAGAACGCCTGGCGGTTCGACGAGGAGTTCAGCGCCTGGATCGTCGAGCAGATGATCCGCCATCACGAACACTACTTCGACGAGTTCGACCGGATCGAGGAGACGCCCGAGGCGTTCAACGAGCGCCACGGGATCGACCCCGACTGACGGCGGTCGGCCGCCGTCGCCCTACCCGGCCACGAGCTGCGGCCCGAACACCAGCAGCAGGAACGCGACGAACATCGTCATCCCCACCGTGGTCGTCACCGTCCGGGTGAGTTCGTGGGACGACTCCAGGGGGAGTCTGGAGACGACCGCCTCCGTGCTCGTCCGGAGGATCCGCCCGCCGTCCAGCGGGAACGCCGGGATACAGTTGAAGAAGCCGAGCTGGACGTTGATCCAGCCGGTCCAGAACAGCACGTTCGCGAGCGCGAACACGCCGCCGCCGAGGAAGGCGAGCGGCCCCTCGACGACGTAGAAGTTCGTCACCGGGTTCGTAAAGCCCGCGAAGGGGAACGCGAAGCCGGCGAGCGACCCCAGCGGCATGAACAGGGTGAAGACGACCTTGCCGAAGAAGGAGGCGACCGGGCCGGAGAGCAGCGGGATCGCATCACCGCCGTCGCCGCCGAGCAGGCCGAGGAACTGGCCGGCCGGATACTCCCGGATGCCGAAGTCGCTGACCGTGAGCCCGGTCGTTCCGGTTGCCAGCCGCGTGATGCCGATAAAGCCCGTGTCGTCACGGGGATGCTCCGCCAGCGTGACGTTGTACGTCACGCGCTCGCCGCCCCGGTAGGCGACCATCCTGACCTCGTCGCCGGGCGACGTGTCGTCCAGCCAGTCGGTCAGGTCCGAGAGCGAGGTGATCCGGTCGTCGTTCAGCCGGACGATGACGAGTTCGTCGCCGGCGCTGGCCTCGGTGCCGGCGAGCGGCCCGTCCCCGGCGACCTGTGCGTACGCGCCGACGGGGAACGTGACGTTCCGGACCGTGTCGTTCTCCGCGACTGTGGCGCGGACGACCGCCCGTTCGGCGACCGCATCGTCGAAGGCACGCTCCGTGTACACCGGCGTCCCGTTGACGGCGCGTATCGTCGCGCCGCGGTCGATGTCCACGGGCCCGTCGGGGAGGACGCCGGTGACGAGCACCGAACGACTGACCGTCCGGCGGTCCTCGCCGTTGACCTCCACCGTCACCTCCCGCGCGCTCTCGTTGTCGAGGACGGCCGTGAGGTCGCCGTTCGACTCGATGGGCTGTCCCTCGACCGCCGTGATCCGGTCGCCGTAGCCGATGTCGGCCGCCTTCGCCGGGGACCCCTGAAGGCTCCCGCCGACCGCCGCGCCGGAGGCGACGCCGATAGAGCCCACCACCGGACCGAACAGGAGCGCGAAGGCGATCACCGTCACGGCGAAGTTGTTGGTGACGCCGGCGGCGAACATCCGCGTCCGGCCGCCGCGGTCGACCGACCGCTGGCTCTCCTCGTCGGGTTCGACGAACGCGCCGACGGGGATGATGGCGAGCAGGGCCAGTCCCATCGAGTCGATCTCGATGTCCTCAACGCGACAGAGCAGGCCGTGGCCGCCCTCGTGGACGATGAGGCCGACCGCGAGCCCGGTGACGATCTCCGGGGCGACCGCCAGCGGGAGGAAGTCGTTGACGCCGGGGATGACCAGCACGTTCCGGGGCTGGTTGGCCGCCGTCGTCTCCGTCTGCTGGAGCGCCGTGAACGCGCCAAACAGCAGGAACAGGAACGAGCCGACCATCAACACGAGGGCGATCCCGATCCCGAAGTTCGACCAGGCGCGCCAGAACCGCTTCGGGCCGGCGGCCCAGTCGAGGAAGTCACGGCCGCGCTTCGTGTGGAGGGTCATGATCGGCCCCTGCGTGCCGACGTAGTCGGGCAGCAGGCCGCGGCGTCGCAGCAGCAACACCACCAGCCAGTAGGCGACGATGCCGGCGAGCACCCACGTCAGCGTACTCATTGTGCCATCGCAGGGGCGGCCGAGTCAAATGGGTTTGGTTTCCCCGAGTCGCCGGCGGGCGTCGGTCTCACGCGCAGCAGCCGGTCAGCGCTCGCGGCGGAGCCGCTCCAGCACGAACGTCCGGTCCAGCTTCGCCAGGAACGGACCGAGCTTCGGCCCCTGGTCCTCGTCGAAGAACAGCCGGTAGCCGACGGAGAAGAAGTCGCCGACCGGAACGTCGTGACGTTTCGCCGTCTCGTAGATCTCCCCCTGGATCGCCTCGGGGTCGTCCTCGTCCTCGACGAAGTCGGCGAGGTCGTCGAGCGCCGCGGCGGTGGCGTCGTCCAGATCCACGTCGGGCATCTCGCGGCGCTTGAGTTCGTAGTTGAAGGCGTTGTCCGTACGGCGCGCCCAGTTGCGGGCGCGCTCGACGCGGGCCAGCGCGTCCTCGACGGCCCAGTCGGGCGCGTCGTCCGGGATGTGGCCCTCTCGCCGTGCGATCTCCTCGCGGAGGTCGGGGTCGTCAGTCATGCCCAGCACCGCCGCGAACGTGTACGGCAGGCGGATCCGGTCCTCGCGGACGTCGTCCGCGCGCCCGCTGGCGCGCTCCGGACTGGCGGCGGTAGCCGCCCCGTCGACCGCGATCGGGTACGCCCGCTCCGCGAACGCGCGTTCGTCCTCGTCGGCGTCGCCCTCGCCGAAGTACGCCGCCTCGACGGCGTCGAACTCGTCGACCAGCTGGTCGAGCCGCTCCACGTCGAAGTCCCGGGCAGTCGTCGGGTCCTTCGTGAAGAAGTACCGGAGAACTTCGGGTTCCAGCAGTTCCAGCACGTCCGAGACGAGGATGACGTTCCCCTCGGAGGAGGAGAACGGCTCGCCGTTGAGGGTGAACCACTCGTAGGTCATCGGGACCGGCGGCTCGAACTCGAACACCTCGCGGGCGATCTCCTCGCCGCTGGGCCAGGACCCTTCGGCGTGGTCCTTGCCGAACGGCTCGAAGTCGACGCCGAGCAGCTCCCACTGGGCGGGCCACTCGAACCGCCACGGGAGCTTCCCCTCGCGGAACGTCGCGGTGCCCTCGTGGCCACAGCCCTCGATCGTCCGGTCGCCGGCCTCCATGTCGGTGCAGACGTAGTCGACGGTTCCTGCTTCGACGTCGACCGCGGTCACCGTCTCGGTGATCTTCCCGCAGTCCGCGCAGATGGGGTTGAACGGCACGTACTCCCCGTCGACCTTGTCCTGGTACTGCGCGAGCACCTCGCGGGCGCGGTCCGCGCGGTCAAGGACGGTCCGGGTTGCGTCCGCGAACTCGCCGGACTCGTACAGGTCAGTGTTCGACACGACGTCGAGGGGGACATCCAGCAGGTCGGCGCTCTCGGCGATCAGCGACGAGAAGTGGTCGCCGTAGGAGTCACAGCAGCCGAAGGGGTCGGGGATGTCCGTGTACGGCCGCCCGAGGTTGCGCCCGAGCGCGCCGGCGTCGACCTCCCCCAGGTCGACGAGGTTCCCGTCCAGGTCGGCGAGCGTCCGGGGGAGCTTTCGGAGCGGGTCGCGGTCGTCGGCGGTGAACACCTGCCGGACCTCGTGGCCGCGGTCGCGGAGCGCCTCGGCGACGACGTAGCCCCGCATGATCTCGTTGACGTTGCCCAGATGGGGAACGCCGGACGGCGAGATACCGCCCTTGATGACGATCGGCTCGTCGGGGTCGCGAGCTTCTATCTCGTCCGCGATCGCGTCGGCCCAGAACGCGTGTCGCCCCTCGGCCCCCTGGAGCGTGTACGGGTCGCGCGCGTCACTCATCCCTCGGCCCAGTACGTCGGCTCGTCGCCCGCACCCTCGGGGACCACGTCGGTCCCCTCGTGGTCGCCGTAGCGGACCGCCGCCGCGATCCGCGACGGGTCGGTGCCGTCGAGGACGACCGTGCGGACGCCGGAGCGCTCGATGATCTTCGCGGCGAGCAGGTCGACCGGCGCGGAGCTGCCGGCGTTCATGTCCAGGTCGGCGATCACGTCGACCAGTTCGCCCGCGGACAGCTGCGCGTACTGCTGGGCGTCGTCGGTCTCGTTCGGATCGGCGCTGAACACGCCGGGGACGCTCGTCGCGTACACGAGCAGGTCGGCGTTGACGTACTCCGCCAGCGCCGCGCTGACGGCGTCGGTCGTCTGTGCCGGCGTCACGCCGCCCATCACGCAGATGTCGCCGCGGCGCATCGCCTCGCCGGCCTCCTCGTAGTCCTCGGCCGGCGCGGGCACCGCGTCGCCACCCAGCGCCGCGATGAGCAGGCGCGCGTTCAGCCGCGTCACGTCGATACCGATCTGGTCCAGCTGGATCTCGTTGGCCCCCAGATCCCGCGCTGTCCCGATGTACTCGCGGGCGACGCCGCCGCCCCCGACGACCGCGCCGACCGAACACCCCTCGTCGGCGAGCGCCTCGATGACGGCCGCGTGCTCGCTGACCCGCTCCGACCCGAGGTCGGGCGCGAGCACGCTCCCGCCGATAGAAACGACCACTTTCATGCTATCGCCGAGTAGCCCGGTCGCGCTCTTAAGGGTTGCCAACTCCGGGGCGCGGGAGCACGGCGTTCCGCCAGCCGAACGGCGCGATAAAGCTCCGGTTTCCGACTGTGGGCCCGTCATTACAATCCCGTTCGACGTGGTAGCACCGGGAACTCGATGAGTCGGATCGCCGCGGTCCTGCTGTGTGTCGCGCTCCTCGTCGGTGCGGTCGCCGGCCCGGCAGCCGCGGGCGGCGTCGGCACCGACAGCGTGTCGATCGTTCAGGAGGACGACGAGGACGATGAGGACGACGAAGACGACGAGGACGATGAGGACGACGAAGACGACGAGGACGATGAGGACGACGAAGACGACGAGGACGACGATGAGGAGGACGAAGCCGATGAAGGTGACCGAGTGACGCCGGACGAGGACGACGAGGAAGACGAAGCCGAGGCGGACGACGACGATGACGCCGGTTCGGGACCGCCGGCTGACGCCGGGCCGCCCGACGATGCAGGACCACCCGACGACGCCGGCCCGCCGGATGATTTCGGGTCGCCGGACGATGCTGGGCCACCTGACGACACCGGCCAACCGGACGACGCCGAACCGTCGGAGAACGACGATCGGACGGACGCACGCGAGCCGGCCGACGACGCCGAGGGCGACGACGGGCGGGAGAGCGACGACAGCGGTCCGGCAGCCGGGGACGATAGAGCACAGGACGGGGGCGGAAGCAACGACGGATCGGCTGGCGAGGACGACGGAAGTGCCGATGCCGGGGACGACGTCAGCACCCCGGACGAATCGGTGAACAGCCCCACGAACGCGACCGGCACGGTGGACGACGAGCCTACCGACGGTCCGGACGGCGACGAATCCGGATCCAGCGAGCGTTCGTCGATGCCGGACGGCGACGGGACCGCGGACGGCGACAGCCCAACCGAACCCGCGGACGGCGAGACCACCGATGACGGTAGTGATCCTCCTGACCGCGGTAGACTCAGCCAGTCGAACGAGACTGACGGAAACGACGGCGAGGGGTCGGACGGGACTGTCGGCGTCACGGACGTAGCGGTCAACCGGACGCCGGTCTCGGCCGGCGAGGCAGTTGCGATCCGGGCGACGGTCGTCAACGAGCGTGCGAGCGAGGAGACGGTTCGGGTCCCGCTCCGGCTGTTCGGCGAGACCGTGGCCGTGCGGAACGTGACCGTCGAACCGGGCGAGAACCGGACGGTCGCGTTCGACAGGCGGATCCTCGCGGCGGGCACGTACCAGGCGGTCGTGAACGGCGAGCGCGCGACGATCCGCGTCGAGCGCACGGAAACGACGACCGGCGACGAATCGTCCGACGGTGGGGGGCTCGACGGGTTCGGCGTCCTCGCCGCCGTCGCCGCGTTGCTGACGCTCGTCGCGGGCGCGCGCCGGTGATGCCGAAGGGTACAAGCGGGACCGGAACCGAGGAACCGGTATGAACGTAGTCGGTGTCGTCGGGCCCTCCGACAGCGGGAAGACGACGCTGGTTGAGCGGCTGGTCGCACGGCTCCGGGACGAGGGGCGAGTCGCGACGGTCAAGCACCTGACCCACGCCCCGGACGTGGACACCGAGGGGAAAGACACCGCGCGCCACCGCGCCGCCGGTGCGGCCGAGACGTACGGGATCACCGACGACGACGGGTGGTTTGCAACGGGCGACGACCGGGGACTCACGGCGACGCTGGACGACCTCGCGGCGGACCACGACTACGCGGTCGTCGAGGGGTTCAGCGATGCCGACCTGCCGCAGGTCGTGCTCGGCGGGCGCGACCACCGCGGGGCGGCCGTGGCGACCGGCGAAACGGCCGACGACGTGGACCCCGACGCCGTCGTCGCGGCGCTCGACGACGTGGAGCCGTACGAGTCGCTCGGCTCGCTCGTCGCCGAGGCGAAACGGTCACCGGACGCCGAGAAGGCCGGTGCGATAGCGACGTTCACTGGCCGCGTCCGGGCAAAAGAGCACGACGACGACGACCCGACCGAGGCGCTGGAGTTCGAGAAGTACGAGGGCGTCGCCCAGGAACGACTCGACGCACTCCGTGCGGAACTGGAGGCCCGCGACGGCGTCCACGAGGTGCTCATGCACCACCGGACGGGCACCATCGAGTACGGCGAGGACATCGTCTTCGTGGTCGTGCTCGCGGGCCACCGCGAAGAGGCGTTCGAGACGGTCGAGGACGGCATCGACCGGCTCAAGGAGGACGTGCCGATCTTCAAGAAGGAGGTGACTGTGGGGGACGAGTTCTGGGTCCACCAGCGGTGATCGACGCGTTTCGCCGGGCGGATCGGTGGCCTGATCCCAGCTGGACCCCGACGCACGAATAAGACATTAGATATGGTTGTAAAACGTCTTGGCAGTTCTGAGCCGCTCGTGAAAGGTGATACATCCGGATAAAATCCCGCGAAAACCCTGTACTGAGCTAAAAGCGTCCGAAACAGGCCAAAGCAACCTTCCTTTATAACATATTCCCGGTCCAAGCGGTGAGCGAGGCGACAACACAATGAGCGCTACCACGCAGCCCTCCGGTGAGGAGCCCTCGACAGACAGCAAGGAAGAGCGTCTCAAGCAGTTCCTCCGGTCCAAGGCGAAAGACGGGGAGCTGTACTTCAAGAGCAAGTTCATCGCGGACGAGGTCGGTCTCTCGCCCAAGGAGATCGGCGCGCTGATGGTCAAGCTGAGCGACTCGGCCGGCGGCCTCGAAGTCGAGAAGTGGTCGTACACGAGCGCGACGACCTGGCGCGTCGAACCCGCCTGATCCCCGGCGAAGAACGCCCTGATCGACCGCCCCGACAGCCCCCATCCCCACGCCGTCATTGGGCTTATCACCCTTCGAACCGTAAAAACGCCAATGGCGGAGATCGACGACCCGGACGCCGGTCCCCCCGTCGACGCGTTCGACGCGTTCTTCCGGGTCTACGAGGTTCGCACCGACGGCGAGCGGCTGGTGTACTTCGGCGATCCCCTGGTGCCGGCGGACGAGCTGATGGAACGGGTGTGGCCCCGGTTCCGCGAACGCGGGTACGAGGTACAGCTGACCCGACGGACCGGCGAGTTCGTGCTGGTCGCGGAGCCGGTAGACGTGGGCGTGGACGGGATCCCATGGACGAACGTCGTGCTGGCGGTCGCCACGGTGTTCTCGACGCTGTTTACCGGTGCGGTGTGGTGGTACGGCTTCGACCTGAGCGCCGACCCGCTGTCGCTGTTTCGCGCCTGGCCGTTCTCCGTGGCGATCATGGGCGTCCTCGGCGTCCACGAACTGGGCCACTACGTTATGAGCCGCTATCACGGCGTCAACGCGTCGCTACCGTACTTCCTGCCGGTGCCGACGCTGGTCGGGACGATGGGCGCGGTGATCCGGATGAAAGGCCAGATGCCCGACCGGAAGGCGCTGTTCGACATCGGCGTCGCCGGGCCGCTCGCCGGCCTGGTGGCGACCGTCGCCGTCACGACCGTCGGCCTGTACCTCCCGCCGGTCGACATCCCGCCGGGGGCGATCCCGTACGATCTGGGCTACCCGCCGCTGCTCGTCGCCCTCGCCGAACTGACCGGCCAGCAACTGTACTTCCCGGCCGGCCAGTCGGTCAACCCGGTCGTCGTCGGCGGCTGGGTCGGGATGTTCGTCACGTTCCTGAACCTGCTCCCGGTCGGCCAGTTGGACGGCGGCCACATCGTCCGGGCGATGGCCGGCAACCGGCAGGAGACGGTCGCCGCGCTGGTGCCGGCGGGGCTGTTCGGGCTGGCCGGCTACCTCCACTACGTCGCCGACGCGGCGAGCAACGCCACCTTCCTGTGGGCGTTCTGGGGCGTGTTCGCCGCCGTGATCGCCTTCGCCGGCCCGGCGACGCCCGTCCACGACGAGTCGCTCGACACGCCGCGGCTGGCGGTCGGCGCGCTCACCTTCGTCCTCGGCGCGCTCTGTTTCACGCCGGTCCCGATCGCGTACGCGGGCTGAGAACTACGGGTTCCCGTCCGGACAGCCTACTCGCCGTGCGTGAAACCACGATCCGGTAGCGGCTCGTCGTCGAGCGTGACCCCACTCTCGGTGACGCGGCCGATCGTGGACACCGGCGTGGGTGACTCCGTCCGGATCGCCGGAAGCGCGTCCTCGGGGACGGTGAACACCAGTTCGAAGTCCTCGCCGAAGAAAAAGCCGAGTTCCCGCCGCTCGGCCGCGTCCGCGGCCACCTCGTCGACCGCCCCGTCGACCGGCACCGCGTCCGCCTCGACCGCGAACCCGCAGTCGCTCGCCGCCGCGAGCTGGTGGAGCGACCGGGCCAGCCCGTCGCTGGAGTCCAGCATCGCGGTCGCGTGGGGGGCGACGGCCCGGCCGGCAGCCGCCCGCGGTTCGAACCGGAACAGGTCGTTCGCGCGTTCGACCTCGCCCCGGTCGAACAGCCGGAGCGCCGCGGCGCTCCGGCCGAACGTCCCGGTGACACAGACGCGCTCGCCGGGACTCGCACCGTGCCGCCGGACCGGGTCGTCGGCGTCGCCCAGCGCCGTCGTCGCGACCGTGAACTCGTCGTGTTCGTCAAGGTCGCCGCCGACGTACGCCGCGCCGACGCGCTCGCAGACGGCCGTCGCGCCGTCGACGAACGCGCGGAGTTCCTCGCGGTCGAAGCCGGGGGCGGCGTACGCGGCGACTGCCGCGACCGGGTCGGCCCCCATCGCCGCCACGTCCGACAGCGACGCGCCGACCGCCCGCCAGCCCGCGGTGTACCGGGTCGTTCCCGCCGGGAAGTCCGTCCGCTCGTGGAGCATATCCGTCGTCAGCACCTGCCCGTCGACGACGGCCGCGTCGTCGCCGGCCGCCACGACGGCGTCGCCGAGCAGCGTCAGCGCCGTCCGTTCGTCCATACGGGCGCATTCGGGCCCCGGGCGAAAAACCGTCCGGTGTCGGCAGCGTCGGCGTGCGGTCGGAGGGTTCAACTGCCCCACGCCCCCAACGGGTAGCATGAGCGACGGGAACGGGAGCACGCGGGCGAAGGTCGTCGGGTTCGTCGGCGCGCTGGGGCTGCTCGGGGTCCTGCTGTGGGTGGCCGGGTTCGAGGACGTGCTCGCGGCGCTGGGACAGGCGAGCCTGCCGGTGGTCGGCGCGATGGTCGCCGTGGCGCTGTGCTGGCTCCTCGCGTGGGGGCTCGCGCTCCGGACCGTCCTCGGCGGGCTCGACATCCAGCTGTCGGTCCCGCGGTCGTTTCTGGTGTTCGCCGGGGCGATGTTCGCGAACAACGTCACGCCGTTCGGACAGGCCGGCGGCGAGCCGGTCACCGCCCTGCTCATCTCGCGGGCGACCGACAGCGAGTACGAGACGTCGCTGGCCGCGATCGCGAGCGTCGACGCGCTGAACTTCGTCCCCTCGATCGGCTTTGCCCTCATGGGCGTCGCGTACATGGCGACGGAGGTGACGTTCGACGCGCGTCTCGGATACGCCGCGGCCTCCGTCGGGGCGCTTGCGGTGGCGCTGCCAGCGCTGGCGTACGTCGGCTGGCGACACCGCTACCGCGTCGAACAGGCCGCCGTCCGGGTCGTGACGCCCGTCATCCGGGGGATCAGCCGGGTGATCCCCCGCCGGTCGCCGCCGACCGCCGACGCGCTCGAACGCCGGATCGAGGGGTTCTTCCGGACGATAGAGCGCGTCGGGGCCGACCGCCGGACGCTGCTGGTCGCGCTCGGCTTCTCCGCGCTCGGGTGGCTGGCCCAGATGTGTTCGCTGTGGCTCTCGCTGTACGCGCTCGGCCACGCCGTCTCCTTCGGCGCGGTGATGCTCGTCATCCCGCTGGGCAGCGTCGCCGGCGTGACGCCGCTCCCCGGCGGACTGGGCGGGATCGAGGCGGTGCTTGCCGCCCTGCTCGTGCCGACGACCGGACTGGCGCTGGCGACGGTCAGCGCCGCCGTCGTCCTCCACCGCGCGGCGACGTACCTGCTCTCGACGGCGATCGGCGGCGGGGTCGCGGTCGCGTCGGGCGCGACCGGCGGGGGCTGAGGCCGCGGGGTTTCGGCCCAATACGATGCTCTTAAATGCCGCGCGGGGGAACGGAATGCTATGACAACGCTGTACGACGTGCCGGCGGACGCGCTCATCGACGCGCTCGCCGACGAACTGGAGGACCGAGTCGAGGAACCGCAGTGGGGCAAGTTCGCCAAGACCGGCGTCGACCGCGAACTGCCGCCCGAGCAGGAGGACTTCTACGCCGTGCGCGCCGCGAGCCTGCTCCGCAAGGTCGCCACGGACGGCCCGGTCGGCATCGAGCGCCTCTCGACCGAGTACGGCGGCACGAAGCGCGGTTCGAACCGCTACCGCGTCTCCCCGGCCAAGCGGACCGACGGCAGCAAGAACGTCATCCGCACCATCCTGCAGGACCTGGAGGAGGAGGACCTCGTCGAGACCGCCGACGGCGAGGGCCGCCGCATCACCGCCGAGGGCCGCAGCCTGCTCGACGAGACGGCCGGCGAGGTACTCGAGGACCTCGACCGCCCCGAACTCGAACGGTACGCGTAAGCCAAACGGTTTTCATTTCGGTCGCCGAACCGTCACCCATGAGCGACGGCCCCGCGATCCGAACCGACGCCCTCACGAAGCGCTACGACGACACGCTCGCGGTCGACGACGTCTCGCTGTCGATCCCCGCCGGCACCGTGTACGGCTTCCTCGGCCCGAACGGCGCGGGGAAGACGACGACGATGCGCATGCTGGCGACGCTGGTCCGCCCCACCTCCGGAACGGCCGAGGTCGCCGGCCACGACGTGCGAACGCGCGACCGCGTCACGCCCCACATCGGCTATCTCCCCGAGGAGCCCCCGCTGTACGACGAGCTGACCGGTCGCGAGCAGCTTGAGTACGTCGCCGGGCTCCGGGACATCCCGGAGGACGAGGCGAGCGAGCGCATCGAGAGCCTGCTCTCGCGGTTCGACCTCGCCGACGATGCGGACAAGCGGATCGGCGCGTACTCGAAGGGGATGCGCCAGAAGACGGGCGTCATTCAGGCGGTTCTCCACCGGCCGGCCGTCGCCTTTCTCGACGAGCCGACCAGCGGGCTGGACCCCCGGGCCGCCCGGACGATGCGGGAGACGATCGCCGACCTCGCGGACCGCGAGATGACCGTCTTCCTCTCGACGCATATCCTCCCCGTGGTCGACGAACTCGCCGACCGCGTCGGCGTCCTCCACGACGGGCGGCTCGTTGCCGAGGGCGCGCCCGACGAGCTAAAGCGACAGGCCGAGTCCGGCGAGCGCCGGAGCCTGGAGGACGCGTTCCTCGAAGTGACCGAGGAGCCGGCGACCGCGGACTGACGGAGTCGATGGTCGGGGCGCTCTCATAGCCGTTCTCTCAGTCGTGGGGGTGACAGCGCTCCAGCGCCTCGTGGACCGCCTCGGTCCGACCGAGGAACGTGATGTGGTCGCCCTGCCGGAGCGTGAAGTCGCCGTCGGGGACGTGGTGGTCGTCCTCCCGGCCGACGAGCGCGATGAGGACGCCCTTGGGGAGTTCGTCGTCGAGCTGTGCGATCGTCTTGCCGACCAGGTCCTCGGCGGTCACCTCGATCTCCTGTACGTCGCCGGTCCGGCCGAGTTCGGTCATCCAGTTCGACAGGGCGGGGCGCTCGATGACGTTGTCCATCGCCCACGCCGTCGCCATCGACGCCGAGATGGTCCGGACGCCCAGGTCCTCGAACGCGTCGACGTTGTCCGGGTTGTTCGCCCGGGCCAGCACGGTGTCGACGTCGAACTTCGAGCTTGCGAGCTGTGCAACCAGCAGGTTCGCGTCGTCGTCGCCCGTGGCCGCGGCGACTATCTTGGCGTTCTCCGCCCCGGCCGAGCGCAACACCTCCGTGTCGGTCCCGTCGCCGTGGTGGACGGTGTAACCCTCGTTTCGGGAGCGTTCGACGATGTCCGCGTCCTGCTCGATGAGGACGACGTCCTCTCCGCGGTCTTCGAGGCGTTCGGCGAGCGACCGGCCCACCTTCCCGCCTCCGACGATGAGTACACGCATTGGTATCACTTCGAAGTATTCGGCTATCTGCCTCGCGAGCCCGGCCTGAAACACGACGGTGACGAGGATGACGAGGAAGACGGTCCCCACGAGGATGTCCGCGCCGGCCGGGTTGTACGGCACGGATTCGGGGTTGCTCAGTTCGAGCGCGAACAGGGTGGCGACCGACGCCGGGATGATGCCGCGCGGCCCGACGAAGCTGACGAACAGCTTCTCGTTTCTGGTGAAGCGGTCGCCGGTCGTCGAGAGAAAGACGAGCAGCGGCCGCAACACCAGCGTGACGACCAGCACGACAACTATCCCGCCCGCACCGAGCGCGAGGAGCTTGTCGAACTCCAGCAGCGCCGCGAGCACGATGAAGACGAAGGAGAGGACGATGAGCGTCAGGTCGCCCTTGAACTCCTCGATGTCGGTCTCGTAGGGGATGTCGAGGTTCCCGAGGAGGACCCCCGAGGCGGCGACGGCGGCGACGCCCGCCTCGCTCCGGATCGTCGACGCGACGCCGAAGGCGACGATGGCACCGGCGAGCACGAGCAGTCGGGCGGTCTGTGGGGCGTTCCCCCGCGAGAGGTCCACGTGAGTGAGGACGTACCAGAGCACGCCCGCGACGACCAGGCCGACGAGCAGCCCGACGCCGAGCCGTTCGACGAACAGGTAGACGTAGTCGACCGGCGTCGCGTCCGACAGCGCGAGCGCCTCGAAGGCGACGACCGCGAAGATGGCCGCGGTCACGTCGTTGACGATCCCCTCCGTCTCCAGCGCCGCGGCGACGCGGTCCCGGACGGCGACGACCTCCAGTATCGGCGTGACGACGGTCGGGCCGGTCGCCACCAGCAGCGACCCGACGACCATGGCGACACTCCAGTCGGCACCGAGGGCAAAGCGGACCGTGACCGTCGTGCCGACGAAGGCGATCAGCGCGCCGACGGTCACGAGGCGGACCGCCGCCGAGGGGGCCTCCCGGAGCTTGTCGATCCGGAGGTTGAACGCCCCCTCGAACACGATGATGGCGACGCTGACGCCGACGATGGCCGAGACGGCCCCGCCGAAGGCGTCGGGGTCGAACAGGTCGAGCACCTCCGGGCCGGCGACGATACCGGCCGTGATCAGAAAGATGACGCTCGGGACGCGGTACCGGGCGGCGAGCATCTGCGAGACGACGCCCAGACCAATGATCAGCGCGACGACGGCGAGCAGGTTCGACCCGCCCTCGGGACCGGCCGCGAGGATCGCGGTCACCGGCGGTCACCCCGCAGCAGCGACATGGAAGCGGCGACCCTTGCCGTCGCTTGTCGGCTCGACCAGTCCATCGACTGTGACAATGACCGTCCGCGGGAAAAGACCACCCATTCAGGCGGTCGTTTCCGTCAGTCGGCCGCCTCGGGCGTGCGCTCGTCGGCCGCCCCGTCGGCCCCGTAGATGTCGTCGACGAGGTGCTGGTACCGCTCGCGGATGTGGCCGCGCTTTTTCTTCATCGACGGCGTGAGCAGGTCGTTGTCCTCGGTGAACTCCTCGGGGACGAGGCGGAACTGCTTGATCCGCTCGTGGGGTTCGAACCGCTCGTTGACCGCCTCGACCTCCGCCTCGATCACCTCGCGAACGCCGTCGTGCTCGCACATCGCCGCGGGCGTCTCCGGCACGTCGACGCCCTCGGCCTCCGCCGCCGCCCGGAGCGCCTCGAAGTTCGGCACGACCAGCGCCCCGATGAACTTCTCGCCGTCGCCGGTGACCATCACCTGTTCGATCACGTCGCTGGCGGCGAAGGCGTCCTCGATCGGCGTCGGCGCGACGTTTTTCCCCGTCGAGAGGACGACGATCTGTTTCGCGCGCTCCCGGAAAACGAGGTAGTCGTCGGGTCGCTGCTGGACGATGTCGCCGGTGCGGAACCAGGGGTCGCCGCCGTCCTCGGCGTCGACGAACGCCGCGGCGGTCTCCTCGGGCTTGTTCCAGTACCCCTCGGTGACGTTCGGGCCGCGCACCAGCAGTTCGCCCACGTCGCCGAGCGCGTCGGTGAACTCCGACTCCGGGACGACGGTCTTGTCTATCTTCACCTCGACGCCGGGCAACGGCGGGCCGATGGTGCCGAGTTTCGGCTCCTCGATGGGGTTCGTTGAGACGACCGGCGCGGCCTCGGTGAGGCCGTACCCCTCGTAGATCGGCAGGCCCATCCCGTGGTACAGGGTACAGAGCTCCTCGGAGAGCGTGCCGCCGCCGCTGGAGAGCCACTCGATGTTGCCCCCAAGCGCCGCCTTCACGTCGCTGAACACGAGCTTGTCGGCGAGCCACAGCTTCGCGCGGAGGCCGTAGCCGGGCCTGTCAGCCCGGTAGTACGCCCGGCTCACGTCGGTCGCCCACTCGAAGATCCGCTGCTTGAAGTCGGACTCGCTGGCCTGCTCGCGGATCGCGTCGTAGATCTTTTCGTACACCCGCGGCACGCTCGTCGCGCCGTCGGGCTCGACGGTTTTGAAGTCCTCCTTGAGCGTGTCCGGGCTCTCGGCGTAGGCCACACAGCCCCCGCTGGAGAAGGGGTAGAAGTGGCCGGTCGTCCGCTCGAAGATGTGGGCGAGCGGGAGATACGACACCGTCGTGGTGCCGGCGTCCATGACGGCCATACTGTTCGGCTTGTCGGGACGCGGGCCGTAGCGCTTGCGCAGCTGGTTGACGTTCGCCCGGAGGTTCCGGTGGGTGAGCTGGACGCCCTTCGGCTGGCCGGTGGTCCCGCTCGTGTACACGAGACTCGCCAGGTCGTCCGGTTCCAGGTCGTCGATCCACGAGGCGTAGTCGTCCTCGTCGAACCGCTCCGCGCCCTGCTCGTACACCTCGTCCAGCGTGTACACCCCGTCCTCGTCGGCGTACTCCTCGCCGACGTCGTCCATCACGATGGCAAAGCGCAGGTCGAGCGCGTCGCTGACCGACAGCACCCGCTCCAGCAGTTCCTCGTTCTCGACGACGACGCCCGACGCGCCGGGGTCGTCCAGCAGGTACCGCACCTGGTCGGGCGAGGAACTCTTGTACACCGTCGTCACGGCCGCGCCGGCCGAGAGCAGCGCGAGGTCACACTGCGCCCACTCCATCCGGGTCGCGGCGAACATCCCGACGCGGTCGCCCCCGTCGACGCCGAGCGCACGGAAGCCAGCCGCCAGTCGGGCGACGATCCCCCGCATCTCGTCGTAGGTGATCGTCGCGTACTCGCCGTCCGGCGCCGCGTCGACCGCCGTCCCGACGAGCGCCCGGTCGTAGATCCCCCCCTTGTACTGCTGGGCTGGTTTGGCCCCGTGTCGCTCGACTGCGTCCTCGAACGCCCGCGGGAGCGGTGTCTCCCCGATCACCTCGTCCGTGTACTCGCGTTCCGCCTCCTGCCAGGCCATGATTGACGTATCAGTCAACCTACTACATTATAAATCGTTTTACTGTTTCTTGACAGGAACGCGGACGGGACCGGGCGGGCGCTACTCCTCGTATATCGACTCTATCTCGTCGGCGAAGCGGTCGAGGATGTTCCGGCGCTTCTTCTTCATCGTCGGCGTCAGCAGGTCGTTGTCCTCGGTGAACTCCTCGGGGACGAGGCGGAACTGCTTGATCCGCTCGTGGGACTCGAACTGCTCGTTGATCCGGTCGACCTCTTCCTGCACGAACTCGTGGACGCGGTCGTCGCGACAGATCGCCGCGCGGTCGTCGGGCAGGTCGATCCCCTCCTCGTCGGCCCACGCCCGAACCGTGTCGACGTTCGGCACCAGCAGGGCGCTGACGAACTTCTCGCCGTCGCCCATCACCATGCACTGCTCGACGACTTCGCTGGCGGCGAAGGCGTCCTCGATGGGGGCGGGCGCGACGTTTTTCCCCGTCGAGAGGACGAGCAACTGCTTCGCGCGCTCCTTGAACGTGAGGTAGTCGTCCGGGCGTCGCTGGATGATGTCGCCGGTTCGGAACCAGCGGCCCTCGCCGTCCTCGGCCGCGGTGAAGGCGGCGTCGGTCTCCTCGGGCTTGTTCCAGTACCCCTCGGTCACGTTCGGCCCCCGTACCAGCAGTTCGCCCACCTCGCCCTCGGCGTCGGCGAACTGCTCCTCGGGAACGACCGAGTCGTCGATCCGCGTGTCAACGTCGGGGAGCGGCGGGCCGATGGTGCCGACCTGCGGGTGGTCCGGCGGGTTGACCGCGACGACCGGCGCGGTCTCGGTGAGGCCGTACCCCTCGTAGATCGGCAGGCCCATCCCGTGGTACAGCGCACAGAGGTCCGGCGAGAGGCTCCCGCCGCCGCTGATCAGGAACTCGACGTTCCCGCCGAGCGCGTCTTTCACCTGGTCGAAGACGAGGCGGTCCGCGACGGCCTTCTTCCCCCGGAGCGCGACGCCCGGACTGTCGGCCTCGTGATACGCCCGGCCCACGTCGGTCGCCCACTCGAAGATCCGCTCCTTCATGTCGGACTCGCTGGCCTGCTCGCGGATCGCGTCGTAGATCTTCTCGTACACCCGCGGTACGCTCGTCGCCGAGGTCGGCTCGACGGCCTGGAAGTCGTCGCGGAGCGTGTCCGGGCTTTCCGCGTAGGCGACGCAGGCCCCGCTGGCGAACATGACGAAGTGGCCGGCCGTCCGCTCGAACACGTGGGCAAGCGGCAGGAACGAGACCGTCTTGGTGTCCTGGTCTATCGTCGGGCCGCCGTCCCGGTCCGGGCGGTCAGCGTACCGCTTGCGGATCCCGTTGACGTTCGACCGGAAGTTCCGGTGGGTGAGCTTGACGCCCTTCGGCTGGCCGGTGGTGCCGGAGGTGTAGATGAGGCTCGCCAGGTCGTCGGGGTCGCGGGCGTCGACCCACGACTCGTACTCGTTGGGGTCGTACGCCGTCGCGCCGCGCTCGTGGACCTCGGCCAGCGTGTACACGTCGTCGCGGTCGCTGTCGACGGCGTCCATCGTCACGATGGCCGAGAGGTCCAGGTCGTCCGCCACGGCCAGCACGGAGTCGAGCTGCTCGCGCCCCTCCACGACGACGGCGTCGGCGTCCGGGTCGTCGAGCAGGTACCGGACCTGCGACCGCGATGACCCCTTGTACACCGTCGTCACGACCGCGCCCGCCGCGAGCAGGGCGAAGTCACACTGCGCCCACTCCATGCGGGTCTGGGCGTAGATTGCGACGCGGTCGTCCGTGCCGATCCCGAGGTCGCGAAAGCCCGCCGCGAGGTTCCGCACGATGGAGCGCACGTCGTCGTACGACAGGCTCCGGAACTCCCCGTCGGGGGCCGCCGCGAGGACGGTCCCGGTGAGCGAGCGGTCGTGGATGCCCCCCTTGTACTGCTGGGCCGGCCGCTGCCGGTGTCTCGCCGCGGCGTCCTCGAACATGCGCGGCAGCGGCGTCTCCCCGATGACCTCGTCGGTGTACTCGCGTTCCGCGTCCCGCCAACTCATACGAACCGAAAGCGGGGCCGCGGGGGATAAATCATGATGGAACCGCGGGGGAGTGAACGGCCGTTTACTCGCAACGACGGATGCGCCCGCGACCTACTCGTCGTCCCGGCGGTCCAGATACGCCAGGACGCCGCGGACGTTCATCGCCGTCTCGCCGCTTGCCTTCCGCTCGCCCCACACGCGGTCCATCGATGTGCGCTCGACGAAGTGGTCGATCACCGCCTCGTCATTGGGGAGTTCCGCGCGCTTTCGCTCGACGGCTCCGACCCAGTCGGTGAGCACGTCGGTGTACTCGGCGAGCACGCCGTCGGCCTCGGTGGGGCCGAAGTGGGCGAAGAGCAGCGTCTCCGGCTCCATCGCCACCAGCATCTCGGCGTCGGCCAGCGCCGCCTCCAGGTCGAACTGCGGCGGCGGCGTCGTCTCCTTGATCTCGTCGATGGACGGTACCCAGATCCCGGCGGCGTCCGCGGTGAAGACGGCGTCGTTGGCGGGGTCCTCGAACACGACCTGGTGGGGGGCATGTCCCGGTGCGTGCTGGGCGATCAGTTCGTGCTCGCCCAGATCGATCGCGTCGCCGTCAGTGAGTTCGGTGATCCGGTCCTCGGGCACCGGCTCCGGTTCGGTGTAGAACTCGATCTGGTCGCCGACGGCCTGTTTGGTCCCTTCCCAGAGCCGCGAGGGGTCCGCGAGGTGGCGCGCGCCGCGCTCGTGGACGTACACCTCGGCGTTCGGGCACGCGTCGGCGAGAAAGCCCGCGCCGCCCGCGTGGTCGAGGTGGACGTGCGTCACCGCGATGACGGCCAGTTCCTCGGGGTCGATCCCGGCCTCCGCCAGCGCGTCGAGGATACGCTCGTAGTTCGTCCCGATCCCCGTGTCCACGATGGCCGGCCGCTCGTCGTCGACCACGTACACCGAGCCGTACTCCGCGGTGCCGTACATCCCGGTGTCGACGTAGTACAGGTCAGTGCAGTCGCCCGTCGTCACCCGCCGAACGTCTCCCGCGTCCATGGGAAAACCGCCGCCCCCGGGCGGCAAAAAACCTCGTGCCGCGGCACGTGACACCGTCCCGACCCGGTCAGCGTCGCCGACGCCGCAGGCCGAGCGCGCCGGCCAGCCCCGCGACCGCCGCGGCGACGCCGAACCCGGGCTGTCCGCCGGAGTCGCTGGAGCCGTCGCCGCCGTCCTCCCTGTCGTCGCCGTCCCCGGATCCGTCGCTGCCGTCGTCACCCGCTCCGCCGTCGCCGTCCGTGGCGTCCGTGCCGTCGTCGCCTCCGTCGGCCGTCGTTTCGGCCGTGTCGGTCGTGGTCGTTCCGCCGTCGACGCCGGTCGTGTCCGACGCCTGGGTCGTGTCGGTCCCGCCGTCTTCGGTCGTTGTGGTCGTCGTCTCCGACCCGACCTGCACGTCGCCCGTCATCGACCCGTGGATGCGACAGCGGTACGTCGCGACGGCCTCGGTCGCGGTGAACGTCACCGAGCGGGTCGCGCCCTCCTCGCCGACCGTCTCGGTGCTGGCGACCGCGTCGCCGCTCCCGTCCTCGACGTACAGGTTGTGTGAGACGCCGTCGGCGTTCTCCCAGACGATCTCGTACTCCTCGCCCGGCGTCAGCGACAGCGTCGGGTTCATCTCGCCCTCGATCGCGGCGGGGGCGACGCCCCGCCAGCCGTCGAGGTCGCTCGCCAGCCGAAACGTCTCGGTCTGTGTGTCGGCCTCGGTCGCCGAGCGCGCCCCGACGACAGCGGGGACCGCAAGCGCCGCGGCGGTCGCCGTCAGCACCCCGCGGCGGGACGCGTGGAAACGGTCGGACATACGTCCCTACTGGGGACCGCCGGCGCATAAGCGTGGGGTGGCCGGTCGGACCCCGGCGGCCGCGACCGACGCCCCGCCACCGTGACGGCGTCCCACAGTTCCGACACGGTTTTGCCACGGCGTCGAGAACCCACGGACAACAATGCTCGACCGGACGTATCTACGCGAGCACCCCGACGAGGTCCGGCAGGCCGTCGACCGCAAGGGGGTCGACGGCGTCGATGTCGACGAGGTGCTCGCGCTGGACGAGGAGTGGCGCGAGCTGAAGGCCCGCGGCGACGACCTGCGCCACGAGCGCAACGAGGTGTCGAGCCGCATCGGGGAGCTGAAACAGGAGGGCAAGGAGGAGGCGGCTCAGGAGGCAATCGAGCGCTCCAGCGAACTCAAGGCCGAACTGGAGTCGGTCGAGGAGCGCGCCGACGAACTCGCCGCAGAACTCGACGAGCGCATGCTCGCACTGCCGAACGTCCCCCACGAGAGCGTCCCGGTCGGCGACGACGAGAGCGACAACGTCGAGCGCTACCGCGAGGGGTTCGACGACCTGCGGGACCTGCCCGACGAGGTCGTCCCCCACTACGACCTCGGCGAGGAACTGGACGTGCTCGACTTCGAGCGCGGCGCGAAGGTGACCGGCGGCGGCTTCCAGTTCGTCAAGGGGGCCGGCGCGCGGCTGGAGCACGCGCTGGTCCAGTTCATGCTCGACGTGCACCGCGAGCAGGGGTACGACGACGTGCTCCCGCCGATCCCCGTCAACAGCGAGTCGATGCGGGGGACGGGACAGCTCCCGAAGTTCGCCGACGACGCCTACCGCGTCGGCGCGCGGCAGGACGACGAGTACGACGACGACGACCTCTGGCTCCTGCCGACCGCCGAGGTACCGGTGACGAACATGTACCGCGACGAGATCCTGCTGGACGACGACCTCCCCGTCAAACACCAGGCGTTCTCGCCGAACTTCCGGCGCGAGGCCGGCGAGCACGGCACCGAGACCCGGGGGTACGTCCGCGTCCACCAGTTCCACAAGGTCGAACTCGTCAACTTCGTCCGCCCCGACGAGAGCTACGACCGGCTGGAGGGCCTGCTCGGCGAGGCCGAGGAAGTGCTGGACCGTCTGGGCCTCCCCTACCGCGTGCTGGACATGTGCACCGGCGACATGGGCTTTACCCAGGCCAAAAAGTACGACATCGAGGTGTGGGCACCGGGCGACGACATGGACGACGGCCCCGAGGAAGGCGGGCGCTGGCTAGAGGTCTCCAGCGTCTCGAACTTCGAGGACTTCCAGGCGCGCCGCGCCGGCCTGCGCTACCGGCCGGAGCGCCACGAGAGCGCCGAGTACCTCCACACGCTGAACGGGTCGGGGCTGGCCGTTCCGCGCGTGATGGTCGCCGTCATGGAGTACTACCAGAACGAGGACGGCACCGTCACGGTGCCGGAGGCGCTCCGCCCGTACATGGGCGGCCAGGAGGTCATCGAGGGTGAGGACCCCGTCGGCGAGAGCGCCCTTGGTGCGGGCGAGCGGGAGTAGGGGCGCTCACCGCGTGAACGTCTCCAGGCGCTCGATCCGGCCGTCACCGTCCAGTTCGTGGACGTCGACGAAGGGGAACAGCGGTTCGCCGTCGGCGTCGAGCAGGCGGCCGCGAACCGCGACGGCGTCGCCGGCGACGAACACGGTCAGCAGCTCGTGTGTCGTGTCGGTCATCGGCCGGTCGTCGCGCATGAACGCGACGAACGCCTCGCGGCCCTCGAACGTCCGGTCCGGTCGGTGCTGGACGAAGTCGGGCGCGAGCAGCGACTCGAGGTCGCCGTACGCCCCCTCGTCGAGCGCGGCGTAGTACGCCCGGACCGTCGCCTCGGCGTCGGCCATGCTCCCCACTGCGGCCGGGGGGCTGGAAAACCCGTCGGTCGCCCGGGACCGAAGACGGTTTGCCGCCCATGGCCGAACCGGCGCGCATGCTCTCCATCAACCAGAAGGCGGTCATCCTGATCACGCTGCTCGGGCTCAACGTCGTCTCGGTCTGGTTCGGCGGGATCCTCGCGCTCCTGCTGGTGTCCCTGCCGTCGGTCGGTGTCGCGGTCGGCGTACTCCGGCGGTGATACCGTCGGTCAGCCGACCGCGGGTCGGTCACTGACCGAGCGCGTACAGGTCCGGGACCGACTCGTCCTCGACCGACGCCAGCGCGTCGGCCGCGTCCTCGCGGTACTCGTCGCCCAGGTCGGGGCGGCCGTCGGCGTAGTAGTCCGCCGACTCCGAGAACCACTTCGCTGCCCGCCGATACGCGTCAGCGACATCGCCAGCCGTCGCCGCGCTGTCCGCGATCGGACCGGACCCGAACCGCTCTGCGGCGGCGAAGGAACCCACCGCCGAGTCGAAGTACCCCTCCGCCTCCTCGAACCCGTCGGCCGCGGCGGCCCAGTCGCCCGCGTCGTCGCTCCCGGCCGCCTCGTAGCGCTCCCGGGCCGCGTCGAACTCCGAACGGCCGTACCGATAGTGATTCCCCGCGGTCCGGTAGCGTTCGATCGCAACGCCGTCGTCCTGCACCGACTCGATCGCGTCGCGGACGGCGTCCAGATCCGGTAGCTCCACCGTCGCGTCCGCGACCCAGATGTACTGGACGGTCCCGGACACGTCGACGACGAACACCGACCGCTGTGGGCGGTGCGCGTGGCCGCGGAACTCGTCGTGGCGGACGCCGTACTTCGCCGCGACGTCGCCGAGGGAGTCGGACAACAGCGGGAACCCGAGGCCGTACTCCTCGGCGAACGCCCGGTGGCTGTACGCGCTGTCGCCCGAGATGCCGAGGATCGTCACCTCGTTCCGGAGGGCGACCACGTCGAAGTCCCGGAGGCTACACAGCTCGTCGGTACAGGTCGGGCTGAAGTCCGCGGGGTAAAACACCAGGACGACGATCGACTCGCCGACGTAGTCGTCCAGCGCGAACTCGGCGAACTCGCCGTCGACTGTACCCGGCAGCCGGAACGATGGGGCGTCGTCTCCGACCTCGATCATACGGGCACCGGGTGACGCTGCTCCCTTAACTGTTCTCCCGCCGCCTCGCCGGCGTCCGGCGGCGGAGTCCGAGCGTTTTTGCCGGCCACCCGTCTACGCCGACGCGTGGACCTGCACGTCCTGTACGAGGGCGACGACGACCCCGACAAATGCACGGCCCGGAAGCTCGACCGCTTCGACCTGGCCGAACTCCATCCGACGGCGGGGGCGACGCCGTACGGCGTCGTGCTGAACCCCCACGCGGAGCGGGCGCTGTCGCCGGCCGACGCCGACGCCGGACGGCTCGTCGCGCTCGACTGCTCGTGGGAGACGGCCGGCGAGGCGATGTTCGACCTGCCGGGCGAACACCGGGCGCTCCCCTTCCTCGTCGCCGCCAACCCCGTCAACTACGGGAAGCCGTTCCGCCTGACGACCGTCGAGGCGCTGGCCGCCGGGCTGACGATCCTCGGCGAACGCGAGCACGCCGAACGGATCCTCTCGAAGTTCACGTGGGGCGAGACGTTCTTGCAGCTGAACGCCGAACCCCTCGAACGGTACGCGGACTGCGAGGACTCGGCCGAGGTGGTGGCCGTTCAGGACGAGTACCTCGCCGAGGAGTAGCGAGCGCACTCGGAAACCCTTTTATCCGGCCGCTGGCAACGGGCGGGTATGGCTACGTTCGACAAAGCGGAGGGGCGAATCCTCGACAAGATGATCTGCATGCGCTGTAACGCCCGCAACCCCAAGCGGACCGACAAGTGCCGGAAGTGCGGCTACGGGAACCTCCGCCCGAAGGCGAAGGAGTCCCGCAGCGCGTAACTCGGTCGTTTTTCCGCTTCGTTCGCCGCCGGCCAGCCGCGCTACTCGTCAGGGTACTTCGGCTCGCGCTTTTCCGCCCGCGACAGCGCCGTCTCGATCACGTCCCGGACGTCGCCGTGGAACACGCCCCCGTGGCCGGCGTACATGTGTTCGACGCCGTCCGGGAGTCGGTCGAGGATGCGCTCGATGCTGTCGATGAGTGCCTCACGGGACTGGCCGGGGTAGTCGGTCCGGCCGAAGCTCCCGTAGTCGAACGCGCCGTCGTCGTGGACGACCACGTCGCCGCTGAAGATGCTCTCCGGGCCGACCAGCGAGACGTGGTCGTCGGCGTGGCCGGGCGTGAACACCACCTCGGTCCGCTCGTCGCCGACGACCACCTCGTCGCCGTCGTCGATCGCCCGCGTCCGGTGGGGGTGGTCGGCGTACGCGACGACCTCGGGGTCGAACGCATCGACGACGGCGTCGAGTTCCTCGACGTGGTCGCCGTGCTGGTGGGTCAGCACGACGGCATCCACGCCGGCGGTTGCCTCGCGGATCCGGTCGACCACGCCCGGCATCGACCCGGCGTCGACCAGCGTCGTTCGCTCGCCGAGGGCGAGGTAGGCGTTGCAGGTGAACGTGTCCGCGTCCGCGGTGACGTTGACGACCTCCATGCGTCACAGTGGGTGGTCGACCGGGAAAACGGTGCGGGACCGAGCGGTCCCGGTCGATTCATCGAAAATACCACCGGGTTGTCGCCTGCGAGGAATTTTTTAGGTCGAAGTCGTTAGTGACGTGTGTAGCATGGGTTTCGGGAGCTACGACGAATCGGAACAAGAGAACCAGAACATCGACGCCGACATCGACGATGACGACGGGGTAGCGACAGGGGCAAACGACCACGACGGCGATGTCGAGTTCGAGATCGGGGCGTCGAGCGACGAACTGATCGACCGACTGAAGGACATCAAGGAGAGCGACGCGAGCTGATAGTGTTCGCTCTCACTGTGTACCGGTAGTCGCCAGCTCCGACACCGGCGACCACCGATACGTGACGAGAGCGAACACTATGATGAAACCCGGAACGCGGGCGCTCGGCGTGGCCGAATCGTACCGCGGCGACCGGAGCACGCTGGCCGGCGCGGTCGTCCGGGCGTCCCGCGTCGTCGACGGGTTCGCGTTTTCTTCGTGCACCGTGGGCGGGAGCGACGCGACCGCCGGGACCGTCGACCTCTGGGAGCGGCTGGACCGCGAGGACGTACGCTACGTGCTGGTGGCCGGCGTCGCGCTGGCGTGGTACAACGTCGTCGACCTGGAGCGCGTCCACGCCGCGACCGAGCGCCCCGCCCTCGCGGTCACGTTCGAGGACAGCGACGGGCTGGAGCCGTCGCTCCGTGAGGCGTTCGACGGCGACGCGCTGGACCGCCGGCTGGCGGCGTACGAGGCGCTGCCGCCGCGTCGGCAGGTCGAGGTGGACGGGGATACGGTGTTCGTCCGGAGCGTCGGCGTCGACGACGACGAGGCCGCCCGCGTCGTCCGCGCGTTCACGCCGGCGGGCGGCCGCCCCGAGCCGCTCCGCGTGGCACGGCTGGCGGCGCGTGCGGGGGACGACCTGCGGCGGCGGGACCCGGGCGACGGGGTCGGCCCGGGGTGACGTGGCACCGACGACCGCCGACGGCGGACGAACCCGAAGAGCATAGTGGGGGCGGGCGAACGTGACGGTATGGACGGGATGGACGGACTGACGGTCACGGACTGCGAGCGCTGCCCTGCGCTCTGCGAGTCCCGGAGTCGGATCGTCAACGGGACCGGCCCGGCGGACGCCGACGTGCTGTTCGTCGGCGAAGCGCCGGGAGCCAACGAGGACGAGCAGGGCGAGCCGTTCGTCGGCCGGAGCGGCGACGTGCTGGACGAGGTGCTGCTGGAGGCTGGGCTGGAGCGCGGGGCGGTCCGGATCACCAACTGCGTCAGGTGTCGCCCGCCGGAGAACCGCGACCCGACGACGGAGGAACTGTCGAACTGCCGCGGGTATCTCGAATCCGAGATCGACGCCGTCGACCCCGAGGTTGTCGTCACGCTCGGGAAGGTGCCGAGTCAGCACCTGCTCGGACGCGACGTGGCGGTGACCAAGGAGGCCGGCAACCTGTCGGACGTGCGGATTGCGGGCGAGCCGCGGCGCGTGCTCGTCTGTGTCCACCCGGCAGCGACGCTGTACGACCGGAGCCAGCGCGGGACGTTCGAGGAGACGATCGCGACCGCGGCCGACCTCGCCGGCGAGGGGGCGGGCGAGGGCGGCCAGTCTCGGCTCGGGGAGTTCTGACACGGCCCGACGTCCGAGCGCGGGATATATCGCCGTCCGGTCCCTAGCCGCGGTCGAATGGGAGACGCCACCAGCTACGACGCGGTCCTGTTCGACAACGACGGCGTGATCGTCGAGCGGTCGACGCCCGATGTCATCGCGCCCGCGGTCCGCGCGGCGTTCCGGGACGTGGGCATCGCGGACCCCGATCCGGACCACGTCGACTACTGCATGCGGGGGCGGATGGACGACCTCGACGCAATCTGCGAGACCTACGGCGTCGACCACGAGGCGTTCTGGGAGCGCCGCGAGCACCACGTCCTGCGCGCTCAGCGCGAGGCCATCGAGAACGGCGGGAAGGCGCTGTACGACGACGTGGCCGTCGTCGACGAGTTCGACGCGGACTGTGCCATCGTGAGCAACAACCAGCACCCGACTATCGAGTTCATCGTCGACCACTACGACCTCGCCGGCCGGTTCGACCCGGCGATCGGCCGCGAGATGTCGGTCGCGGGCGTCGCCCGGAAGAAGCCCGAACCGGACCTGATCGAGGACGCGCTGGCCGCGCTCGACGCCGACCGCGCGCTGTACGTCGGCGACAGCGCGACCGACGTGGTGGCGGCCCACGCCGCCGGGATCGACTCCGTCTACGTCGACCGCCCGAACCACGACCCGGAGCCGCTGGAGCGCGAGCCGACCCACACGGTCGCGGACCTGACGGAACTCCGCGAGGTCGTGTAAGGGAAAGCGACTTGCCCCGCCTCCGCCAACGTTCGGCCATGAGCCAGCAGACGCAGACGGCGACCCAGGCGACGGCGTCGGTCGTCGTCGTCGACTACGGCCTCGGGAACCTCCGGAGCGTGACCAGAGGGCTGGAGCGCGCCGGTGCGGACGTGACGGTCTCGGACGATCCCGGCACGTTCGCCGAGGCGGACGGCATCGTGCTCCCGGGCGTCGGCGCGTTCCGCGAGGGCGTCGAGAACGCCGGGCCGTACCGCGAGGCGCTCGTCGACGCCGCCGAGCGCGGCCAGCCCGTCTTCGGGATCTGTCTCGGGATGCAGATGCTCCTGACCAGCAGCGAGGAGGCCAAACGCGCCGGCCAGGGCGATGTGCAGGGCCTCGCCCTCGTCCCCGGGACGAACGTCCGGTTCGACGGCGACCGCAAAGTGCCCCACATGGGCTGGAACGAACTTTCCGTCGAGCGCGACCATCCGCTGGTCGACGGCGTCGATGGGGAGTACGCCTACTTCGTCCACTCCTACTACGCCCAGCCTGACGACGCCGACGCGGTGGTGGCGACGACCGACTACGGGACCGCGTTCCCGAGCATCGTCGCCAGCGAGGCCGGCAACGTGTTCGGCACGCAGTTCCACCCGGAGAAGAGCGGCGAGACGGGGCTGACGATCCTGCGGAACTTCGTCGATATCTGCGCCGACGCGTAGCCTCGGCGGTGGCGACCCACGGTGCTGGTTTTGTACGTTCGCGACGTAGGGCGTCCATGCACAGGGCAACGAAGTGGGCGCTGGCCGCAGCGGGCGGCCTCGCAGCGGCGTGGATCGGGCGGAGCCTCTACCTCGCGGCGGCGACCGACCGCGTCCGGTACGCGACCGTCCGGACGGTCGACGGCGTCGAGATCAGGCGCTACCCGCGGACGGTGCTGGCCGAGACGACCGCCGGGACCGAGCGGGCGGCGTTCCGGCGGCTGGCCGGCTACATCGCGGGGGAGAACCGGGCCGGCGACGAGGTAGCGATGACCGCGCCGGTGCGCACCGAGGGGGCCGAGGTCGCCATGACCGCGCCGGTCCGCTCGACCGAGACGGAGACGGGCGTGACGATGGCGTTCTACCTCCCCGGCGAGTACACGCCGGAGACGGCCCCGGAGCCGACGGATCCGGCGGTCGAACTGGTCGTCGAGGACACCAGAAAGCTGGCCGTCACGTCCTTCTCGTGGACGGCCTCGGCGGCGCGCGTCCGGAAGTACGAGCGCGAACTGCTCGACACGCTCGCGGCCCACGAACTGCAACCGCAGGGGGAGCCGTTCCTCCTGCGCTACGACGACCCCCTGACGCCGCCGTTCCTCCGGAGGAACGAGGTTGCGGTCGAGATAGCGTAGCCCGACATTGCCACGCGGCCAGCGCGAGCGCGCGGCGCGCTTTCGCGCCGCGGGCGAGCGTCCGGGGGAGGGCAGGCACCCGAAGCGTGCGCTGACGACCGTCAGCGCTCGCGCAGACTAGCGGGCCTTAGCGAGAATCGCGCAGCGATTCTGGCGGCGGACATGAAAAGGGCGCAGCGCGCCGCGCCAGCGGCGCGCAAGGGCTTTCTTTAGAGGAATTCTCTGACCTCCGAGTACCACATGTCGTGGTGCTCGACCGCGCCGATGCGTTCGGCGATGGCGACCGCGAGCGTGTGCCAGCAGAGTTCGGTGGGATCCTCGGGGTCGAGGTTGTACTCGCTGTCCTTGCAGGTGCAGCCGCCGTCCTCGACGACGTACTCCTCGCGGTGGCCGACGACGACGGTGAAGTCGCGGTACTCCTTCACCCGACCCTCGGAGACGGCCTCGATGGCGCGGACGCCGCGGTCGCCGTGGACGGCGGTGATGCGGCTGACCGCGTCGGGCGTCAGCTCGCCGGCCTCCGCCAGCGCGGCCTGCCACTCCTCGACGCGGGTCACCGTCGCCACCCCGGGCCGCCGTCGCGTCCGATCACTGTCCCGGCGTAGGGAGGCCCCCGACAAAACAGGTTCGGTGTCGGGGATCAAGTAAGGAGCCGTCGCCCGCGAACGTGACGGCGTGGCCGGTGAGTACGATCGCCCCGAAAGCCCCCGCGCGCTCGCCGCCTGCGGCTCGCTGCGCTCCTCGGCCGTCGGCCTGCGGTGCTTGCGTCGCCTCGGCTGGCGAGCGCGCGGCCCCTTTCAGTCCCACCCGGGAAGTTGTTCGAGCGGGCGACGGCCAGCCGGGCGAGCGTAGCGAGCGCCGCCCGGGCCTGCCGACCGGCGATCCGCATCGCTTACGGCGGCGGCGCGGCGAGGGCGAGTATGCACGTCCGGGAAGGCGGGGTCGAGATCGAGGTCCCCGAGCAGGAGAGCGAGGGCATCGACGACGCGGTGTTTTTCAACCCGGTGCAGGAGCTGAACCGGGACCTCACCGTCGCCGTCCTGCGGGCGTACGGCGAGCGCGAGCCGCGGGCCGACTCGTACCTCGACGCGATGGCGGCAAGCGGCATCCGCGGCGTTCGGGCCGCCGCCGAGGGGTGGGACGCGACGCTCTGTGACGTGGACGGAGACGCCGTCGCCCTCTGTGAGCGCAACCTCGCCGCGAACGACCTCGACGGCGAAGCCGTGCAGCGCGACGCGAACGCACTCATGCACGAGGAGCTGTTCGACGTGGTCGACATCGACCCGTTCGGGACGCCGATCCCGTACGCCGACGCCGCGTTCGCCAACGCGCGGAACCTGGTCTGTGTCACCGCAACCGACACCGCGCCGCTCTGTGGCGCGCATTTCGACAGCGGCGTCCGCAAGTACAGCGCCGTGCCGCGCAACACCGACTACCACGGCGAGATGGGCCTGCGCGTGCTCGTCTCGGCGCTGGCCCGGACCGCCGCGCGCTACGACGTGGGCGTCCGCCCGCTGCTGTCCCACGCGACGAACCACTACGCCCGGACGTACCTCGAACTGGAGCACCGTGCGACCGACGCCAACGCCGCCGTGGACGAACTCGGCCACGTCTACCACTGCGAGGACTGCCTCTACCGCGAGACCGAGCGCGGCCTGATCGCGGACCCGCTGGACGACTGCCCACACTGCGGCGGCGAGCGCGTCACGACGGCCGGGCCGGTCTGGCTCGGCTCGCTGCGGGAGCACGAGTTCGTCGCGGCCGTTCGGGACGCGGTGAGCGACGACATGGGCACGGCCGGGAGAGCCCGCGACCTCCTCGACACGCTCGAAGCCGAACTCGACGAGCCGACCCACTACGACCAGCATCGGCTCTGCAAGCAGTGGAGCCGCCCCGCCGCCGGAATGGACGCGTTCCTCGACCAACTGCGCGAGGCGGGCTACGCGGCCTCCCGCGCCCACTACGGCGGGACGACGTTCAAGACCGACGCCGACGTGGCGGCGATCCGTGAGGCGACCGCCCACGAGTAAGCCGGCACAGGTCGAGACCACGTCGCCCCCGTCGGGAGCGCGAGCCATTAGTGTCCGGCCGGCGAAGGGTCCGTCGTGCGCCGGAGCGTCACTGGAGCCGTCGGATTCGTGCGGAGCGTCGTCGCCGTCGTGCGGGAGCGACAGGTCACGTTCCTGGCAGCCGGCATCGCGTACTACGCCTTCGTCTCGCTGGTGCCGCTGCTGTTGCTCGCGCTGGTCGTGGCGAGCGTGCTGGGCGGCGACGCGCTTGCCGATGCGGTCGTCGCTACCGCCGACCAGCTCCTCACGCCGACCGGGGCGGACCTGATCCGGGACGCGCTGACGGCCGACGCCGGCCGGGGCGGCGCGACGCTCGTCGGCGTCGGCGGGCTGCTGTGGGGCGGTCTGAAGGTGTTCCGCGGCCTCGACAGCGCGTTCTCGCAGGTGTTCGGCACGACCGACGAGGGGACGCTGGTCACCGAACTGCGCGACGGCGCGGTCGTCCTGTTCGCGGTCGGCGCGGGCGGAGCCGCGGTCGCCGGCGTCGCCGCGGCGGTCGCCGTCCTCGGCGGCCCGTTCGCGGGCGAGCTGGCGTCGCTGGCGGGCTTTCTCACGCTCGTCGTCGTCTTCCTCCCGCTGTACTACGTGTTCCCGAACGTACCGCTGTCGCTCCGGGACGCCCTGCCGGGGGCCGTCCTCGCTGCGACCGGGTGGACGGTGCTCGGCACCGGGTTCCGCGTGTACGCCGCCAGCGCCGACGCGTACGCCGCCTACGGCGTCCTCGGCGGCGTCCTGCTGCTGGTGACGTGGCTGTACGTCGGCGCGATACTGCTCATGCTCGGTGCGGTGGTCAACGCCGTCAGGACCGGGTACGCCGACCGGGCGGACCGGCAAGTACAACACCCGGGCGGTCGACAGTTACGGACGACCCGACCGATGACCGAGGAGGACGACACGGCCGCGACCGGTGGACCATCGGCTGACGACCCTGACACGGCTCCCGGCGCGGACGACGAGGAAGCGGACGACGGGGAGGACCTCGAAGCCGAGGTCGAGCGGCTCCGCGAGGAGCTGGCGGCGTTCGAGGACGATATCGAGGACCGGACGGTCCACCGCGAGGAGATAGAGCACGACCTGAAACGGTACGTCCGCAGGCGGGTCCGACGGGGCCACGCCCGCGGCTGGGGGCCGTACCTCGTCCTGCTGTACGGCACCGCGATGACGATCGGCGCGTTCTACCTGCTGTCGGGCGGCTGGGCGATCCTCGCCATGCTCGTCGTCTGGCTGTCGACGCTCGGCCTCTACGTCCTGATGATGCTGGTGGGCGCGGGACTTTCGGTGCTCGGCCTGCCCGGTCGCCTGCGGAACGCGGTCGGCGACTGGCGCTCATGAGCCGCGGTGGCGCGGCGGTCGACGCCCTCCGCGAACTGCTGCCCGAGAGCGTCGCGGCCGCCTTCGCGCTGGTGACCCAGCTGGGCGACATCTGGCTGTACGTCCTGATCCTCTCACTGCTGTACTGGTACTGGGACCGCGACCGCGCCGCCCGGATCGTCGGGGTCGCGCTCGGCGCGGTGGCGCTGACGCTGGCGCTCAAGCACGCCTTCGCGCTCCCCCGGCCCCCAGTCGCGCCGCCAGCGCTACCGGCGGCGGTGCCGGCCGCGTTCGAACCGGTGTACGCCGAGACCGTCAGCGCCGAGAGCTACGGCTTCCCGAGCGGCCACGCGGTCGGCAGCGCCGCAGTGTGGGGCGCGCTGGCCCTGTGGACCGACGTGGGAACCCGCCGGCAGCGGTTCGCCGCCGCAGGGGGGCTGGTCGTCGTCATCTCCCTCTCGCGGCTGGTGCTTGGCGTCCACTACCTGGTCGACGTGGTCGCCGGCGTGGCCGTCGGCGCGGCGTATTTGGCGGGGATAGCGGCCGCCGTCGACCGCGTCGAGGACGGGCCGGCGCTCGCGTTCGGCGCGGCGACGGTCGCGGGGGTCGTCGCGGTCGCGGTCAGCGGCGGCGCGACGGACCCGCTCGCAGCGTTCGGCGCGGCCGCCGGCGCGCTGGCCGCGTGGCACCTCGTGGCGGTCCCGGCGGAGCCGTGGCCCCGATCGACCGTCGGCGTCGGCTACGCGCTCGTCACGGCCGCTGTGCTCGGTGCGGTCGCGGCGCTCTGGCTCGTCGTCCCGCTGCCGCGGGTGGCAGTCGTCGCGGTGGCGGCGCTGGGCGTCGGCGGTATCATCGTCGCACCCGGTGCAGTCGTCCGGACGAAAAAAGCGTAGGTCGGCCGAGTTAGAACTTCTCCAGGTACTTCTCCTCCTCCCACGAGCTGACGTGGGTCTTGTAGTCCGCGTAGTCGGCGTTCTTCGCCTCGGCGAACTTCTCGCTGACGTGGTCGCCCAGCGCTTCGGTGATGACCTCGTCCTCCTCCAGGGCGTCGACGGCCGCGCCGAGGTTCGGGGGGAGCGTCTCGATGCCGTACTCCTCCCGCTTCTCGTCGTCGAACTCGTAGATGTCCTCGCGGACCGGGTCGCCGGGGTCGGCGTCGTTCTCGATGCCCTCCAGGCCGGCGGAGATGACCGCGGCGTACGCGAGGTAGGGGTTACACGACGGGTCCGGGCTGCGGATCTCGAACCGGGCGCTCGTGCCGGCCGCGTCGGGGACGCGGATCAGCGCCGAGCGGTTCACGTCGGACCACGCGATGTACACCGGGGCCTCGTAACCGGGGACGAGGCGCTTGTAGGAGTTGACGGTCGGGTTCGTGACGGCCGTGAACGCCTGGGCGTGGTTCAGGACGCCGCCCATGAAGTTGTACGCGAGCTCCGAGAGGTTGAACTCGTCGTCGTCGTCGGCGAAGGCGTTGCCGTCCTCGTCGAACAGCGAGATGTGGCTGTGCATGCCGGAGCCGTTGATCTCGCCGATCGGCTTGGGCATGAACGTCGCGTGCAGGTCGTGCTGCTCGGCGACGGCGCGGACGACCGCGCGGAACGTCGCGATGTTGTCGGCCGTGCCCAGCGCGTCGTCGTACTTGAAGTTGATCTCGTGTTGGCCCTCGGCGACCTCGTGGTGGCTGGCCTCGATCTCGAAGCCCATGTCCTCCAGCGTGAAGATGATCTCGCGGCGCACGTCGGACGCGAGGTCCTTGGGCGCGAGGTCGAAGTAGCCGCCGGAGTCGTGGGGATTTGTCGTCGCCTTCCCGTGCTCGTCCTTCTCGAACAGGAAGAACTCCGGCTCGGGACCGATGGAGATCTCGTAGCCCATCGACTCGGCGCGCTCAATGACGCTTTTCAGGACCTGCCGTGGGCCGCCCTCGAACGGCGTCCCGTCGGTGTTTGCCACGTCACAGATGAGACGGGCGCTGGCCGCGTTGTCGTCGGTCCGCCACGGGAGGACCGCGAACGTCTCGGGGTCGGGTTCGAGGCGCATGTCCGACTCCTGGATCCGGACGAACCCCTCGATCGAGGAGCCGTCGAACCAGATGCCCTCTTTGAACGCTTTCTCGACCTGCCCCGCCGGGATGGAGACGTTCTTGACCGTGCCGGTGATGTCGGTGAACTGCAGCCGGACGAACTTGACGTTCTCCTCCTCGATCTCCTCTAACACCGCTTCCTCCGCCTCGGTGAGGCCATCGGCCTCGTCTGCAAGATTTCCGGTTGTCATCTTTCTCGTCACCGTAGTCAAATATGCCTACTACTAAAGTCCTGTCCCTCTGCGCAATTCTTCCCCTATACGGATGAAATTGGATATTCGTTAAATTCTAATGCCTGGAGAACGACCCCCGAAGTAATGACGTACGAAAATCTCGACGCGGAGCTAGTGAATGCACTTTTGAACGACGGTCGCGCGAGCCTGCGGAGCCTCGGCGAGGAACTGGACGTCTCGGTGACGACGGTGTCGAACCACCTCTCGGACCTGGAGGAGGAGGGCGTCATCGACGGGTACACACCGGTCGTCGACTACAGCGCGCTCGGCTACGACGTGACGGCGATCATCCAGCTGAAAGTCGAGGGGAACGCCCTCCCGGACATCACCGGCCGGCTCGAGGGCCACAAGCAGATGATAAGCGTGTACGAGGTCACCGGCAACTACGACATCATCGCCATCGGCAAGTTCCAGGACACCGACGGGATGAACGCCCAGATCAAGAAACTGCTGACGGACCCGGACATCAACGAGAGCAACACCAGCGTCGTACTGGACGCCGCCAGCGAGAACGAGCAGTTCGAACTGGATATCCAGGACTAATACCGCCGGCTGTACCGGCCCGAAGGACTCGGCACCTCTGGTGCCGAGATCCTTCGTAGACGTACAGCCGACGGTAAAGCCCTCGCTCGGCGCTTGGGAAGCGCCTCGCTCGCCCTTCGTTATCCACCAGGACAGCCTGTGTTGCGCGGTCGGCCTCGGCGGCCGACACGCGCTGGAGTCCCAGCCGCGTTCCGCGTCCTCGCGCGGCCGCTCACGTCCGTTCGCGGCACGCGCTCCCGGCCACGTTGTCGTGACAGGCATCGCGCAGCGACATCGCCGACGCAGTACCGACCGTTAAGTCTCCGACGTACGGGCCATCGGTACCGCGGGAAAAATCGGATCGCAACAGATCGGTGAGCGAACGGAACAGCAGTCAGGGGGTGATGTAGTCGGTGTGAGCCGAGTTTACATCATGCCGCCCATGCCGCCGCCCATGCCGCCCATGCCGCCGGCACCGCCGGGGCCGCCGGCCTCGTCGTCCTCCTTGTCGGTCGAGAGGTCGCCGGCGGAGATGATGTCGTCGATCTTGAGCACGAGGTTCGCGGCCTCGGTGGCAGACGAGAGCGCCTGCTCCTTGGCGTGTGCGGGCTCGACGACGCCGGCGTCAAAGGTGTCCTCGACGCTGGAGGAGAACACGTTCAGGCCCGCGCGGACGTCGCCGGCCTCGTGGTCGGCGCGCAGGTCGACGAGCGTGTCGATGGAGTCCAGCCCGGCGTTCTCGGCGAGGACGCGCGGGACGAGCTCCAGCGAGTCGGCGAACGCCTCGACGGCCAGCTGCTCGCGGCCCTCGACGCCGTCGGCGAAGTCGCGCAGGCGGCTGGCGACCTCGACCTCGATGGCACCGCCGCCGGCGACGACGCGGCCGTCGGAGACGGTCTGGGCGACGACGTCGAGCGCGTCGTTGACGCCGCGCTCCAGCTCGTCGACCACGTGGTCGGTCGAGCCGCGGAGGATGAGCGTCACGCCGTGGGTGTCCTCGCCCGTGACGTAGAACAGCTCGTCCTCGGCGTCGCGGGTCACGTCGCCGAAGCCGAGGTCGTCCGCGGAGAGGCTGTTGAGGTCGGAGACGATGTTCGCGCCGACGACCTCCTTGAGGAACTCGATGTCGGACTTCTTCGCGCGGCGGACGGCGAGGATGCCCTCCTTCGCGAGGTAGTGCTGGGCGAGGTCGTCGATGCCCTTCTGGCAGAAGACGACGTCAGCGCCGGAGGCGGCGATCTTGTCGACCTTCTCCTTGAGCTGCTCCTCCTCCTGGTCGAGGAACTGCTGGAGCTGGTCGGGGTCCGTCACGGAGACCTCGGTGTCGACGTTGGTCTCCTCGACCTCGATGGCCTGGTCGAGCAGGAGGACGTCGGCGTCCTCGACGGACGTGGGCATGTCGTCGTGGACGGGGTCCTTGCTGACGGTGCCGCCGTTGATCAGCTCGGACTCGCCGGCCGAGCGGCCGGTCTGGGTCTCGATGTTGAGGAACTCCAGGTCGGGCGTGTCGTCGACGGTGACTGCCGAGACGGCGTCGACGATGAGCTGGGAGAGATGCTCCTTGTTCAGCTCCGCGCCCTTGCCGGTCATCGACGTCTCGGCGACGGAGCGGAGCAGCTCCTCGTCGTCGGCGTC